>CAZFUG010000075.1:0-16280 GCA_964522035.1 uncultured bacterium
GTCGCCGGTTATAAATGCCAGCATCAGAACAGAACTGGCTGTCATCAACTCGCCATCACCGCCACGCCCATCAAGCCTTGAGGCGCGAACCGACTGTGTCGGGCCAATGGTTTCAGCAACGTCAGGTTTTGAAAAGGCTGTTCCTGACGCCAACGGCGATTATGCCGACGACAAAGACTACTGGTTCATGGTCGAAAATGCCCCCTATTTCGATGCCAATGAAGTAAACATCGGTAATGTCGGCGAAGATACGAACAGCAACGGTCGCATCGGGCAGTTCCCGAACACCATCCAGAAGTCCAGCATCCGCTACTACTGGAAAGTCATTCAGACGCACGACCGTTTCGGCGCTCTGATGACTGCCCCGGCCACGATTCTCGACATGGAAACCGACGGTGTCAGCGGCGACTATCTGTTTCTTTTCCCGCCGGGTGCCGGCAAATTCAGAGTCGGCGTCAAAGTCACCTATCGTTATTACGATTACCGCGACCTTCCGGTCGGTGCCTTGTCGAGCCGCAAGGGCGATGTTCTCAAACCGCCGCTTGCTGAAGCGCCGCTCGTTGCACCTGGCCAGGATGCAAACAACTATGCGTGGGCTGAAATCAGTATCAAGCAGGTTCCGCCCGTCATTTCCCCGCAGGACCGCGGTGTAATAATGAGCGGTATTGGCAGTTCGGCCAATCCGAATGATCCAATGCTGTCTAATTACAAGCCAGGCCCGACCGCCCTTGGCTATGGCTGTAACAACAGTCTCTGGGGCAACGAAAGATGCCGCCACACGCATTGTAATCCAACCAATACCAGCCTGGCCCCGACCACTTTCATTATCGACGGGCACAGTCTCGTGCCGAACAAGGCGTCTCAGAATGCCGATGGCAGTTGGAAACTTGAATACGCCGACCCGCCGTCATACTGGAGCCTCAAGCTGCGCGAATCGAACTACAACCTGGCGAGAGGCGTCAACCGCGTGGCTTCTATGACCAGTGATGAACCGCCAAATCCAACCGATCCAAATCTGATTCCAGGCAGCGTCAAGTGGGTCGGCGGTCTGTCGGTAACCTGGAAATCTGAATTGAAACGCGGTTCAGAGATCATCATTGACAAGCAGATCAACACTACCCAGGCCGCGTTGCCGCTCACGCAGCTGCGCCAGCTTTTTCCCGTGCCATCTGAACCGGCCAGCTACTCTCTCAGCGTCGATTTCAGAAGAACCTACCGCTACGAAATCTACCAGGAAGTCTGGAGAAGAGTCGGTGGCACGCTGATTCGAGAAACGAAACCGGTTCCGAGGGTTATCAACATGCGCATCTGGTCGGATGCCGAAGTTCTGATCACCGACAATACGCCGCCGAACCGCTTTTATCTCAACCCCTACGCCGACACTTCCAACAGTTCGGTCAATCCGGTTGCGCAGGCTTATTTCATCAACAACAATACCCTTTACGGGACTACCGGCGAAGGGTTGAATGAAACCGAGTCACCGCCGGCCGCCAACCCGCCTCAACTGGTCTTTGTGGTCGGTGACAACAACCCGATGGCCAACAGCTCTATCGGAAACCCGGGCCGTGATCTGTATCACTCGACGGTTGCCGGAATTGGCACCAAACTGCGCGTTAACCACAATACCGCCAACCAGATCGGGACTTTCACCTACGACACCGTTCAGGGCATCATGCCGCCGGATATAGCCCCGGGCGCGCCAATGACTGCCGAGCAGGGTGAGCAACGACGCTGGTATTCAAGCGGTCCGACTGCTTCATATAAGCTGTCGGCCGCGGCCGTCAACAGCTCTGCGGAATTTGACGCAATTACCGGAACAACCGGGCTCTATAACAAGAGTTTTGCTTATCGCGTCTACACGATAAATCTCAGCGATCTTGCTCATTTCAGCCGCGAACCGGCCAAAGACGGCAATCAGCGCTGGGGCTACAATGGTTCGTGGTCGCCACGCATGCACCAGCAGCACGCCAACAACAGCAGCGGCTACAAGAATCTTGAATTCGGTCTTGCCTGGCGGGAAGCCTGCTACAGTCCTGGTAACAATCTCAGCATTGCAGCCCAGAAAAGCGGCCAGATCGTGGTTCGCGACAACGACCGCCCGAATGCCTTTATCCGGGCCAGCCAGGACAAATACATCGACCAGAACTTCATGGTTCCGAACAATATCGAAACCGGTACCGGCGCAATTCCGCCTGCATGGGTGCGCTTCTCGACTCCGGGCATGAACGAAGCGGTCAACAACGGCCCTGAAAACTGGAACCGCGATGACAACACCGCTGCTTTTGCTCCAGTTTTCAGGCTCAGCGCTGGCCAGGTCACCAATGTTCTCTTCCCGTCAGGCAAAGAACTCGAGGTCGATGTTCCGGTGCGCTTTGAAACTCTCACTGCCGATAATGCCGGCACAGTCGCAACCCTGACCTACAAGATCGTCGATGCAGCCGGAACCAGTCTCGCCGATGGCACCTTCGGAGCCAGTCTGCCTCTGCAGTATGTTTTCAGACAACCGGGACGCTACAAGGTCATTCTTGAAATAAGCGACAACGCCACGACCTGGCCGAGCAACCCAGCTGCTTACGCTTCTGACGCCCTGCCTGGCGCATCACCCGGTGTCGGTCCGCAGGTAAACAAGCGCAAGGTTGAAGCTGTGTTCGACGTTGTCCCCACCCGCCTTGATTTCAGGGTAATTGAACGCAACCGCATCGGTCAGTGAGGAAAGGCAGAACAATGGCAACAATCACCGGCAGATTTCGATCAGGCATAAGTCTGGTCGAAATCATGCTGGCTTTTCTCATTCTCTGCACCGCCGCATTCTCGGCAGCCGGCGTCATCAGCTTCGGGCACCGCGGTACGACGGCAGATTTCCGGCAGGGAGAGGCCCTGCAGATTCTTGTCGACAGACTCAACAAATTTGCAGCTCTGCCTTTTGCACGGCTCAATTCCTTTCTGACCTCAGCTGGCTCAGACGAATACACTTTCAACAACCCGCTCGAAGGCATCGAGCTCGGCGATGAGGTCAAAATCGACAAGCACACTTACAGGGTGCATGCAACACTGAAACGACAGAAGATCACGTTCAATTCATTGATGGAACTCAGTTTCCCCAACCCGGCCTATAACCCGGCTTCGCCCTCGACCTGGATATTCAGAGACCGGCCGGCCGAAAGCTTCGACGGCACAAGTGCACCTTACGCGGTGATCAAGATTACCGTTTCTGTTAAACCGGTTGGTGGGCTGACCAACGAACGAGAAGTGACGGCAATCACCTTTGTGGCCGATCTGGAGTCATAAACATGGCAAACTCCGACAGAATGAAGATTTCAGAACCATTCTCAAACCGCGCCGGCATGGCAATCATGGTGGTATTGTCGATTGCCTCGATTCTTCTGCTGCTTGGCGTTACCTACCTCAAATCATTTTCGCAGGCGACCGTTACCAGCAAACTGCAGCTCGACCAGATTCAGGCCGATTTTTTTGCCAGAGGCATACAAAACATTGCCCTGTTCAAAATTAAGCGCTACCCGGATTTCTTTCTCAGATCGTATCGACACATGGTCTATCATCAAAGACTCAATGCTGGCGAAGTCGGGCTTGGAGCCCCGATTGTGCCGGCACCCAACCCGCTGCCGTTTTTCAAATTCACGGGTGCCTACCCGGGCAACCAGCGAGATATTCTCAATCATATTCCCAATGCTGCCGACAGCCTGGACAAATTCACCGAACCACTGCGCATCGCCACCTACTCGACCCAGTTCTCACTGCTTTCAGCCGATGATTTCAAGCGCGGCTTCATTGAAATAACCGTTAACCTGCAGCTTGAAGGCAAAAAGGTGGTCGGCACTTACCGCATGAGTCTCGACGCCAGCCAGACAGCGAGGTTATAGAATGAATCCTTTTTTTAAGGCCTGTCGATACCGCGATCGGGGTATAACTCTGACCGAGATCCTTATTGCCACCGCAGTTTTTTCGATGTTCATGATCTCGGCCTTCGGCGTTTTCAGTTCAAGTCAGTCTGGCTTCGATACCGGTTCATGGCGGCTGCAGCGCCAGAAACAGGCGCAGATATTCCTGCTGCGCCTGAAGGAAATTCTCGAAAAAGCCAATCATGCCTACGAAATCAAACCCAACGGCAAAACCGACCGGATCGGCGGCAGTCGCGACATTTTCGTCAACGGCACCTGGCGCGACAAGCTGGCCTCGGCCAGCGACCATGCGGTGCTGTTCTTTTCGATCACGACGCCGTTCGTACCTGCGGTGCCCGAGCTCGGCCAGGCGCAGAGAACCGGCAGCTGGAAAGGCTGCGCTCTTGAATGCAGAAAAAATGTACTGCGCTGTTATCAGACCGGCGACTGGAACCAGATGCCACCGATAACCCCGGCCGCCGTCGGTTCGCCCGATCTCGGAAAGTTTGCGTTCGGCAACGATGTCGGCGATTTTTCGATCAGCCTTGAAGACGTCAATGGCATTGGTGTCTACGTGCAGCAGGCTACTGACGCCGTAGACCTCGGCCGCCCAGAAGCCTTCATAACCGTCGAGGTAATGCTGCAGAAGCCGCGTTCGAAAACGACAGTGCAACTCAGTGAACGCATTACCGCCCGCATACATGACCGTACCGTCGCCGAAGTCAGAACTGCGGCGGCCGGTTCCTGGCCCCTTAACTGAGGAAAACGCATGCACAAGCTTTTCAGAGCCATTCTGTTGTTTCTGCTGCTGCCGATCCTGCAGCCTCTGGTCGCATGCACCATGGAACCGAGCATCTGGAAACAGATCGAGAAAACCGGCGGGCCAGGTGATGCCGGAGTTTACGCGCTCGCCGATGCACTGCTGCAGTTTCGCGACAAATTCGATAAAGAAATGCGCAACTGTGGGCTGGCAACCGGGCCGATCAGGCTTTTTCGCGCTGTTCGTGCCGACAATGTGCCTCTGTCGCAAGGCGAGTATGACAATCTGCTTGCGGCTCTCGACATAGTCTGGTCAGACGTTTCTGCAGAAGCCTTTGCGCAGCTGCATCAACCCGAACCGGAACCGAAAGCAGGCGTTGCGTCAGGCGGCTACCGTCTGCGTCTTGAAATCTCGAATTCCGGGCACGACATGATCGTTCTCAACGACCTTAATTTCAAGCTTTACCAGCTCTATCGTACGGTCTTGCGCGAAGAGGTCAGAATTCTGACGCGGGTCAGCGATGCGGCAGGCAACCCGGTTTTCATCGATGAATTTTCTGTCTCCCCGACCATACTGGCCGATCCGATCGTTTCACCGCTCGGCGGGTATCTGATCAGACTCGAAAAGAATTCTTCGCGACCTCTTGTCGTTGATTTTGGTCAGGTTACCGATGGCGGCGGGCACGTTCTGCGCTTTAACGACGCTTTTCATCAGCCATCTGCCGTTCCGCCAATTTTTAACTCTTCTGCTCCGACAATTATTGACTGCACGACCTGTGGAGAACATTGATGAACAAGCTTGTCTGCCTCCTTATGGTATTTTCACTCGTATTTATTGCAGCAGTACCGGCCGCAGCCGACCCACTGAATGTGGCAGTGCGCAGCCTTGATTTAAAACTGTTCAGGCAGACAATGCAGGAAAACCCGGCGGTCAATGCAACCGACTCTGCCGGCATGACACCTTTACACCATGCCTGCGCTCTAGGAGCAGTAGAGATGGTGACTTCACTGCTGGCAAAGGGTGCCGACATCAATCTTCGCAGCAATGATGGTCGAAACGCTCTGCATCATGCGGTAAACATTCAGGCTCTCTGCTTTAACCCTCAGCCACAGGCCGGCGAAGTTACGATCTGCCCGCTGACGGTTCCGCAGCTGCTGGCTTCGGCCGGCATCGACGTTAACGCCACAGACAATGCCGGCGAAACCGCACTGCACGTTGCGGCGCGCAACGGACTGGTCGGCGTCATCGCCACCCTGCTTCAATGTGGAGCTAATCCCGACTGCCGTAATCCGGCAGGTGAAACGCCTTTGCATCTCTGCGGCGGTACTCTGCCACATCTTGCTGCCCAGGTTCTTCTTGTCGGGGGTGCAAACCCGGCTCTGGCAAGAAACGACGGCCGTCTGCCGGTCGATCTGGCGGCGAGTGCCAGCAACGCCCTTCTGGTAAACATGATAAAACGCTATGCTGCACCGGAAAAGCCATGAACTGATACTGACCGCCGGCCTGGTTCTGGCCGCTTTCATGCCGGCTTTTGCTTGCACCGGGGGCTGCCCTGGCAACGGCTGTGCTGCCGCCTCGGTAACTTTTGCCGTTCCTGATTCGAGTATCAGTGCCGACACCCTTGCCGGCCTGCTGAAATCAGGCGCACCGCTGCAGCTGGTTGAATACCGCGCCCGGCAGCAGACCCGTGACATAAGTATTCCCGGGGCTGCCATCATCTACGATGATATACAGCCGGCGAGCATCGCCGCTTTTCTTCCCGCCTCCGGCAGTCTGATAATCGTCTACCCAGGTATTGAAGGCGTGCAGATTGCCTCGTTCGTCGCCGTGCTCAGAAACCTGGGTTATCAGAGTATCATCGAATACCCCGCCGGGGTTCATGGCTGGCTCACCTACGGTTACCAGCCGACCGAACCCCCGCATTAACAGGCACTGATTATACGAAAACTCCGTGAATGACAGCTGTTTTATTTTTTATATCTGCTTCAACCCGATGACGAGGAGAAAATATGTCTACCGATGCAGGCTTTATTGAATTTGTGATAGATCAGATCGAATGCCCCGACCGCGTCAGATACCGCAAAATGTTTGGCGAGTACGCCATCTATTTCGACGAAAAGGTTGTGGCTCTGGTGTGCGATAACCAGTGCTTCGTCAAACCTACCGCCGGCGGCAAAGCCTTCATTGGCGAAATTACCGAAGGGCTCCCCTATCCCGGTGCCAAACCGGCATTTCTCATCGACGGCCGGCTCGAAGACCGCGAATGGTTCACCGAACTTCTTCGCATAACCGCCAAAGAGCTGCCGGCAGCAAAACCGAAGAAGAAAAAAGCCTGAGATTTTCTGCCCCATTCCCCGATATTCTTACCAGACTTCTTTGCCTCGCGGCACGCCGTAATCGACCAGATTATGCAGATTATCTTCGGTTGCCTGTTCCAGAAGCATGTCAAAATCAACTTTTTTTACAAAGTCCTTAACCTGAAACATACTATTCTTCAGCAAAATTTCTTCTGAATTGTTGTTTTTTATATGTTTTGATTGATTAAATCGCATTATGAACATTGAAGATCAAAGTCAGTCTGCCGGCCGGCGGGGGCGGGTAATAAACTCGATGAGGCGGCCGTCGATAATCAGGAGGCCGGAGAAGATCAGGAGCATGCCGAGGATGTCGTTGGGTTTGAGGGTTTCGCCGAGAACGGTGCTGGCGAGGAGCAGAGCGCTGACCGGAATCATCAGGGTGACGAGAATCGCGTTGGTGGCGCCGGCGGTGGCAATGATGCGAAAATAGATGATGTAGGCAATGCCGGTGCAGAAAACGCCGAGCATGGTCAGTGACAGCCAGGTGAGAGGCTTGAGAGCCATAAAGGCCGGCGGTTCGGCGAAAAGCAGGCCGGGCAAAAGAAAAATCAGAGCGCCAACGAGGCTGACGGCGGTGACCAGAACCGACGGCAGGTGCCGGAAACGCCGGGCATAGATACCGGCCAGAGCGTAGTTGAAAGTGCCGCCGAGAATGGCCAGCTGCGCCATGCCTGCCAGAACGATGCCGCTCGCCAGCGACGACCAGACCATCGCGGTGATGCCGGCGATACCGGTCAGAACGCCGATCACTTTGCGCCAGGTCAACTTCTCGTCATCGGTGAGAAAATGCGCCAGAATCATCACGAAAACCGGTGAAGTGGCGTTCAGAATCGAGGCGGTGCTGCTATCGACGAACTGCTGCGCCCAGCTGATCATGTAGAACGGCAGGCCGGTATTGATGACGCCCAGAAAGCCGATCGACAGCCACGAACGCAGATCACGCGGGAAAGACAGGCGCATGAACCGGCAAACCAGAACCATAAACGGCACCGCAAACGCCAGTCGGAAAAAAATCAGCCAGAACGGCGTCAATTCGCGCAGCGCAATCTTGAGGAACATGAACGAGCTCCCCCAGATCATCGACAGTATTATCATCCACAGCCAGTCGGTTGCTTTCATAATGCCGGGCTGATGATACAACAAGCCGGTCCGGAATGCAGAAAATATTGCAAATTGTTACCATCGATTGAGTTTGACTTGGCAGAGTCAGGAATTTATACTGTCTGCGGGTCAGAACAACGTCTGCCCGTGTTTTTGCGTATTTCAGACAGACCGGAGAGAGAAACTTGAATAACAGCCAGAATACCGCCGACAACGTACGCCACAGTTACCCGATCGCCATTCGCGACGATTCAATCAAAACCGCTTTTGGTCTGCTGCTGCAGACACTGCCCTACGCCCTGATCAGATTCGGAATTCTTCTGGCAGTCAGTCTGGTAACTCTGGTCTGGGCCATCGTCACTTTCGGCGGCGCAGCGTTTCTCAGCGATAAAATTCACGGCATCTTCGGCTTTGGCTGGCTGGCAGGCCTTGGGGGCATCTATGGCTATATCTGGTATACCATCGTACGCTACGGCCTCTATCTTATAAAATGCGGCCACATCGCCGTGCTCACCGAACTGATCACGCACGGTCAGATCGGTAACGGCGATGAAAGCATGTTCGCCTACGGCCGCCGCATCATTCAGGAAAAATTCACTCAGGTAAACGTGCTGTTCGCGCTCGACCTGCTGATCGATGGCGTTGTCAAGGCATTCAACAACACCCTCGACTGGATCGGCAGTCTGCTGCCGATTCCGGGGCTCGACAGCCTGATGAAACTCGTTAACAGTATTCTCTTCATGGCCTCGACCTACATCGACGAAACCATCTTCTCGTATTCGCTTGCCCGCGGCGAAACCAACCCGTGGCGCGGCGGCCAGGACGGCCTGCTCTATTACTGCAACAACGTTAAAGAGATTCTAAAAACCGCTCTCTGGGCAGTAGTTCTCGACAAAGTCTGCACTTTTCTGCTCTGGGGCGTATTCATGGCGCCGGCAATGCTTTTTGTCTGGATATCACCTTGTCCTGTGCTCAGCGGCGCCGCGATTCTCGCTGCCTTTCTCTGTGCCGCCAACGCCCGCAGCGCTTTCCTCGAACCGCTGTTTCTCATAATGGTCATGATCAAGTTCCATGTGGCTGCTGAAAACCAGCCGGTCAACCTCGACTGGGATTCGCGCCTGACCACTCTCAGCGGCAATTTTGTAGAAATCAAGGAAAAGGCCGCCGCCTGGGTAACCACAGCAAATCCGGCACCAGTAGCAGGCTCAACCGGTGTCTGAAACCTCTTTAAACAGCGCACAGCTGAAAAAGCTCTGCGACGCCGGCAATCAGATCAACACCCTGATCGAATCGCCCGACTTTCTTGAAGTCAGAAAAGGGCTCGATGCCTGCGTCATTCTGCTGCGCGAAATGGTTGCAATGGGCACGATCGATTCATATATGGTGGCCAAACTGGCACTCGCTTTTGCTGCCGGCCTGGCCATTACCGAACAGGGCAGTCTGCTCAGCAACCTGTTTGAGCTTGGCCGCCTTTTCAACGACGACGCGAGAGTGCTCGAAGCCAGATGCAATCTTGGCGAAACCTACGACGGCATGCAGCTCGAAACCAGACTCGAACCAAGAGACCTGCGACTGCTGTCAATGGGCATGTTTTTTGCCTGCAACCCCGAATGCGTTCAGCTTTCGGTCGGTGACGCAATCGTCATTCTGCAGATAAAAATGGTCGAAAAAGTGCTGCTGAAGCTGGAAATTGAACAGGATACCAGAAAAGCCGACACTCTTAAAAAAGAACTGATCGAATCATTCACGAAAATTCCCGCTCTGGTTTTCGAACACCTGAGTCACAGTCAGATGCCCATCAAACAGTTCTTCATGGCCTTCTGGGAATACCTTCTCGAAAAAGCCTGGGGCAAGGAAATCCCGGAAGACTGCCATAAAGCCTTTGGTCAGATGCTGAGCCGGATTCAGGTTATTGAAAGACATAATCACATAAGACTGCTGCCGATGCTCGAATGGAATATCGACACCGAATCAGCCAACCCGGTGCAGGTTTTTACGCCACATGGGCTGCCCGCTAATAGAAGAACACCTACAGACGGCGGTCTGCAAAGAGGCTGGTTTAATGAAATACCAATGCTGGGCGGCCCCATCAAGGTAATACTTACGATGTATTTTCTCACCAGTCTGATCGCTGCCGGGCCAACCATGGGCTTTTTCTGGACCATCATCGCCATAACCCTTGCTTCGACATATTACCGGGTCTGCCTGCTGTTCAAGGAAGACATGAACGAGGGCATAGCGCCAACCGCGGCGTTTCTGATCTATCTGTTCGCCGGATTCATGAGCATCGGAGCTCTGGTTTCAGAAACTCTGCTGGTCGGCATAACCGCCGCCCTGATCATGAATATCGCTTTTCCGGCGGCGTTTGGCGTATTTCTGACCGGCCGGCGCAAAATCATCGAAGCGTTCACCGACATTTACCGGAACGACAGAAAGCGCCTCAAATAAGTCATCTGGTTGTCTTATTCAGGAACCGGCGCAAATGTGTTGTTGATCCAGCGGGCAATCGCCGGGTATTCGCCGGGCGCCAGATTGATCGGGAAATTCACTGCTCCCGATGCGGTTTCAAGATTGAAAACATTGTTGTAGAAGCCAAGGGCCCTCGGAACCGGTGCCGGCACAAAAATATCATAACCCATAAAGGAAGCGGCCGGCCGGGTATCGGACAGCCGGCACAGCGTCGGCGCAAAGTCGAGCAGACAGCAGAGCTGGTCGAGCACCTTTCCCGAAGTCTGCCATGACCGCTCTGCAACAAAAATCAGCGGCAGACGGCTGTAGAGGTAGTATTCGCCACCGATCAGGTCGCTGTGACCATAATTGGGCATCGGGTAATGGTCGGCGGTCACTATCACCAGCGTTTCGTCGTCGAGCAATCCCTTTTCGGCGACCTCCGCAAAGAACTGCCTGAGGCAGTGGTTGGTCCAGTAGATGGAACGCACCACCTGACTCGGGTGTGAAGCGACTTCGGGCGGCAGCCGGTCAGCGGGCAGGCCGCAGTAGGAAGGCGGCTGGTGCATATCGATGGTTTTGGCAAGCAGCAGATAGCTGCGGTCGCGATACTGCTGCATTACCTTAAGGGTCTTGCCGTAAACAACGTCATCATGAAAACCCCAGTCGTTAACTGGCGGCTCTGGGTATTCGTGAGCGAGATCCTCATACGAAATGTACTCGTCGACACCGAGAATGTTTTTGAAAATAACGTTTTCGCCGCCATAGAAGCGGCTGTTACCGGTTATTAGAATGCCGCGCGTGCCGTGCTGCTGTCGCATCAGCTGATAAAGGCTTTGCGAGCCGGTTTTCTGAATCAGATGATATTCGGGCGGCACTCTGGAGCAGAGAAGTGTGATCAGGCCCTGCAGAGTCGGGTATGAAGAATTGCGAAAATCTTTGGCTGAGGGGTATTTCTGCAGCAGACCATCGAGGAAATCAGAAGCGGCGGCGGGCACAGCCGCGTTGACTGAATGAAAATAATCGAGCGCCAGCGATTCGTGAACCAGAACGACAACCCTTTTGAATGGTTTTTCGGGTGGCGGCGCTTCAGCCGGCGGCACGTGCATAAGGCCCATGCTGCGAAGTTCGGCGGTTTCTTTTTCTGAAAATGGCTGCCATGCAACTGACAGTGCTCCCGGTCTGGCATTCCAGATGTTAACGAAAATGCCGTTACCAAGGTTCTGCAGAAATGAATTTTTATTCAGCTGCGCCAGTTCGCCGGTCCAGAGCGGGGCAGCCGTCGGCTCATCGAGACGCAGCGGAATCAGCTGCGCAACGACACCGCACAATATGACGACCAGAGTCAATTTTAGATGGCGGCGGCGCTGTTCGGCATCTCCAGCGGCAAAACCGACTGCCAGAGAATAAGCACCAGCAGCAAAGACAGCCACCATGGCAAGCAGCAGCAGCAGAATCACGACATCACCAGCGGTCAGAACCGCTTTAATGGCATATATATTGATATCGTGCAGAACACCAGTATTGAGGCGGGCCAGTGAAAAGAAAAAACAGATTGTATCAGCGATCAGCAGAAACAGCGCCAGCGAGAGAACCGTCGAAAAGATAAGCGGGGCAAAACGCCGACCCGCCGACAATGGCAATATCAGCCAGAACAGGGCAATAATCGCGACATCGGCCGCGATTCCGCGTGCCAGCGCCGGAATCAGACCATCGATATAATGCAGGTCGAGCTGTCTGATCACGGTAAGGTTGTTGCCAAACAATGCCAACAGCAGGGGCAGAACCACAAACAGCAGTGTCTTGAAGCTATGACTGGTCAGGCGGATAACCCTCTTTCAGACAGATTTTTCATGCGGCCTAAGGCTGCGGGCAGTATAACAAATCCGCAGGTCAGCGGCAAATCGGCTGCAAAACTGCTTGACAAAGCGACTGCAAAATCGGGATATTGTCTGTAGCCGCGCTTAAGAAAAAGCATTTTGCAGGCAAAAGAGGCAACAACTTGAAAGAACTGGCATTACCAATTACGGATCCGGTACTGATTTTTGCCATTCTTCTGTTCATCATTCTTCTGACGCCTCTGCTGCTAAACCGTCTGCGCATTCCGCACCTGATCGGCATGATCATCGCCGGTGCTGCGGTCGGGCCGAACGGGCTCAACCTTCTGCATCGCGACAGTGCCATCATCCTGTTTGGCACGGTCGGGTTGCTGTATATCATGTTTCTCGCCGGCCTCGAAATCGAAATTGCCGATTTCAAGAAGAACAGCCGCCGCAGCCTGATTTTTGGTTTTTATACCTTTTCAATACCGATGCTGCTTGGCATACTGGCCGGTTATTACTGGCTGCAGATGCCGCTGATGTCATCGATTCTTCTGGCAAGCATGTTTGCTTCGCACACTCTGATCGCCTACCCTATCGTCAGCAGTTTCGGCGTTATCCGCAATCAGGCGGTGGTGATTACCATCGGCGGCACGATGATCACCGACACTCTGGCACTGCTGGTTCTAGCTGCCATCGTCGGAATCACCAGCGGCACGATCACTGAAGGTTTCTGGCTGCGCATGGGTCTGTCTCTGGCCACGGTCAGTGCCGTGATTATTTTTTTGTTCCCGGTCGTCGGGCGCTGGTTTTTCAAACGCTTTGACCAGAGCGTCTCGCAGTTCAATTTTGTTCTCGCGATGGTCTTTCTGGCATCGTTTCTCGTCGAGCTTGCCGGTGTCGAACCAATCATCGGAGCTTTTCTCGCCGGTTTAGCCCTGAATCGTCTGATTCCGCGGGTATCGGCACTGATGAACCGCATCGAATTTGTCGGAAACGCGCTTTTCATACCGTTTTTTCTGATCGGAGTCGGCATGCTGATCGACTACCGTGCCTTTTTCAGAGATTTTCACACTCTGAATGTTGCGGTCACCATGACTCTTGTTGCCACCACAGCCAAGTATCTGGCCGCCTGGCTTACCCAGAAAACCTTTCACTACTCAGATGATCAGCGCCGGCTGATCTTTGGTCTCAGCAACGCGCAGGCGGCCGCCACTCTCGCTGCGGTGCTGGTCGGTTACAACGTCGTCACGGGGCAGACCCCTGAAGGTCTGCCAATAAGGCTTCTCGACGACAGCATTCTCAACGGCACGATTCTGATGATTCTGGTCACCTGCACCATCGCATCTCTGGAAGCCCAGAAAGGTGCAGAAAGCCTCGCCCTGAAACGCCAGCTCGACAGCGATACTCATGAAGGTGGTCACGAAGAGCGCATTCTTATTCCGGTCGGCAATATCGAAAATGCGGCCGAACTGGTCAATCTCAGCGTGACCGTCAAATCTCGCCAGAGTCAAAGCAGTCTCTACGCCCTGACGGTCATCAACCAGGCCAGCGCCGAAGAACTTGATGAAAAGGAAGCCCAGAAGATTCTCGATACGGCCAAAAAGGCGGCAAACGCTACAGACAGCAAGCTAAAGCGCCTGCTGCGCTACGATCACAGCGTTATTAACGCCATAAATGGCATCACCAGACACTACCGCATCACCGACCTGATTCTCGGTCTGCATCACCAGAAAAGCCTGAGCGACACTTTTCTCGGGCATCTTACTGAAGGCATTCTCAACAGCTGCAATGTCACGACGATGATTTACCGGCCACGGCAGCCCCTTTCGACGATCAAGCGCGATATCGTCATCGTGCCCGATCAGGCTGAACGTGAAGTCGGTTTTCCGTTCTGGGTTTCGAAAATCTGGAACATCGGCCGCAACACCGGTTCGAAACTGGTTTTTTACGCTACCGGACGCACCTGCGAATATCTGCGTGAAATCAACCGCAAGTTTCCGATCGAGGCTGAATTCAATGTTTTCGAAGACTGGAACGACTTTCTCATACTTGCCCGTGACATAAAAGCCGACGACAATCTCATCATCGTAATGAGCAGGCGCAGCGGCCTTTCGCACAACGCCGGCATGGAAAAGATACCTCATTATCTTAACCGCTATTTCACCAGCAGCAATTTTATTCTGATCTATCCTATGCAGATAGGCGTCAACGAGAACCGTGAATTCGACATGGCCAGCCCCTCTTTTCTTGAGCCGCTGATGGAAAACTTCACCCGCCTCGACGAGCTGGGCCGCACGGTCGTCAAACTGTTCAGAAAATTCGACCGCAAACCCGGCAAAGACGCCGGGCAGAAACAGCCAGAAGATAGCAACAGAGCCGGTTAAACCAGGCGTTTCACCATACGCACCTGGTTGCCACAGCCAAGAAAGGTACATTCGTCAAACTGCAGACGGGCAAGCATGATACCGCGACCATGGCATTTTATCAGGTTTTCAGGATCATTCGGATCAGGCAGATTATTGAAGTCGAAGCCTTCGCCCTGATCGGTGACCAGCCATTCACAGCGCTCGCGATTCAGTTTGAACTCTATCTGCACCTTGCGATCGCGATATGGTGCTGTATGCATGCGTTCTTCGATAACCTGCTCAAGACCATTCGGGCCGCGCTCTATTGCCAGGCTCTTTTCGTGATAACCGATACCGAGATTGCCGTGTTCGATGGCATTTATGAGAATCTCCATCAACCCGAGCCTTATACCAAGACGATCTTTCGACTCAAGTGCCGACTCGGTTTCGAGAATCAGCCGGTCAACAATCTTGCTCAGCAGATCGAGACGGTTTGAGATTTCCATGGTCAGCTCGCGACGGGCAATACAGCCAAGCACCTCACGATGCAGGGTCCGGTGCTTCAAAATATCTTCGTATTTACTGATAATTCCCTGCAGATCTTTCATCAGGGCTGGTTTGATCAGATAATCATTGGCTTTCAGCCGCAACGCCTTCAGGGTGTATTCTGGCGCATCAAGGGTTGTATTGATGATAACAAGAGCTTCGTTGTCTATCTTACGCAGTTTTTCAAGCATTTCGAGGCCGTTCATGACCGGCATCTGAATGTCGGCAAAAACAATATCCGGCTTGAAAGCGTTAAACGCCTGCAGACCGGCCTTGCCGTCAACGGCAGCCTGAGTTTCGTGACCAAGGCCTTCAATGGCCATGACCATAAATTCTCTCGTGACTTCTTCGTCTTCAACCACAAGAATTTTCATGAGCTTCTCCTGAAGACCTGAGAGTAAAAATCAGCGTGGTTCCGTCTTTTTCATTCGAAACGAACGACAGGTTGCCGCCGAGAGTCAGTGCCATAATCCTGGCAGAATATGTACCAAGGCCAGAACCCCGGTCTTTTCCGTAAGTTACGTAGCGGTCGAAAAATCTTTCGCGAATCTTTTCCGGGATACATCCCTGGTTGTGAATGTTCACCTTCGCTTCAGAGCCATGACTGAGGTTGACTTTAACCAGCCCTCCATCGGGCGAAGCCTCGATAGCGTTTTTTACCAGATTCGAAAAAATCGAAGAAAACAGCAGTTCTTCACCATTTACTTCAAACACTTCGCCTTCCTGTGGCTCGTGCTCATCTACCAGAATAGTGCAGACAACATCGCGACTCAATGCCAGACTTGAACATTCACGCAGAACTTCGCGCAGAACTCTGAGAATATCGACAACCGCCGGTTTGAGCTCGTAGGTTCCCTGTTCCATTTTGTAAAGATCGAGCGAATGATGGATCATTTCCATCAACCGGCGGGTAGTTCTGGTCTGCAGAGCAAGAATATTCTGCTGCGCCTGGTTGAGCGGCCCGGCCGCCATCAGCATCTCGGGTGCATTCATGAAGACGG
>CAZFUG010000076.1:0-16237 GCA_964522035.1 uncultured bacterium
TGTCAGAGCATCTTCGGCGGGCATGGCATGTTCGGCCTGGGCGATAAGGTAGCATTCCCCGAGCTCGAAAGTCAGGCGCGGGTCGGCTTTGACATGCTTCATGGCCTTGATGAGAACGGCTACGGCACCTTCATAGTTGGCGTCATAAATGCACAGATCCTTGAGGCCAAGATTAGCCCAGAGATTTGCCGGGTTGATCTCGATGGCCCTTTCCATCATCAGGCGAGCTTCGGCGCGCTGGGTTTTGAATTTTTCGGCATCCTGGGCGTGCAGAATCAGGTAGGCATTGCCCATGATGCAGTTGGCCATCGATTCGCTTTCGATGCTGCGCAGCTCTTCGCGAATTTTTTCGATGATTTCGCTGTGGCGCATCTCACGGTCGGGCAGATTGGCGCACAGGGCACGATACTGCAGGATCAGTCTTATCCAGGTTTCACCATCTTCCGGCAGCTTTTTGAGCGCCTGACGGTAAGACGAAATCGATTCGTCGAGAATGCCCTGAACCGAATAAATGTCGCCAAGAGCCTTATGAATGGCCGGGTTTTCGGGGGCGAGAATCAGGGCCTTCTTGTAGTCGAGCAGGGCTTTGGTGAAATTGCCCTTGTTCTTGAGAATGCCGGCCTGGCTGATGTAAAGGTTGACCCGTTCGGTCTTTTCATCGTTGGTAAAAAGGCTGGCGCGGTCGCGCAGCGCGAGCAGTTCGTTCTGTTCGGCAAGTTTTTTCAGCGACTCGAGGTATTCGCGTGAGGCGGTGCCGATTTCAAGAAAAATGCATCTTGAGTCCTGGGCATGCCAGAACATGCACTGTTCCTGAATGCAGGCGCCTCCCGCCCGGCTGTCTTCTCTCAGTTTACCCAGAAAAGGGCATATTTCCTTGGTCATACCTGAGTGCTACTCCTTCCGATGAGAACTCTACGTTTATTTGATCCATCCATTGGGCTGACCAGCCCTTTTTCTTCCAGCTGATCCATAATTCTGGCCGCCCTATTATAACCGATTCTGAACTTTCTTTGCAGCATACTTGTCGAAGTTTTTTCCTGAGTCTCAAGATACCGGTAAATCTGTTCTATCAGAGAGGAATCAGAATCGCCATCTTCTGCTTCATCATCGTCGTCGGCATCGTCATCACTTTCTGTGCGGATTGGCGCGATGTCCATGTATTCAGGCTGGCCCTGGGACTTGGCGAACTCTACGAGATCCATCAGTTCGCGGTCTGATACAAAGGCACCCTGCAGTCTGAGCGGCTTGTTGCGGCCTTTGGGAATGAACAGCATGTCGCCTTTTCCAAGAAGACTTTCGGCACCCTTGGCGTCGAGAATTGTTCTGGAGTCTACAGCAGATGCTACCGAAAAAGCAATTCTTGTCGGAAGATTTGCTTTGATCAGGCCGGTGAGAACATTGACCGAGGGGCGCTGGGTGGCGATGATCAGATGCATGCCAACGGCGCGCGCCATCTGAGCGAGGCGGCAGATCGAGCCTTCGACTTCGGCCGATGCAGTCATCATCAGGTCGGCAAGTTCGTCGATGATGATTACTATGAACGGCATCTGTTCAAGGTCTGAGTCCACATCGTTTTTCAGTCTTTCGAGTTCTTCGTTGTAAGTGGTAATTTTTTTGCAGCCGCATCTGGCAAGAATTTCGTAGCGCCGGCCCATTTCTTCGACGGCCCAGGCCAGGGCGGCGGAGGCTCTTTCCGGTTCGGTCACGACGGGGGCGATGAGGTGCGGAATCCCGTTATAGCTTGAGAGTTCAACCATCTTCGGGTCGATCATTACGAATTTAACCTGGTCGGCACGGGCCTGAAACAGAATGCTGGCAATGATGGTGTTAACGCAGACAGATTTACCCGACCCGGTAGAGCCGGCAATAAGAAGGTGTGGCATGTCGGCAAGATCTGCGAAAACCGGCTGTCCGCTTATGGTTACACCAAGTGCCAGGTTCAGCGGAATCGGATTGGTTTTGAATTTTTCGTTTTTGATCAGATCGTAAAAATATACCGGAGTGGGTTTGGGGTTCGGAATTTCGACACCCAGAGCCGGTTTGCCCGGAATCGGGGCCTCGATGCGCAACTGCAGGCCGCCCATGGCAAGCGAGATGTCTTCGGCGAGTGCGGTGATTCTAGATACTTTAACGCCAGGGGCCGGCTTCAGTTCAAATCTTGAAATTGCCGGACCTTCGACGATATCGGTTACGCTGGCTTTTATGCCGAAATCTTCAAGGGTTTTCAGCAGAAATGCCGAGCGTTCCTGCAGGCTCGATTTGGTTTCTGAAACGTCGCGGACCGGGGGCACCTTGAGCAGTTCAAGCGGCGGGAGCTGTGCGTCGGCATGGCGGTTAACCTTTTCGAGACGCTTTTCGTGCACCTCTTTTTTAAGCTCGTGGTCAATCGGGTTGTCATCGAGATAAACGGGTTCCTCTTTAAGATTTGTTTCACGAGAAACTGTTTGTACGCCAGTTTTCAGGTTTACCGCTCCGGGTGCCCCATTGGTATTATTGTCTTCGAGCTCTTCACAATCTTCGGAGTCTCCATCGTCGTCATCATCTTCTTCATCTTCATATTCTTCGTCTTCAAAACGAACAACAACCTGAAGCTCTTCTTCGCCGGCAGTTTCTTCTTTTGCCGGTTTTACCTGAGCCGTGCCTGCATCTACCGCGGGTGCCGGTGAATAGATGCATTCACTGGCAAAGGTGGCTACCTGCACTGATACGCCAGAAAGATTGCTCTGTGTTGTTTTTTCGGATACCGGCGGGGTGGGGGAGGACTTTTCGCTGCCTCTGATTTCTTCCTGCCAGCATTTGGGTTCGGGGATGATTGTGGCTTCTTCTTCATCTCTGGTGAATGCTGCTGACGAAGAAGCTGCGGTTGCAGCTTCTTCACATAATTCATCACTCACGGCCGGCATTCTGGGCCTGAAAGAGAGGAGTTTGCCCAGATGACCTTCGGGGTCGATTTCCTGTTCTTCCCAGGTTTTTTTGACGCGGCCAATTACTGCGGCAATGAGGTCGCCAGTGGTTTTTACTGCACCAATGAGCATTGAAAGCAGGGCAAGGGTGACTTCCCAGGTGAAGAATGCCAGGCGGGTGATAAGGCTCGCTACGACAAGGGTTGCGGCGAGAACGTCTTTGTAAAGAATATCGAGTGCAAAAATCAGCGATGAGAGAACGAGTGACACAAAGAGGATTTTGCTCGGAATCGGGCCAAAAACGCCGGCAAACAATTCAAAGGTATGAACCCCGAGTTTGCCGCCTTCGAGGCCGAGCAGACCAAGTCCAAAGGTCATTACGCCGAAACAGCCGGCAATGCGCCAGCCAAGATTCTGAAACGGTCTTTCAAGAAACCTCTGAATTCCCATCAGACCAACCAGAACTGGAAGTATATAAACGCCCACGCCGAGATAGACCATGGTTGCATTTATGATTCCGGGGATTTTTGATGAGCTGATATAGTGGATCAGTGACAGAGAGAAGGCGCTGACGCCAACAAGCACAAGACCGACAGCTTCATTTCGCTGTCGGATATCGGTAACCATGGGCATGGTTCTCGTATTGCCGCGTGCCGGTCTAGAACTGGCGCGCTGCCTTGATGGTGCAGTCCGTTGTTCCTGAACTGCTTCTTCAGTGGCTTGTCTGCTGCGGCCCCGGCTTCTTTCTTTGATGTTGCTTTCCGGGAGCAGGATCTTTTTGTTGCTCATGGTTCAATTCCCCGCAGGTTGAATGTAAGTCAGACTGGCAATCGATACCAGAAAGAGGTAATAGGCGAAATATGAGAGTTTTTGTTCGCGAATTATGTAAACAAGAAATTTGAGTGCCAGAAATCCGGTGATCGTTGCCGCAAGGGTTCCGGCAACCAGTCCGGCCGGATCGATGGCGGCCGGCAGGCCAGCTTCGAGCAGATCTTTGGTTTCAAGAAGGGTGGCGCCGCCCACGGCCGGAATCATGAGAAGAAATGAAAGTCTGGCGGCATCTTCGCCCTTTAGGCCCAGCAGAAGCCCGGTCGCAATTGTGGAACCGGAACGGGAAATGCCGGGAGTTATGGCGATTCCCTGGGCTACGCCAACGATGATGGTTTTAAGGTATGAAAGATTGCCGAGCTCGCAGCCGTCGGCGCTTTTTTTGAGTTTTTCAGAAACGAGCAGCAGCAGGCCAGTGATGAAAAGCGCAATGCATACAGCTGCCGGCATGGCAAAAAGGGCTTCGAATTTGTCTTTGAAGGTCAGTCCGATCATGGCGGTTGGAATACTGCCGGCGATTATCAGAAGCGCAATTCTTCTTCTTACAGGGTCTTTCCAGCCGGCTGGAGTGAAGTAGGGTAGGAGGTCGGCACGAAAAAAGAAAATTACCGCCAGAAGGGTTCCGGCATGCAGGGCCACATCGGTCAGCATGTTCGCTTCAAGATCCTTCATTCCTGAAAAATACTGGAACAAGGTCAGGTGTCCGGAGCTGGAAACCGGGAGAAATTCGGTTAATCCCTGAAGAATTCCCTGAAAGATATAACTGACCAAGACCTGCCTCCTGTTGTTTGTGGCGTGAACTCTGCTTTTTTGAGCATTCGGGGTTTCCCCTTTTGCTTTGTCTTTAGAAATATCGGAAGCAATCCAATAATGTTTAAGATAAATCTTTTGCTTATATGAATATCTGTCAGTCAGAAATGGCTGATTTAAATGCCCTCAATATTAAGCCGCTGTAAAATTCTGAAGTCGTTTTGTTGTCCGCTTTTTGATAGTCGCTGGCTGTTTTTGAGATGGTTTTACTTGCGCGATAATTGTTTGGCATCATGTTTGAAATTTGGTTTTTGCATCGAATGTGATTTGAATTTAATATCTATTTATTGATAACTGTGAAATGAGACTTCGTTTATTTTGTAAAAATGATGACGATGTCTTTTTTATTTTGTGATAATAAAACTGCGTCTTGTTGTATTTGATATGTGATAATAAGCCCGTGTTGGATGCATTGACTGTTTATTGATAAAATTTCGCGGTTTGATTGTGTTTTATTTCGGTGTTGATTTTGTCTGGTGTCGTAGAAATTTTCTCTGCAGGTATAGGTGAAAAATATGCTATAATCTGCCGATAAAAATCCAGCCAGGGAGACATATATGGCTATTACTGCTAATGACTTGAGAAAAGGCATGGTTATTCTCTATAATGGCGAGCTTTGTCAGGTCGTCGAAATAGATTTCGTTCGTCCGGGTAACTGGCGCGCAATGGCACAGGCCAAACTGAAGAGCCTGAAAACCGGCTCTACTTTCATGCAGCGTTATCAGACGACTGAAAAAGTTGATGAAGCGATCGTCGAAACCAAGCTGATGCAATACCTCTATTCATCAGATCATTTCCTGCATTTCATGGATACTCAGACCTATGAGCAGATGGAAATGGAAATGGACCTGCTTGGTGACCAGACCAAATTTCTCAAAGAACAGATGGAAATTTACGTCAAGCTTTATGAAGGTAAGGCGATTGGCGCAGAGCTGCCGCCTTCTGTAGATCTTGAAGTAATTGAAGCTCCACCTAACGTCAGGGGCAATTCAGCCAGTGGTACAAACAAACCGGTCGTCTGTGCCGGCGGCCATGTTGTGAATGTACCCATGTTCATCGAAGCTGGAGAATTTATCAGGGTTGACACCAGAACTGGTGAATATCTTGAACGCATGAAGAAATAAGCCTGCGGGCTTGTTTTGCTCAGCTTTCGGCGGGCATTGACTCAGCTGTCTTTAAGGTCTGTTGTCAGATCGGGAGACTGGCTGGGTTATTGTCTTTATGGTAATTAATCCTTCTGGAAGGTTACCTATGAGAATATTGAAACGACAAAAAGGGCTGCCATTTCTGTTGGCCCTCGGAGTGTTGTTTATTTTATCAGCCAGTTTTCTGGGAGTTCAGCTCTGGTCTGACAAGCAGATCATGAGAGGGGCTGTTCAGGCTCTGGAAGCTCCTGTCATGCCGCCGGCAATGCCTAAAGTTGTGGCACCGCCGCCTATCAAAAAGACTGCAAAGACTCAACCGGCAAAGCCCGAGGTGCCGCCGGCAGAGATCAAGGCAGAACCGGAAGTGGCAGTGACTGAGCCCGCCCCTGATATCAACGCCGCCGAAGTAAAAGTCGTTGCCCCGGTCGAAAACGCCCCGGTTAAAGAAGCGGCTCCCGCTCCTGTGGTCGAGCAGGCAAAACCGGTTGTTGTTCCGGTTGAAAAAGCTGAGAAAAAAGAAGATAAAAAAGATTCTGCTCCTAAAAAGATCGAAAAAACCGTAAGCGTTGAGAAAAAGGCTGAAAAGCCGGTAAAATCAACCAAAAAAGCTAAAAAAGCCCGCAAAGCTGTTGAGTCTGTGCCGACTGAGATTCCGGCTGAATGGAACTGGTTTGCTCAGCCTCTCAAATTGAGCTTTGATAATGGTAAAGCGGTAATTGACAGATCTGAAAACGATAAAGCTATCTCTCTCTCCTCTGGTGAGAAAGTAGTTGCAGGGTCTCCGGTTGTGGCCGATGTGGTGGTTCCTGAAGAAGAAAAACAGTCGGTTGAAGCAGCCACAATCGAAAGTATTGAACCTTCGGTTGAGAAACCCTTTATGCTTGCACTTGCCAAGATGGCCAGAATTCGCCAGATGCGCCAACAGAAGGCCACCGGTGAAGTTGATGTAGTTGAAGTTAAGCCTGCTGAGCTTTCACCGAGTCTGAAGGCAATTGGTTCCAAGCTTAGAGAGCTTTGCGAAAAGCTCGAGCGGCGCGATATGTCTGCCAGTGATTCTCTCACTGCTTCTGAAAAAACAGAACCAGTTGCAGCAGCTGATACCCAGGTTGAAGTCGCTGATCAGACCACTCAGGAAGCTTCACCGGTCACCACTGAAGCAACCGCAACCGAAACCGTATCTTCTGAGCAGGTAGCAACCCCGTCTGCCGATCTTTCTCTGAAGCCTTATTACAGCGGTTCTGGAAGCAGTTTCAGTTCCAGAATCAACTCAATGCTCAAACAGGGCCTGATCAGGGCGGAATAGATTGAAGCAGTCGCAATAGAGCGCGACCCAGAACCCCCCGCAGAGTATTTTCTGCGGGGGGTTCTGTTTTTTTCACAATCATCGAAACATATGATCTTTTTGCGATACTCTTTTTGTGAAAAAAAGCAGCCCCTTGAAGGGGCATTTTCCCCCTGATTTATAAATAAATATTTATTTTTCTATTAAAAACGCTTTCTAGAAAACCAAATTTCTGATTCTGTATTGATAAAAAAATATTTTTTATTGTTAGGGGGGTGGGTTGGAGTGTTGGTAAGTCCGGATGATTGTGAAAAAATATAAATTAAAATTTTAATCACAAAAGAAGGTGAGTTGAGTTGGAAATCTGAAGAGAATAGTTTAAAGAAGATCATATTGAATCGCCCAGGTCGAAGAGGATTTGGTTAAAAAAAATGAGGGTTATGTAATTTAGCTGAATCGGGTTGGTGGATAAAGGTAAGATTGAAGAAGATGATTCGAAGAAGTTAAATCGAAAAAATGCGGGTCGAATAATTGAGATATAAAAATGTTGAGGGAAGATGCCCTCAAAAAAGTGGGTTAAAAAAAACTGGTCGAAGAGGGTTGGTTTGAAAAATGTGAGGCGAAAAAAGAAGATATGCTGTAATGTTTTTAAGAATGGCGGCTTATGGAATGACTGGTGTGATAAAGCAATACGGGCGAGGTGGGCCGGGATGGTTGAGGTTGTGTTTTGTCAGAATTGTATCTGCAGTTTCGTGTTCATATTGTCTGACGCGAGAGTGCCTGCTGTATATTTGTTTGGATTGGGCGGTGCTTTTTAACCCTTCAATTTTGCCGTCGGCAGACGGGATGTTTTGCAGGATCTGTATTACTTCGACCGGGCGCGAAGGCTTCTCGTAAAAGTGAGGTTCGCATGGCAGAATGAAATTCGACATTTATAAGAACGTGTGTGGGTAATTTATTATTGCCTGCTTTTTTATTATCACAATACTGATTATTGATAATATTATGATAATTGCTTGTGCGGTTGTTTTTGCTGGTTACAGGGATTATAATTAATGATCCGCTGGAAACAGGTGATTGCGATGCTTACCGTTGATGGCAGAAAAGTTATTATGATGGGGTTTGGTGAATCTGAAGACCCCATGCCAGACCGTGTGCAGTATACCAGATTCAGGGTTTTTGCCGGGGAATGTCAGAAATGCCGATGCCCCGGAAGGAAACTTTTGCCTGCGGGCTCAGAGTTGATTCTGGTTTGCGATACCTGCGGAGATTTTCAGGCAACGAGTCTGCACGCTGATGATCTGCCTGAGGTTACCTATATTTACTGGTGTAATTCCTCATACTTTTCAACCGACGACGTTATTCTTTCAGCGGAAGATGCAAAAAAAGTTGAAGAGTTGATAAGTCAGATGGATGATTATGAACCGCCACACTGGGCTGTGATGATCGTTGGGGGCAGGTGCAGCAGCAGTGACCTGTGCCAGCGGTTGAAGTGCCCGTATCTTAAAAAATCTCAATAATTGGAGCCGGAAATGCAATTCAGGGAAATGGTTATAAAAAAAGAAGTCAGAGATGCTCTTTCCAGAAAGCAGGCAGTGGTTGCCCTTGAATCGACTATTATTTCACATGGCATGCCATACCCGCAGAATGTCGAGACAGCAAGACTGCTTGAGAAGACCGTCAGAGAAAATGGCGGCGTTCCGGCAACCATTGCCATCATCGATGGGGTAATCAAGATTGGTCTGGATGAGCAGGATCTCGAATTTCTCGGCACCTCGAAGAATATCAGAAAGGCTTCAAGACGCGATCTGCCTGTGGTTATTGCTCTCAAACAGAACGCTGCTACAACCGTTTCTGCGACAATGATCTGTGCCAACCTGGCCGGTATCAGCTTTTTCGCGACCGGAGGTATTGGTGGCGTGCACCGCGGTGCCAGTGAAACCTTCGATATTTCGGCCGATCTGCCTGAATTTGTACATACTCCGGTTATGGTTGTCTGTGCCGGTGCGAAAGCGATTCTCGATATTCCCCTCACGATGGAATATCTCGAAACCCTGGGTGTGCCGGTGCTTGGCTACCGCACCGACGAAATGCCGGCTTTTTATTATCGTTCGAGTGGGGTCAGGGTGCCGCAGAGAGTCGAAAATGCCGGCGAAGCGGCAGCGATATTTTATCAGGCCCAGGCAATGGGGTACAAAGGCGGAATCCTGATCGGCAATCCGGTTCCTGAAAATGCTGCCCTTGACAAAAATAAAATCGAAAAATGTATTTCTCAGGCCCTTGAAGAAGCTGAAAAAAAAGGTATAACCGGTCAGGCGGTAACGCCTTTTCTGCTTGGAAAACTGAATGAAATTACTGCCGGAGAAAGCTTGAAGACCAATATCGAACTGGTTAAAAACAATGCCTCTGTGTGCACACAGATTGCGGTAGAATTTTCCAGGATTCAGGTCTGATCGGTTTTTTTTACCACGACAGATTTTGCGAGAATGTCGTGCCAGGTCTGGCCGTTTTCGTCAAACAGGCCCCAGAAGAAGCCGAGCCCTAGCAGCATTAATGAAAGAAGTCGGCAGGGAAATTCGCGGAAAAGGATCTGCAGAGTGCCGGCATGGCTGCCTTTGGTGGAATTCAGAACGAAAAGCCCGGTGGCGCGCTTCCCTGGCGAAGAGCCAGTAAGAACGAATAAGGTGTAAAAGGTTGTTGCCAGAAGGGCGATCTGATAAGCCGGCAGATGTCTCGCATATTGCTCTGAAAAAAAGAGCGGCAGAGCAAATACGGCCGCATCGATAAGAGCGGCCAGTGCTCGTTTTGTCAGTGGTGGCTTCTGCCATGCGGGATCTTTCATCAGAGAGTCGCACCAGATGCAGAACATCGACTCGTAGCTGTGCCGGCCGCAGTTCTGGCATACATGATCTTCGAACGAAGATTTGCAGAACTGGCATTCTTTCGAATCAGGGGCGATGGTCTCGGTGCAGAACGGGCAGATTTTAAAACCGTTTGAAGTATCTACAGAGTTGATACTGCTGGTTTCCGGCTGCAATATATGCTTGATTGCTGGTTGAGAGGTTAGAAACTCAAAAGAGAACTTTCCGGGAAACTGCGCCTCGATCTTTCTGCAGATGGCTCTCACCTGTATCGCCATATTTACGTCGAGGCCGGTTTCAAGCACCTTGAGAATGTTGTAAACCTGGTCGGCGTTTTTTTCTGAGATTTCCAGGCGCGCCAGTTCATCGATACATTCTCTTCTGTCTTCTTGAGAAAGGTGTACAAGAAGATCACGCAGCGTCTCTGCATCAAGCATGATATTTTCCCCGCGCAGTTCACTTGTTTTTCGCCTGATAAACAGCTTCAGATATTTTTCTTGTGAATACCGTTCAGACAAAAAAATCACGTAACAAACTATCCTGATTAATTTTATGCGAAATATGATATTCTGCCAAGAGAAAATTTCAGTCGGCAGAATTAACTTCTGCGGACAATTTTATTGAGGTACAAAGTGAAGGAAAGAATACGCAGCGCGCTTCAGACTTTACTGCAGAATTCCGGTGACGACTGGTTTATCATTATCGAAGAACCTGAAAATGAAAAATTCGTTCAGTTTGCCTTTGACGAAGCTTCGGGGTTGTTTTTTGACCTGCCGTTTCAGGCTTTGACAAAAGATGAGCTGGAAAAGGCCAGAAGCCTCTTCACCGCCCTTTCGATCGATGCGCAGAAGGCTTCAATGCTTGACCAGCCCGGTGGCAAAGAAATCGGAATCCAGGAATCTTTCAATCACCATGTCGGCCGTGACATCGATCTGGCGGTTGATATTTCATACCGCGTTTTTAAAGAGGTCTATGCTTTTACCGACTCTGTCAGACTTGATGTAACCATTATGCGATGAGGGTTTCGCGATGAGCAGCAGCATGCAGAATCAGGAAAATCTTGTGCCGTGCCGGTTTTGCCGCAGCGAGATTCCTGTGTCGGCTTTGAAATGCCGTCACTGCCGGGAATGGCTTGGAGACCGCAACGAAAATCAGTCGTCTATGGCTTCCGGCAGATCCACCGGCGAAACTGCATCCGGAGAAACCGCTGTCGTACAACTGCCGCCGGCATCGTTTCAGAGCCGACTGGCGGCGAGTGTGACTTTCGTCGGTCACTGGATGTTTTATTTCACTCTCAGCATGTTTCTCTATTTCAGTATTTCGCTTTACTGGACCTTCAGCGAGGAAGACCGGATTTTCCTGATATCTTTCTTTCTCAACGCCATGCAGATGTTTTTTTCTTCGGCAGGTATTGTCTGGTTTGAGAAGCTTCTCGACCGTTTCAGGAATGAAATTCCGGTGATTACAGGCTGGACAAGGGAAAAAAGCGAAGATTATTATCTTGCGGCCCGCGAGCGTATTTTTTCATCGCCTCTGCCGGTTGCGATCGGGTTAACCATCTGTACTATCGCGGTTTTCGGCGATCGTTATATCATCGGTACTCCGTTTGCGAGCCCTGGTGGCGAGCTTGCCTATCTGACCTATGAATTCTGCTTCCTCTTCTGGTCGGCGTCGGCAATTGTCTATTTCATCAAATTTGCAATGTTCATCAGGGAATTCGGGGATCTCGATCTGCGGATTCTCATCATCCAGGAAGAAAACTCAGGCATACGCCTGCTGGGCAAGTTTATTCTGCAGACGACACTGTTTGCCGTCATTCCCTATGTCTGCAGCATTATGGCACGGCATATCGGCGGCTGGAACTTTGGTTCACTGCTGGCTTTATGGTTCGGAATGTTCGGAGTGGCGATTCTTTTTTATCTTTTCTGGCCGATTTACAACATTCACCGTGCGATGATCCGTGAGAAAGACCGCAAGCTGAATCTCATCTCGCATGAGCTCAACGAACTGCTTTCAGGCCGAAGTCTTGATCACGACAAGATCCACAAGCTGCGCAATCTGATGGAAATCAGAACTCATCTGCATGACATCAACACCTGGCCATTTGACATGAGCAAGGTGGCCGGTCTGCTGTCAGCGGTGATTATCCCGATGGCTTCGATCATGATCGATCGTATGCTTTCCGCCGGCAAGTGAAGCTCAGGAGAACATCAGCAGACTGAGAGCCATGACTATCATGCCTGAAACGACCCCATAGGTGCACAGGTGGTGTTCGCCGTATTTTTCGGCGGCAGGCAGCAGCTGATCAAGCGAAATGAAGACCATGATGCCGGCGACTCCGGCAAAAAGCAGTCCGAACATGGTGTCGTTGAAAAACGGCATCAGAACGAAATAACCGAAAATCGCGCCGACCGGTTCTGACATGCCTGAAAGAAACGAATACATAAAGGCTTTGCGGCGGCTGCCGGTCGAGTAGTAGATAGGTACCGATACCGCTATTCCTTCAGGGATATTGTGAATTGCTATGGCGAAGGCGATGCTGACACCGAGGGTCGGGTCCTGGAGTGCAGCGGTGAAGGTTGCAAGACCTTCTGGAAAGTTGTGGATCGCGATGGCGAGGGCGGAGAAGATGCCCATGCGGTGCAGGCTGGCTGTATCCGGCTTCTTGATCGTGCCATTCTTTTCAGGGTTGCGTTCCAGTTCGCTGACTTCGTGGGCTTCGTGCGGGTTTTCAAATTCAGGAACCAGCTTGTCGATCAGGGTGATCAGAAACATACCGCAGAAAAAGGCGATCGTGGTGTACCAGTAACCACGGGTTGGTCCGACTGCTGCGACCAGTGAGTCTTTAGCCTTGACAAAAATTTCTATCATCGACACGTAGATCATCACACCGGCTGAGAAGCCGAGAGCCACGGCAAGAAAGCGTTTGCTGGTTTTTTTTGAAAGAAAGGCGAGCAGGCTGCCAATGCCGGTGGCCAGACCGGCCAGCATGGTCAGCATGAATGCTGGGAAAAGATTGTCTGCGTACATTTTGTCTCCGTATTGTGGCGATTTTTTCGCAAGGGTAGGAAATTTTTCGTAAAAGGGTTATATTTAAGTTAGAGGAACCGGGAGGCAATTATACTATAAACAGCATCCTGCTGCAGCAATATCTGCATCTGCCTCAGTTTAAAGGAGAGGTGTCATGGCCAGTCGCACTGTTTTTGTCGGCGATCTTCACATTGGCTCCGGAGCCGAAACCAACTGGTATCAGAAATCGGTGCACGAACCTCTGCTGAAATGCTTTTTGCGCTATCTGCAGGAAAATGCCCGCAATATCGATGAGCTGGTCATACTTGGCGACTGGTTCGATCTGTGGAATTATCACCCGTTTTGTGCTCCGCCGTCGGTTGACCTGATAATGGATCAGAACCCCGGCATTTTTCAGCGGCAGAACGACGGTGACTTCATAAGTCTGCTTGACGAAGTCAGGGTGCGCTTCATCAACGGCGACCACGACATGGAAGTTGAATTGAGAGACATAAACCAGGCACTTGCTTCACGGTCTGACCACAAGGTGCTGCCCGGGCATGGACATGACTTTGAAAAGGGTGCAGTTGCCAATACCTACTATCTCAACGACATGATATGGGCCGAGCATGGTCATCAGCATGACCTTTTCAACAAGCCGGCGCTGAACGAAGAAAATCCGATGGCACCTCTGCCGCTTGGTTACTTCGTCGCCCGCATCTATTGTCATTTTCTGCAGAAGCGTATTGCCAGCACGCACCGCATGGATGCGGCCTGTGTCGCAGGCTGTGGCAGCACAAGCTACGACAGTTTCGGCATCAAGCTGCATGACCTTATTGCACAGCTGATGCAGCAGGTGCACCGCGGCGAAAAGTTCAACCCGGCCCGCATCATTCTAGATCTGATGCTGCAGCACAACCGCAATAATCTGCTTGAATTCAAAGTGGCCGGAAAAAGCCTTGGAGAAGTGCGAACCGATGGTGTGGCCCGCTTTTACCCGAATCTGGTGACCGAAGACAATTTTTATGAAGCGCTTTGTGAGGCTGAGGTCGCTTATGACGGCCTGGGCCATTTCGTCAGAATGCACTTTATCAACAATCCACACTGTAAAGTGGCGGTTATGGGGCACACGCATGTCCCGATCCTCAGTCTGTGCGGAAACGGCAAAAACCATGCTTACGCAAACCCTGGCTATTTTTGCCCCAGTCAGCCTGACATAAAAGATCTTCGCTCTCTGCCTGGCTTTGTTGAAGTAGAAAAGCTCGATGATGGCACCTGTAAGGTTTATCAGAAGGCTGTGCGAGGCATTTTCCCTGAAGATATTGTCGAAGTTGCAACTCTCAGGGTTCTGTAAAAGTCAGTTCAAAGAAGTTTTACTGGCCCGCCCGGCAATTGTCGGCGGGCTTTTTTTATCGGCAATGTGGCAATTAAAATTTTTTTAAATTTTTCACGCATTATTTTATGGCGGGGGCTTAGCAATCGAGGCATTAATCTGTATAATGGTTTATTCACAGTCACACTGACAGTTATGCCACAAGACTCAGGAGTCTTTCGAAACTTTATGAAATTTTCTTTCAGTCTGTATTTTCAGATTACCGTGCTTTTTCTGCTTCTCAGCGTTATCGCCGCCGTCGGGGCGGGTACCCTCAATTATCTTGAAAGCCGGCGCATTATCGTTGGTCAGTTCAATGATTCTATGCGAAGTATCGCAACCACTATCAGTTCAAGCCTGAATGACAAGACTGACGATGCCGCCGAAGCCATAATGCGTCTGAGCCGGCACACAATTCTCAACGCGGGTTCAGCAGACGATGTGCAGAAGTTTCTGCAGATTGCCGTCGACTCGTCTTCGTTGTTCAATAATATTTATTATTTCGACGCGACCGGGCCTCTCAAGGCGGCCGCTTATGCCGATGGCCGCGATCTGGCGAAATATGCCGGCGAAAATTTTCAGAACTACCGTGAGCAGGAAAAGACCCGCATGGTTTATCTCGATCTGGTGCGGGCTCTCGAAACCAGGACGCCGGTGTTTTCGGCATTTTTCAAGTCGGCCACCGACCGTCTGATGAACTCTTTTATCGTGCCGGTCGTGCATGAGGAACAGGTCGTCGGGCTTCTCAGCTGTGGCATTGTGCTCGACCGCACCAACAAGCTGCTCGAAATGATGAATCGCCTTAAGCCGCACCCGCGTGGCTACATTGCACTTATCGACAAGGATGCGAAGGTGCTTCTCAGCGTCGGTGATCTTCCGGAAAATTTTTCGCCGCACAGCCAGTGGATGGAAGCCGAAGATCTTCTGATCCGTGAATCAGGCTATCTTCAGACTGTCCTGCGCATGGAAAAATCAGGTCTCGGTATATGCACCGGCATTCCCGAAACGGCTATTGCCGGCCTTCTGTCGCACCTGCGCCGGGGCACGATTGCCTTCACCCTTGGCGTTGGTCTGTTTGCGACCCTGTTCGGGGTTCTCGCCGCTTCGGTTCTTATTTCACCCCTGACCGACCTGGTCAAAGGTTTGCGACAGCTGGTTGCCGGTACCCCGGGCGACCGCATCGACCGCGCCGCTTCCGGCGAAATATCGCAAGCCATCTGCGTCTACAACGAAATCTGCGCCCGCCTGCACCGCGACCCCGAAGCCCTCTCATTCTGGGCCCGCCTCTGGAGCCGCCAGGACGCCCAGCAACCCTCCCAGGAAGACACACCAGAAAACAGCCCAGAAAACGACTCAGAAAATATTTCCGAAGAATAATTCCGATTAACTGCTGGGCTTAATCTGTAAACAGCACCTCTGGTTTTTAGCTTTCAGCCACTGATTAACTCAGATAAACACTGATTCCACATAATATCTGTTAGGCCAAGAGAAGAAAAAATATGAAAAAAAAGAACGAACCATGGTACACCAATTATGAGTATTACACTCATTATTCATACAAATATCTAGATGCTCTTCAAGCTCGGATAAATGAGAGAAGGTTTAAGGCTGAGTTTGATTCGTTTAAGTATCTTTCAAGCTACAGATTAGTTTTTGAGAGTAATTTAATTGAGAACGAAGGGGCTTCTTATGGTCAAACCAAAAAGATAGTTGAGGAATGCTTTCCCAAAATACCATCAAACTATTCTGCCTTTCGGGCAATTTCTCAAATTAATCCAAATCCACTTGATACATTTGCATCAATGGCCGCAGTCGAAAAAATGGTTGAAACCATAAATAAATACCAAACTGATTTATTGAAAATAAGGCCTAGTATTTCTTTTGCGAATAAAACAAAAGAATTTTTTGAGGTTTTAAACCATTATTGTAGCATTAACGAAGCAGAGTTAATCTCGCTTAGGTTCTATATTAAATGAACCTATCCCATAACAATGAATAATGCTTGTACAATTTTATCAGCTGAGGTA
>CAZFUG010000077.1:0-16152 GCA_964522035.1 uncultured bacterium
GCAAAATGCCATAACCGGCAATAAATTATAAGAAGCGGTTTATTGAGCGCTTACGAATTTTTTCGTGCCCGGGCTGGTTAAAGATCCACTGAAATGCGAGATCGTTGAGCATTGAATAGGTTTTCATGGGCTACTCCCTGATTTGAATTCAGAAGCAGATAATCTTTTTGCGCTGCTTCTGCAGATAAATCAAATGAAAACCGGAAAAGGGAAAAAAAATATTTAACTCGGGTTAATTTTATTTTTCGGCCAGACGGGCGTAGATGGCAGCGAGGAAAATGAGAGCGAGAGCGTTGAGGCCGAGCCAGATTTTGGCAACGATACCACGCATGAAGAGGTAGTGCGGGTAAAAAACAATCAGCGGGTTGGGGCTTGCGTAAGCATCCCATGCAAGGTGGCTGGCGACGCCGAGAGTCAGACCGAGAAACAGCAGGGCGGCGCGGCGGTTGCGTGCGGCCGGGCTCAAAAACAGGGGTATAAAAACCGAATGGGTTAGAAAAAAACGGTGCCAGCGTCCGCCCAGCAGCAGAATATCCCAGTCTGATAGCGGGTAATGCAGAAACTGGTAATAATAGTTGCCCGCTTTCGATAAAACCGGCAGCTTTGCTGGCAGAAAGAACAGCGCCGAACTGCCCACCAGCAGGCCTAGAACCAGCAGTGGCGTAAAATCTTCCCGCCGACATCTGAGTCTGAAGAAAACCCCCAGGAACAGCAGTCCGCAGAGAAAATGATTCAGTCCGTCAGGAAAATATGAAAAATTCATCGTTTATTGATCACTAAAAAGAGTCTTTTTAATCTTGATCTGACAGGCCGGCAGAAGCTCTATCTGCTTTGCAGAGCGTCGGCGTAGGCAAACAGCGCCGGTGAGCCACCGGTGTGCCAGAAAAGCACTTTTTCGTGCTTTTTGAAGGTGCCATTGCGGATCAGACCGATCATGCCTGCCAGAGCGCGACCTGTGTAAACCGGGTCGACGAGAATGCCTTCGTGCCTGGCGCAAAGGCTGATAGCTTCGAACTCGGCTTCACCGATGACTGCGTAACCGGCACCGGTAAAATCTTCGTTCAGATTCAGATCGGCTTCGCTGAAATGATGATCGAAACCAAGCATTCGACCAGTGGAATCTGCCAGCTCGATTATCTGCTGCCTGAACGATTTTTCGGCGCCTCCAACCTTGTCGATGGCGATACCGTTGAGCCGACATTGCATTTTAAGCAACTCACGGCCGATCATAAGGCCGGCGTGTGTGCCGCCCGAGCTCGATGCGAATACTATATGGTCAAATTGTAAATTCATTACCATGGCCTGCTCATGCAATTCGCGCAGTCCCTCGACGAATCCCAGGGCGCCGATTTCATTGGAGCCGCCATAAGGTACAATAAAAGGCCGTCGCCCGTCGGCACGCAGTTCTTCTGCAATGCGCGGAATATCTTCGCCCTTGCGATGTTCGCCGGCCCAGTGAATTGTCGCGCCAAGCAACCCGTCGAGAAGCAGATTGCCGTTGGCTGTCTGTGGTGCTGATCCGCCAAGAACAAGATGACAGGCCATGCCCATTTTTGCAGCTGCTGCCGCTGTCTGGCGACAGTGATTCGATTGAATGGCTCCGGCGGTTATAAGTGTGTCAGCACCTTTTGCGATTGCAGCGCCAACGAGATACTCAAGTTTTCGGGTTTTGTTACCGCCAAGTGCCAGGCCAGTCAGGTCATCGCGCTTGATGAACAATTGTGGCCCGTCAAGGTCGCCAGCCAGTTTTTTCATCTCATGCAGCGGTGTGGGGAAAAAACCAAGTGATTGTCGCGGAAATTCTAAATGCTGCATGGCCATGGCTCCTTGAAAGTGCGTGTTAGATTGTGTTGCGATGTTCTATCTGTAACGGTCGAATTATTGATGAATATGATTATGTCATAAATTTCTGAACGGAACAAATCCACAAAAGTTTGTTAACAATTTCACTTGCTAAAGATTGTACACTGTTGTAAAATTCCGCGCTGCCTTTTTCAAAGCACAATCAAACCATCAGTCACAGGAGTAAAAAATGAGTTCAGCCAGCCCGGCTTCCGACATGACCGCCAACCCCGCACCCCTTGGCCTTCTTGCCTTCGGCATGACAACTGTCCTGCTCAACATCCACAACGCCGGTTTTTATGAGCTTAATTCAATGATTCTTGCCATGGGCATTTTTTATGGTGGCATGGCTCAGATCGTCGTTGGCATTCTCGAATGGAAGAAAAACAACACCTTCGGTATGACAGCTTTCGGTTCATATGGTTTTTTCTGGCTGACTCTGGTTGGTTTGCTGGTAATGCCTAAGCTCGGTCTGGTAGAAAGCACTTCCAATAACGCCATGATCTGCTATCTCAGCATGTGGGGGGTCTTCACACTGCTTATGTTCGTTGGCACCCTGAAAATGTCACGGGCACTGCAGTTTGTTTTTGGTTCACTCACTGTGCTGTTTTTTATGCTTGCGATCGGTGATGCGACCGGCGACGCGTCTTTCAAGCACCTGACTGGCTTCGAAGGCATCATCTGCGGCGCCTCGGCGATTTATACCGGTATGGCCCAGGTTCTCAACGAAGTATATGGTCGCACCGTAATGCCGCTTGGCAACCCGGCAGCAAAATAATAACAGGTAAAACAAGATCCCGGGTCGGTTGAGAAGCAGACCCGGGATTTTTTATGCCAGCTGCCTGAAAGCCTGAGAACAGCTGGCTCAAAAGCAACGCCGCTTGTCTTTTTTCTGGCAGGTGCGGTTGCATTGATAGCAGATCTCATTAGCCAGATAGCCGCCGGCAAAGAATTCCCGGAAATTATGCAGTGTCGTTTCGGCAATGTTATGCAGAGCTTCTGCTGTAAAAAAAGCCTGATGCGAAGTGACCAGAACATTCGGAAAAGTCAGCAACCGTGCCAGCACATCATCGGTGATCGGCTCGGCTGATTTATCTTCGAAAAAATAGTCGCTTTCTTCTTCGTAAACGTCTAGCCCGGCACTGCCGATGCGGCCATTTTTGAGCCCTTCAATCAGCGCCGGTGTGTCGATCAGCTTGCCTCGGCCGGTGTTGATGATCATTACGCCGTGTTTCATTTTTGCGATTGCTGCGGCATCGATCATGTGCGTCGTCTCAGGGGTCAGTGGGCAGTGCAGAGAGATCACATCGCAAGCAGCAAACAACTCTGGCAGATCAACATAACTGATTCCGGTCTGGGTGGCGTATTCCAGATCAGGCCGCGGGTCATAGGCGAGAATCTGCATGCCGAAACCTTTGAGAATCGCGATCAGACAGCGCGCGATTTTGCCGGTGCCGACAATGCCGGCAGTGCGCCCATGCATATCAAAGCCGAGCAGGCCGTTGATCGAGAAATTGCCCTCGCGGGTTCGCATCCAGGCCTTGTGCGTCTTGCGGTTCAGCGTCAGCATCATTGCGACAGCATGCTCGGCCACGGCATAGGGCGAGTAGGCCGGCACCCGTACCACATGAATGCGCTCGAAAGCAGCCTTAAAGTCGACATTGTTATAGCCGGCACAGCGCAGGCCAACGATTTTGACGCCGCCGGCAACCAGTTTTTCGATTACTGAAGCGTTCAGGTCGTCGTTGACGAAAACGCAGATCCCGTCGTAACCGGCCGCCAGCTCAGCGGTCTGGGCGTTGAGTTTCGTTTCAAAGTAACTTATATCAAAGCCAAAGCTGCGGTTTGTCTCATTGAAAGACTTCTGATCGTAAGGCCGGGCATCAAAAAAGGCAATTTTCTGCGTCATCGATAATGCCTCCGGTTTTTTAAATGACACCAAAATGCAATCATAATATATTTCGTTCCTGAATAAAAGTCCAGCGCCCAGATGCGTCGAAATGGCAATTCCGCTGAAATACCAGCTTTGGATTCTGCCGCACAATTACACAGCCACAATCTCAGAGGCTGGAATCTGTTTCAGATTCATCACAAAACTGATCTGTGGGTTTGTTCTGATAAGGGTTGCCCGGCACTGATCGATTGCCGATTTCTTTACAATTATGAACTATAAAAGCACAATTGCTTTACGCAGGCGGGCGGTTCTGCTATATTGCTGCGGTACATAACAGCTCGTAACTAATACATCCCGAAGGGGAGGTTTTTGCCTTGAACAGGAAAAAGGAACAGGTTGTAATCACCGTGCTCGGCGCCAACAAGCCCGGCATTCTCGCCGGCATCACCCGTGCCATTGCCGATTCGAACGTCAATGTCGAAGACGTTAGCCAGAAAATCATGCAGGATCTGTTCGCCCTGATGATGATGACTGATTTTTCGACCGCCAACTGCAGCTTTGAAGATTTTCAGAGTCGCATGCAGGCAGTTGCCGAGCAACTGCGTGTCAAGGTTTTCATTCAGCACGAAGACGTTTTTAGATTCCAGCACCGGCTGTGATGGAGGCCTGCAATGCTTTTTTCTCTTGAAGAAGTCATCGAAACCATCAGTGCGGTAGGTGTCGAAACTTTCGACATTCGCACTATCACCTGCGGCATCAACCTGATGAGCTGCGCCGACTCAGACGTGCACAAATGTGCCGCAAAAGTCTATGAAAAGGTCGTGCGCGTTGCCCATGATGTGGTGCCGGTTGCCCGCAAACTCGAAAAGAAATACGGTATTCCGATCGTTAACAAACGCATTTCGGTTACCCCGGTTTCATTTCTGGCCGGTGCTTTCACAGAACCCACCGCTGTGCCTATCGCCGAAGCGCTCGACAAGGCTGCCAAAGAACTTGGCATCGACTATGTTGCCGGCTTTTCAGCTCTGATACCAAAAGGAATCACCCGTGGCGATCAGATTCTGCTCAATTCTATCGCCGATGCCCTCTGCTGCACCGAGCGCGTCTGCTCGAGCGTTAATATCGGCAGCTCACAGGCCGGTATCAACATGGACGGCGTCTATCGCATGGCCGAAATCGTCAAAGAAGCGGCCGAACGCTCACGCGACAAAAACGGTCTTGCCTGCGCCAAACTCGTGGTTTTCTGCAACGCCGTAGAAGACAACCCGTTCATCGCCGGCTCATTCATGGGCCCCGGCGAAGCCGAAGCGATTCTCAACGTTGGCATTTCGGGCCCCGGCGTGGTGCGTGCCGCCCTGCAGAATTCAACCCACCTCAATTTTGGTGAACTTTCTGAAGTCATCAAAAAGATCAGTTTCAAAATCACCAGAACCGGCGAATTGGTCGGCCGCGAAGCCTCGCGCATGCTCGGTATTCCTTTCGGTATCATCGATCTGTCACTTGCTCCGACCCCGGCCGAAGGCGACTCGATCTCTGACATTCTCGAATTGATGGGTCTCGAAAAAACCGGTTGCCACGGTACTACCGCTGCTCTTGCCATGCTCAATGACGCGGTCAAAAAAGGCGGCATAATGGCGGCAACCTACGCCGGCGGTCTTTCGGGTGCCTTTATTCCGGTTACCGAAGATGCAGGCATGTGTCGCGCCATCGAAGCCGGCGCTCTCAACATTCAAAAACTCGAAGCCATGACCTGCGTCTGCTCGGTCGGCCTCGATATGGTCGCGATTCCGGGCGATACGCCGGTCGAAGTGATTGCCGGCATCATCGCTGACGAAGCCGCTATCGGCATGATCAACCACAAGACGACCGCGTGCCGTCTGATTCCGGTACCTGGCATGCAGGCCGGAGATGTCGTCGATTTTGGTGGTCTGCTTGGCAAAGGCCCGGTCATGGAAGTCGGCCGGCATTCTCCGGCTCTGTTCGTGCGACGCGGCGGGCGTATTCCGGCCCCGGTGCACAGCATGAAGAACTGATACGCTGATTATAATGAAGAACAGCCCTGAAACGATTGTTTCAGGGCTGTTTTCCGTAATGGATGAACACGGAAAGAAAATTAGCCACGGATGAACACGGATGAACACGGATAAGCTGTGAAAGAGAAAGAGAAAGAGAAAGAGAAAGAGAAAGAGAAAGAGAAAGAAAAATACAGGCCACGGATGAACACAGAAAGAAAATTGAGCCACGGATGAACACGGATGAACACGGATAGACACAGATCTGCGGAAAAAATAAAAATGCCTAATAAGGTGTCTTAGTGAAAATGCGCGATGAAATAGGGTTGAGAGCATTGGTGGCGGCAGTTTTTCTGCTGCTGGTGATGCTGCCGGCTCTTTTTATCGGTGCCGGGCTGCGACAGATAGACGATGAAGCCAGGCAGAATCGCCTGCAGCTTTCCGAACAGGAACTGAAGAAGGAAGCACGCGAATTTCAGGCCGATCTGAACGCCCGAACGCATATCGAGAAGATAATCAAGAAAGCCGAGCGACGTGCCGGGTTGTCATCGCCATCCCTTGAAAGGCCAAAATTTGCGCCTGGTGTTGATCCGAAGATTTTTCAGGCTGACACCATCGACGAACTGAGAGTGCTGTATCGTGACATGAGTGGGGTTGAACCACTGATAATGGTGGCGTTCAGCGCCGATGTATACAACATCTGGAACTGGTTCTCTCCGGCACTGGATGATATCGTGCCGTACGACCGTGAAATACTTGGCAAGATACTCAGCATAACGCTTGCCGAGCAGGCCGGAGATTTTGTCAGGGCTGATGACAGCAAACCCGATGCCGAGCAGCGTTACCACGAAATCAGGCACATGGCTGCGCAGGAATTCGGCGGACCTACACAGAGTTATTTTAAGGTCATGGGCCGGCTTTTTTCTGACATGATCTACCAGCTGCCCTTTCAGGGCGGCTGCTACGAAACGGCAACCAGAAAACGCGGCGAATGCAGACTTTTTGCCTATTACCGCCGCGTCAAAGACGGGCCGAAAATCATGGGTGGTTATTTTGTAATGTTTGCCGGCAGCGGTTTTCCACCGCAAAAGCTGCTGAAAGATTCACTCAAAAACAATGCCGCCGGGTTTACCAGAGCCTATCTTAACCGGCCGCCAGTTGACGCGGGTAAAGTCATACTGCGCGGCAACCGGTTGATTGTCGAGTCATCGGTTCCGACAGAACTGATTGGCTATAATTCTCTGTTCAGCCGGCAGATTGAACTGCCGGCGGGCCTGCAGACTGCATACGATATTTCGGCCATAATGGCCGGGTCAGCTGCATTTAAACGTTCTCTGCAATTTGCTCTGCACCTGCTTTTTCTCTTCTGCCTTTTCGCTTCGGCGCATTTCGTTCTTTTCGGGTTTTCGGCCATCGTGCGCCTGCGCCTGCGTATGCTGCTGTCGATCAGCCTGGCGGTTCTGATGCCATATACGATTCTCGGTCATGTTTCGCTGCGTTTGCTAGACCGCATCGAGAGCCTTGGAAGCTTCGAATTGCGTGCCGATGCCGAGAGTCAGATGCAGAAGCTGCACAGTTACTATAACGACCAGCGTCAGCAGCACCTTCTGCAGATGCTGAAAATCAAGAACCGCCTTATCGATGTGGCCGGCAAAAGTGGCGGCGAAATAATCAGTCTGCATGCCCATAATGTTGTTGTGCCCGGCACCTACGTTGATTTTTATTTTTTCCGCAATGATGGAGTTACCAGGTCTTTCAAGGCGAGAAATATCATGGATCTTGAAATTTCCAAGCTCGAGCAGCTGCTTTCGGTTAAATTTCTCGAAAATATGGGCTGTCTCGACACTCAGGCGCCGCCAATCAAAAAACTGCAGCAGATGACCAGTGTTGCTGACGGCATGATGGACACCATGCGCCGCGATTATTTTGATTACCGGGCCTTAAAATACGAAGCCAACGAAACCATGGATCTGAACCGGTTTGACGATTTTTCGCGGGCGATCTGGTTTTTGATTCCATATTATAGCGATAACCTGGTTAAAATTCGTGCCATGGCTTCAACCAATGTCAGTAATCTCAACTTCATCATCTACAGCCCGCATGAATTCGATCCCGATATCTTCTCAAGCGTTTCTGGGCGCAATCAGCATCATTTTCTCATGGGCCACCGGCGGCATGATGACATGGTGCTGCGCTGGTGGCCTGACTACGTCAGTCCTGACCACAACCTGAAAGTCCTGCTCGACAAGGCCACAGCCGGTCGTGTCAGCACCGGTGAACTAACCGGCACTGCCGGTTATTATCGCTACGAGAAGCAGCGTTTCAGCGAAAACGATCTGATGGTTTATTCCGGCATTTCAACAAGTTCGCCTGATTTAATGGTCGCTTTGCTGGCCTGGGCGTTTCCATTTCTGTTGCTGGCATTCGCCCTGACGTCGCTGCTGCTGTTTGCCGACGCTCTAGAGGCTCTTTTCATCAATCCGGTTAAGGGTATCGGGCATGCTGCAACGGCCGTTGCGGGTGGTGATTATCAAAACCGCCTCGTGCTCGAAAAGACCGACGAATTCTCTCTGCTCGCCGACGCGTTCAACGATATGACCAACGGCCTGTCGCAGCGCGAAAAAATGCGGCGCTTCGTTTCTGAGAACCTTTATGACCGGCTCAGAGCTGCAACTGGTCTTAAAGAAATGGCTTCGGTACAAAGTTCGCGCGTTACGATGCTTGCCTGCGATATTCGCGGTTTCACCACTCTCAGCGAGCAGCATGACCCGCAGCAGATCGTCAGTCTGCTCAATGAATATTTCACGCGCATGGAAACCGCCATAAAAAGCCATGGCGGCGTAATCGAGCGTTTTGTCGGCGATGCGGTCATGGCGGTTTTTTATTCGGGCGGGGAAAAGCCGGCCGAAATCTGTGCGGCCGAAGCGGCTCTCGAAATGCGGCGGCAACTGGCAGCATTGAACCAGGAGCGCCTTGAACTTGGCCTGTTTAGAGTCGAGAACGGTATCGGTATCGCGACCGGTGAAGCGGTATCTGGTATAGCAGGCCGTGAGGGTGGCCGTATGGTTTTTGCAGTTCTCGGTGAGGTTACGAAGTGCGCTGAAACCCTTGAAGGTCTCACAAAATCAATTTCTTCAAAAATTCTGATTTGTGACGAAACCTGCAGTCGGCTTACGAACCTTTTCGATTTCGGCATTTCTCTTTATACACCAGTTGGGCGTGCCTTTGAACTCTGTGATCGGCGCGGGTCAGGGGGCGGCGATGGCTGAAAAAAGCATTAACATTCGGCGCCGCCTGTCGTTGGGCTCACTCGCTCTTGCCTGGTTCACGGTCTTTGCGGTACCGGCGGTTCTTCTGCAGGCCAGCCTTAATTACCTGTTCGAAATTACCCTGCAGGCCAACCGTCAGGCCGCGGTTGCCACCCTTTCCGGCGAAATGAACAGTTTTCGCCGCGACCTGAAGGCTGAAGCTTTTGTCGAAAGAAAGCTCAATGCCTTCTTTGCCGGCTACAGCAGCTTTCGCAGTGGCGCTTCAGCAACCGCTGAATTTCTGCAGCGCTCGACCGGCCTCAAAATCGCCGCTGTAGTTACGCATTCAGAAGATTTTAACGATATCGATACCATTATCGCTTCGCATGTGCAGAGGCAATTGCCGGTTCTGCCGCGCAACCTGCTGCGGCGCTATCTTGTCGCGATCAATCAGACCCCTGAGGTTGTCGACCGGCGGGCCCGTAAAGATGCCGATACTTTCTTGCGGCGCCAGTTTGGCCTGATTTCAGAAATTCCGCTGGAGCCTGGCCGCGTTTGTCGTGTAGTTTCGGCAAAACTTGAAGGGCCGGCCTTCTTTCTCTACCGGCCGCTATGGCAGACAGTCGGCAATCAGAGAAAGATCACAGGTGGCTGTCTCGTGGTTCTGCGTGGCTGTGACCTCGATCAGCGGCAGATTTTGTCTGATGCCGTAAAATTGCAGGCCCGGGGTATCAGACGTGACTTCAGCCGTCTGAAAATAGCTCTCGATGGCGACAGGCCGCAGACGCGAAAAATTATAACTGATTACCTCGCAGATGCAGATGGTCAGCACATGGTGTCGACCTTCCCCGATACTGTGATTGTCGACCTGATTCAGGCTGGCGGCCTGGTTCCGAAAAATCTCGAAAAGGTTCTTGCCCGCCTGCCGCTGCTCAAGGTTTCTGTGCCCATGCCAGAACTGCAACACCCGCTTGCAGGTCGCGCACCGCTGATTTTTACTTTTGCCCGGCTGCTGGCATTCGTTGGTGCGGTTTTTCTGCTACGACTGTATTTTTTCGGCATCGACTTCAGAATGGGAATCAGGCCGAAGGTGCTGCTCGGCACTGCCGTAATGCTGCTTTTGCCCGTCTCTCTGCTTCTCGCCGGCATGATCACCTGGAACCAGTTCAACCGGGTGTATGGCTGGTATCAGGCTGAAGAGCTGCAGAGACTTTATTTTAACGAGCTCTATGATGGTTTTTCCCATTATCTTGCCGCTGTGCAGAAGCATACGCTGCAGGTTGCGGCCAGGCTTGAAAAAATACGCGGCAGCGGCGAACCGGCATATCTGCAGGTTCTCAGAGATGGCCTCGAAAACTCGGTTGCCTCAGACCTTTTTCTCGACTTCGATGCGGGCGAGCGCCTGCACGCCAGTTCAACCAGATTTTACCGCGCCCAGTTAAAAGAAGAGGAATCTGGCCGGCGGTTAGTTTCTACGGCCATTCTCAATGCCTTTGACCGCAGCGGCAATTTTGTGATGAATCAGACAAGGGGCAAAGACAGGGAACCTGGCACTGTCGATTCGTCTTTCGTGAACGAAATCGGTAATCGCTGGGGCCGGCCCTTTAAAATGATGCGCATGAATACCGGCAACCGTTTTTCGACGGCATACGTGTTTAATGCCGATAAATACAGCCTTTTTGGGCTGCTTTCGTTTAACTATTATGATAACAACCTGATTCGAGACTACATTGTGAACCATTTCAGGCCTTCAGAGAAATTTGCCGGCGTTTCGGGGCGGTTTTTCGAAGTGGTTCGCGATGACGCTGGCTACCATCTGGTGAGTATGGCTGATGGTCGAACTCTGCGCAACGCCGATCTGCTCGAAAAGATCGATCTTGCCGAAAATGTCGAGGGGTTCGTCTGGCGCGAAAAGGAAAAGAATCTGCTGCAGGTGCGCTGGTTCAACGATTACCCTCTGGTGATGCTGGTTGGTTCTGAAGTTTTCGCAGGCGGTTCGCCAACCTGGGCTTTGCCCGGAATGCTGGCCGGCTACGGCCTGTTGTTGCTGCTTTTTGTCTATCTGGTGTTCGAACTTATTTATCTGCGGCCGTTGCGCGAGTTTGTCAGGGTAACCGGCGAGGTTGGCCGCGGCAATCTGCAGGTCAGCGTGCAGCTGCAGGCCAGCGATGAATTTGGCGACCTGAAAACCGTATTTACAGGCATGATTCAGGGCCTGGAGCAGCGCCGCAAGCTGGCGCATTTCGTCTCACAGGACGTTCTGACCGCCGTCGAAAGCGATTCTGATGCCGATATGGCTCCCGGCGGGGTGAGAGTGGCGGCCACCGTCGTGTTCATGCAACTGCAGTCTTTCGCACATCTGTCGCCTGAAGAACGTTTTGCCGTTCTTGGCCGGTTTATCGCTGAAGCCGATCGTATTGCCCGCTCATGCGGCGGCGTTATCGACAAGGTTATCGAAAATACGCTGATGCTGGTTTTCCGTTCTGCCACTGCCGGCGAGAATCACAGTCTGCAGGCCTGCCGGGCTGCACTCGAACTGGCATACGTGATGCGTGATGCCGGTTATTACATACGTGCCGGTGTTGCCAGCGGTAATGTCGTTTCGGGCCGTATCGGCTCACGGCTTGGCAAACTCGATTACACAGTTATCGGCGATACGGTGAATCTGGCGGCAAGGCTGAAAGCCGAGGCGGCGAAGGCCGGCACGACCGGCATCATCGTCGCCCCTTCCACGATCAGGGGCTTAAAGGGCCAGGGCCGCGTCGCCTTTATCGAACGCGTCGAAGTCAAGGGCAAAAGTCGCGAATACCCGCTTTACGAACTTCTCGAACTGCGCTGAATCAGTAGCTCTGGCTTTTGAAGAAGTTGGCGTCAGTGGTCTGGTAGACCATATAGCGGTAGCGGGAAAGTTGCACGACCTTGCGCTGAAAGTTTATTTTACATTCAGCGATGAGCTGAGTTGAGAAGGTTGCCAGAACGGTGGTTTTGTCGTCAGAGAACTGCAGGTATCTGCCCTGGGCCTTGATCAGGTATTTTTCCGGGTCGGCTATCGCCGTAGTGCTTGCAGCCGGGAATGAAGTCACTCTGAAGTAGTAGGGCGGGCTGGCGGTTTGCTCATTGATTCGATAAAGCTCGAGCTTTTCGTTTAGAAACAGCCAGTCGGAAGGAACTGACGCAACTTTGTCTATTGCTACTGATGTCCATGCAGCATTGATATTAGTCCAGTGTGAATTGGTCGAGTTGATGACATAGGTGCGACTGGCAACGGCGGCAACGTTGCTGTCGAACATCGAGCGGTTTTCCTGGGCGATGGCGATCGCGTAGTTGATGCCGGAAAAGGCAGCGTCCATGGCGCGGTCTGACTGGTCGACCATGTTCTGAACTGCGACCTCGGTCTGCACCATTTTCATGTAGGCCGTAGAAACGGTCATCAGCAGACCGAAGATCAGCATGATCATGATAATGCCGGCCTGGCCGGTTTTTTGTGCTGGTTTGCCCATTTTCAGCCTCCTGCCGCCGGGGCGGTCAGAACGATGCTTTCGCTGCTGACGATTTCCCGGTCGAAGATATCGATGGTGCCGTCGACATTTATATCCTCGGTCGCCTCTTCATCGCTGCGTATCTGTAGATAGATCTTGAGAGTCCAGGTAGAGATTCTTTCGACCTGAAACAGGCTGACGTTTCTGGCAATCCTGGTGTTCCAGGTCTGTTGTTTGGTAGCATCGCCGCTGTCTATAAGCCTTTGCAATACCCTATTTGAATCAGGAACTCCTAGCTTGAAATTTTCGGTGGTGCCTGAAATAAGCATTCTGTAACCAAGACCATTTTCTACGGTTACCGAAGTGGAAGCGGGAGGGGCTTCGATTGCTGTGGCTTTCATCAGATCCTGTTTGATAAGGTCGAAAGCCATGCGTGAATAGTTTTTGGCGGCGATCTTGGTCTGGCCTTTCTGCCAGACGAGTGAGCCATACTGAATATAGGCGATGACCGAAACCAGCATCATGGTCATGACAATGGTGGCGGTGAGAACTTCCACCAGCGAAAAAGCTCTTTTATTTTTTATGCGTGTTTTTACCATAGAACATCCGTATCTGAATCGCCGTCATCGTCAACGGCGTAGGATTCTGAAGATAAAACGCCAATACCGTTAAGATATACTCTTATTCGTGAGCTTCCGTATTCGAACAGCATGAAACATTCCGGCAGCAGTTTTTTGTTTGTTTCGCTTATTCCGGCAGCATCATGGGTTACGAGATAGCCATCTGGCCAGAAATAAATGACCCGCGGCGCGAGGTAAGCGTCTCTGGTAACCGTTACCCCTGGGTCAATTTCGATTTCTTCGGTATCGAGAACACTTTCCCAGTTAATGCTGTCGTAATCTTCCTCGGCAACGCCGGTCGAAAGATTGGGCGGCGTGTTTCCATCATAATAGCCGGTATGTATCTGAATTTTATAGGTATCGCCGCCCGGTGAAAAAATCATGCGGTGCAAAGCCTGTTCCTGCATGGCTTTGTATTTTCCCATGCGGATATTCTGCACCATGACTTCAGCTACCGCTTTTACACGCTCTGAAGAATAAAAGTTTGCCACACCCGGCAGAACGATGCTGCTCACTACTGCAATGATAGCCGCCGCCGTCATGACTTCCATCATGGTGAAGCCGCGTCGCGCTGCCCCAGCTGTTGCTGGCCTGATACAGACCAGTTGCCGGCATGCAGATTTTAACCACTTTGTCATCATGGCGTGAACTTCCAGATGCCGGCAGTGCCGCCGCTGGTGGCATTGGTTGCGCCGCCGATCAGATAGATCGAAGAGCCGCAGGCCACTGCGGATTTTGCATAGTTACCATTCATCGGCATGGTGCCAAGAAGCCTGACATTGCCTGTTTCCGGGTTCCAGGCAACGGCATCGTTCTTGAGACTCGCTCCATCGTAACCGCCGAACATGAATATTTCGTCGCCAAGCGAGCATGCAGCCGCGTTGGTACGCTTCAGCTGGGTTCCGTTTACCGGGAAAGAGGCGACATTGGTCAGCGCCACATTTGTCCAGGCATTGGTATCGAAACTGAAGACATCGATGCTGTTCAATGCGGCGCCATCGTCGCCGCCGACTCTGAAGACCCTTCCTTTATGCCATACCAGATTATGATAACTTCTTGCTCCGGGCATCGGTGGCAGACTTCTCGAAATCCCAATCAGGTTGATATCTGGCGATGAATAGGTTGCAATACCGTGTGGCCAGTAAATAAGTGTTGTTGAGGTTGCACCGCCGCTTACCATTATGCCGTATGGTGTTAAGCAGGATGCATTGTCAGAAACAGCAATTTCGGTGTTGTTGTCATTACTGACGGGTGTCAACCCATTTGGCGGCGGCACGACGTCAGTTCCGTGATATTCCAGATCTGCTATACAAATCCAGTCGGCGTCGTAAGCGGCGGTAATTCTGAAAAGATAGTATTTGTAGCCAGTATTGTTTGCGAAGGTGTATTCCTGCCATGCCGTTGAGTTTGCGCAGTTAGATTGTGAGAATAAAAGCCAGTAATCGGTGTTAACTGTTCCGCCATTATGCGGAAAAAGACCGTTGTTGCTTCCGTAGAAAGAAAAATCTTTTACCCGGTTGGGATATCCTTGTTCAGGCAGATATCTGATTTTGGTTATTATTTTCTGCGCCGGAAATTCATAAAGTAGCCAGGACGGTGCCGGGGGGCTATTGTTCCATGCCCAGTCATAGTCAAAGCCAACGCTTGTTCCTCCTACATTATCAAACAAACCATCAAATGCTTTCCAGCCTTTAAGTGGCGCTCCCCATGTGTCGTATCCATTACAGCTGACCTTGTGGCCAGATTGAGTCCATGTCATTCCTGCCTCGCTGCAGGCACTGGTAAAGGAAATATTTTGTTTCATCACGGGACCCGCAGTTTCCGGGGAAGAGAATACTTCTCCTGAAGTCGGGTTGAATTTTTGCACCCAGGAAGTGATGTCTGTTGAAGTGTAGCGGCCGTTGAATACGTAAACTTCATTATCGTATGCCGTGACGGAGTGGCGTTTGATTGGGCGCGTCAGGGTAGCTACCAGGGGTGAAATCGTTGCTCCCGGCATGTAGGTGAAGGTCGGGTCGAATTTGAAAATTTTGTTGGTTGGCGTACCATCGGTCGTTGCCGCCCCGGGTGAAGGGCCATGAATCGTGGGTGAGCCGCCGAGAATGTAGATGCCGCCGCTGGCGAGGGCGGCGTTCTGCAGGCCGCTGATGTTCATCGAAAGGGTTGCAACCTGCTGGTATGAGCCAGAGTGTGAGGTTGATTTGTGGCGATTGAATGGCAGAGTGGCAAGTACCTTCGGGCTGGCGGTCATGGTGGCAATTCTGGCTATGCTGCCGAAACCTGTGAGAGTGGATACGGTGCGCGTGGCGCCATTGAATGAGAAGCTTGCCGGGTTTGCAATATCGATGAATACAACTTCGTTCGTGTCTTCTTTGGCAAAAATCAGTTTCTGGCCGTCGTCTGAGACCACCAGCTGACGGTCTGAAGTATTGAAAGTGCCGCCCATATCGAATCTTGTCGGGGCGGTATTGCCGGGCCTGATAGCCCAGAAATCATCCTGGATGGTGTCGAGGTGAAAAAGCAGCGGGTTGGCGAGATCCCTCGACCATGTCATGGCACTTACGCTATCGTTATCACAGCCGGTCAGATTGTAAGTTCGCAGCCAGGTTGGCATAAATCTGAACGGCATCGTTTCATTCACCGGAACATTTACCCATGGGGCCGCGGGAGACGACCATCTGCCTGCAGCCTGATGAGTAAGGGCGGCAAACAGGGCGGCGCCCGCGTCTGAGGTTTTAAGAATCGCCAGCCCCGTATTGCCGTCATCCTGGTCGTGTTCGGCCTGAACGAATTCACTTTGCCCAATTTTCATTGTGAAAGCTGTTTTCATTGGTGAGCCATAAAAACCTGGCGCTGCCGGTCGCCAGTCGCCAATCTGAGGAACAAATGAAGAGCCTAAAAACAGGCGGGTGCTGTCATTATGGAACAGGCCGATCTGGTTTATTTCTGATTCTGGCCGGAGATACCCGAAAATGCGGGTATACATCGCACTGTTCGGAATTATCTGGGTTGAAGTGGCTGCAAAATCCCATGAATAATTGAGAGGTGTCGTTCTTA
>CAZFUG010000078.1:0-16117 GCA_964522035.1 uncultured bacterium
TCGATATGAACAGGCGCAACCAAGTTTAAGGTCGTCACCTAATCAAAGGAACAGAAATTAAAAAGAAAGCCTTGTGCTCACGCAAGTTAACCGAAAACACATGCCTTTCCGTCAGATTTCAATAGCCGGAGTGGTAGCCGGGATGCCTTCCCCACGCCTGCATCTGCAACTTCAGATAATTGACATATGGTAAGAGAACTTTTTTATATCTTGCCAGTGCCGCATTTCTTCCTTCTGAAAACCGGCCCACCTTGTCATGACTTGAGGCAACGGCACTATTATAAACCGTCTTGATATGAACAACTTCTCTCAGAATCTGTTCAACTATGGGCCGGTTTTTAATATAATAAATTCCGGGGCCATCGGCGGCCTGCAGCCTGGGATCAGCCTGACATTGCTTTTCGGTTCTGTTTTTTTTGCATTGCTCGATGAATCTCTTCATCATTTCAATTGCTTCATCAAAACCGCCAAGCGTTGTTTTGGAAACAGCGTTAAGATTCAAACCCCACTCCAGTCGCCTCGGAACTTCAGAGACAATTTCCAGAAGCTTCCAGTCGGGGCAGCCAACAGCATAAACCGGATGAGGAACAAATCCAGACGGGTAGTTTTCCGGAGCCCCCAGAATAGAAATCTTGTTTTTCACCTCCGGGGCGGACAATAATGGCGCTGAAAACACTGCAGAAACCAGCAATACCAGACACAGTGCCTTTTTTATCATAGGTAGCTCTCCTTTTTCTGATTATTGAATAACAACAGGTAAAAACCTCATTTACGCTTCTTACTTACTGCCGCCGTGAACTTTATCAAAGCTGTTCTTGACTTCAGCAGCCTTCAGAGAGTCTTTGACAACGCTTATTTCGTAATCTGAGGGAAGCAGTGCTTTCTTTGCCTGTTCAATGTTTCCGCCAGAGCGGGTATTTGCCAGAAAAGCCTGCACCCTGGCAACGGTTTCATGATCAAGCTGCATATCTGCTGCCGGGCGCACCGGTGCCGCAGTCGCTGACGCCGAAACACCCATCACTTTGTTCTGATAATAGTCAAGAATCTTCTGCCTTACCGGTTTGGAGGCGGCAGCTTCAGCAAGTTTTTTAGCATCAGCAAGAGATTTAATCAGGCCAAGACCGCGCCAGCTTATTTCATCCATTTTGCTGTGATTGGTGGCCTGGCTGGCCAGTCTGACGACATCATCAACCGTGACGCAGACTTCTGTTCCCTTGAGAAGAATCCGGTCGTGAGCGTTGTTATCACTAATCTGAGCCGGTGCAGCCTTAGCGAGAAGAATAAAGTCATCTACAGTTCTGCATGTTTTAATTCCGGCAAGGCATACCAATTCGATATTGGGCCTCTGACTGGCAACCTTCGCAAGAGCGACCACATCACGAGGTGTTGAACAGATAGATGCTCCGTGGATGCAGATAAGATCTTTTGTTCCTCGATTACTTGTAGCCTCGAGAAACATGACGATATGTCGATAGCTCTTTGCCTTTTTCATGCCCCAGAGCAGCGTCTCGTCCTTCTTGCCCGAGTCACGGTAAGACTTTGCCAGCTCTATAATTTCTTTGATCTGATTGTCTGTTTCGCCCTGATCGGCGTTTTGAGTTTCACCCCGCTGCATGGAATAACTGATAAATGCATCGCCAAGTTCTTTTGCTTTGCGACTGCAGCTCAAAGCGTAAGGATCGTTACCCTGCGAAAGCGTGCTGCCTTTTCTAAAGTTGTCCAGCGCATCTTTCTTTTTGCCAAGAGCATTCTGAATGGTTCCGAGCTCAAAGAAAGCTTTTGCAAGAAGCTTTTCTGACCCATCCGAACTGCCGAATTCAATCAGAAAATTGCGATATGCGGCTTCAGCAGCCCAATAGTCTTTCTGTTGCATTTTGCAGGCTGCAAGATAATAGCGTGCCTGCCGATAAGCCTCAGATTCTCCGGGCACATTTTGCACCATCATTAAAAAGCCCTGGGCAGCCTTGAAGTCATTTACCCGAATGGCTGCGAAGGCCTTTTCAAGCTGATCTGCCTGTGAACCGGCAAGAACTGTTGTTGCCTTCATCAAAAGAACGAGTGCCAGTGTTTTTATTGAAACTTTCATGTTGGTTTTCCGCCTTTCAGACTTTGTTTTCTATTGATCAAGAAGGTCAGGAATTCAAAAATCGGGGTATCTACGAAGAAATAATGAAAAAGTTTTTTCGTTATTTCACTGCAACCAACTTCTGTAAATGCCCAGTCAGCGGCGATTTACAGTTGAAAAAACCTTGTTCGGGTGCCGAAACACGTTGGTGCCGCAATGAACATCGCCCCAGCGCATGTGGTAAACCGAAGCATCGATAAAAAAAACATTCAAACCAACTTTGGTGCCTATTTTCTGAATATGGTTTCTGAAAGGAGTTATTTGTGGATCTGGAACAATCAGATTCGCACCAAGAGAAATCTGGTTAACAACGCCGGGAAGTATTGAGATATACCTTTTAAAGGTCGCCGGCGTTTTATGAAAAAGCATCGGATAGGAAATGACAGACACCGGTGTATTCAGATCTCTGCCCTTGTCACGGTTTATTCTTTCGCGCAGTCTTTTGACGTTATCATCGATAAGAGTCGCAAGGGCCAGATTGGCTTTGGCAAAAGCTGCCAGCCTTTTACTATCGACACCGGCGATATCTTCATCTGAAAGATCAAGAGAAAAACTTATTCCCTCATCACCTTCCGTTAAAACCCGGGCGCTGGGAACTGAAAGGTCAACTGCGTTACCGGCAGTCGGCGCAGTTTCCTTCTTTCTCTTCAAAAGCTCTGCGAGGCTCGCCAGATCAACTTCATGGGTTCCATGAATTGCTGATTTGCGATTTTGCTCGGCCAGCACATCGAGCTCGGCTTTTGCGGTTTTTGCCAGAAGCTGCAGACCAAGACGGGGATTGGCTTTAATTATGGTGTATCCATCAGCCGCCTTGGGATTTGGAACAATTGAGACGTATTCATCTACATGACCAACTGCCAGCCAATCGGTTTCCATGATCAGCAATCTGTCTTTATAACCTTTTTCTTCAAGAAATCTGCAAAGTTCAGGGGTTGCGGTATTGCCTATCAACAGCAGGTTATCAGGGGTTATTTCGATGTTACCGCCATTATCGCCACCAGAATATTCCCGCGACGGGTTCTCGATATAATACCCGCTCCAGAGTTTTGCAAGATCGACAGGAAGCATGCCAGCAGAACCCTGACGAATCGAATCGAATATGGCCAGCTTTTCTTCGGCCTGAGATTTCGTTCTGACAGCAGCGATTTCGCCCCAGTCCTGCAGCCAGATGTCGCTGCCATGAAGCGTTTTTTCTGCAACCTCAACGGTTGATTTCCAGAGTTTTTCTCCGACCTGGCCCCTCAAATCGGCAAATTTTTTACCGAGGTCATACGATGTCGGGATTATCAGAACTTTACATTTCTCTGGCAAAGAGCCGTTGAGATTAATCGCATTCACGGTCTTGATGAGATCGACCACAAAACTGTGGTTCAAACCAGACTGGTAAGCGGTCATAATCTTCAGCGGCACATGATTGGAGCCAAGAAATCGAAGTGTTTCTATTTCGTCAGCACCCAGCTTTTTATGGGCGAAACATGGGCTCTGCAGCAGCAGAAAAACAAAAAGAACCAGTAGATAAAAGCCGGAGAATTCTTTTTTCATGCGCCTTCCTTTTTTGAGTCTAAATTTGGCACTGCTTACGACGGGGCCGAAAAAAAGTTTTTTCGAAAAAAAAAAGCGGCCCGATATCGAGGCCGCATTCATGGGGTAGAGTTCACGCAGGCTTTTCGGCCCGTGAACCGTAAAACAATTTACTTCGGTTTAACAAAAAACCGGTTCGGGTGCCTGAAAACATTGGTGCCACAATGTATCTGACCCTGGGCATTGTGGTATGGCAGCGAATCGACAAAATTGGCATGCATGCCGATCATTGAAGCGGTTCTGGCGATGTTTCCGCGAAAACTTTCTATCTGAGGGTCTGGAACTATCATCTGATCGTGCAGAATCAGCTGATTGACGCTTCCCGGAATATAAGCCACGTGCTTGCCATAGCGAATCTTATGAAACAAAGCCGGAAACGAAAGCACAGAATGGAATTTGTTATTGTCTTTGCGAACCTGTGTAATCGTATCGCAGGCCTTTTTGATATTACCATCGATCAACTGGGCAATTGTCAGATTGAGCCGGATAAATTCTTCTGCAGCCAGCTCAGACTGGTCTTCTGAGTCGGTGTTTTTTATATCGAGTGAGAAATTCACCTGACCATGACCAGACACATCCGTACTGCCATCAAGATATCTCAAAACAGCCTCTGCAAAAGAAACCTGTTCGCGTCCTTTTCTTGCCCGCCCACTGCGGGCGCTTCTGGCTCTGGCAGCCTTGGCCTTGAAAAGATATTTATGAACATTGATCAATTCCTGGCGGTAATTTTCGATGGTAATTTTTTCGAGTTCGGCAATTGGAGTATCCTTGATCAGCTTCAATGCCAGTCTTGGGTTGGCTCTGATAAGTGCATACCCGCGTTTTGCTTTTGGATTAGGGCATACAGAAATATATTCGTCGACATGACCGACAAAAAGCCAGTCTGTATCGAGCACAGCCATCCTACCCTCATAGCCACGCATTTCGAGAAATGCACGCAGAACAGGCGTTGAGGTGTTACCGATCAGCAGAACATTGTCAGGAGTAACTTCGATATTGCCACCATAATCGCCACCGGAGAATTCATTCGACGGGTTTTTTATCAGATAACTGTTCCAGAAATCAGCCAAAAGACCAGGAAGTGCAGCATTACCACGCCCACGATTCGAGTCGAAAACAGCGAGTTGTTGTTTAGGAGTATTCTTGAGACCCACCATGGCTACCTCGCCCCAGTCCTGCATCCAGACATCGTTTGTAGCAAATTCACGGTTGATTTCAACATACTTTTTCATTCGTTCAGTGCTGACAAGTTTTCTCAGATCGGCGCAATCATTTTCTTTTGCAGTTTTTGAAGGGATCAGATGCACCTTGAAGGCTTCTTCCTTGCCCAGCTTGCCTTTTTCATGCATTTCAGCAACGATATTGATAAGGGCGGCAACAAAACTGTCGTTTTTCGTATCGGGGTTATAAACGACAATCACCTTGACCGGAATATGATTGGCACTGAGAAACTTTATCGTCTCAACCTCATTTGCCGGGGTAATTTTGCGAACCCTGGCTGAAACTCCTGACGTCAAATAGAAAATTGATATAAACAGCAGCAAGCACACCGAAATAAACCTGTTCTGCTTTTTACTCATCGATCAATCTCCTTTTCAATTTCTCAGATCAAACCCACTCCAGCCAGATCTGGCGTCGTCCGGTCAAAGCAAAAATGGTCTTAAAGCCACAACTAGAGAAGCTGCAACGATATTTTCATCACCTGTAATTTTATAAACACTCTCTGAATAATTCTCAATTTTCAGGCTGAGGTTTTTATCAATAGAAGAGCCAAGTATATAATAATCACCGCTGACGATGTTAATCCCGGAAACTTCGGTGGTTTCGGTAACCTGCTCAAACACAAGATCTGACCCGTCAATTTTTTTCTGAAACCGGTCTGAATATTGACACCATCATTGATACTGGTAATCGGGTGGTCATCTTTGATAGATGCTTTAACCCGTTCTTTACCTATAACGCCATTGACATGATAATCAACCCGGGTAACAACATTCATGCCGCCGATCTTCACCAGAATGTCTTCAGGCTCAACCTTCAGATTAACGGGGTTGCCGGCAAACCGGCCGGAAATACTGAACCATGGGTTTGTTTCGATCATCATTCCCATTGCCGAAATGTAGCGTGGATGACGGGTCAGACCGATACGCGTGTCTTCAGCCTTATCCATGCTCACCATTTCTTTATACCAACCATTTTTGTCATGGCCCACGGCCATGTATTCTGCTGCCCGCGCCGACAGAAGCGACTGCGTAAAAAACAATACCAGAACTGTCAAAAGCCGGAGTCTGAATTTTAGATTTTTCATTTTGTCTTACACCTTGTTTACCAGCTGTCATTCAGCCACTCATTGGCTTTAACGGCGGCAGTACTGTTGGGAAAAAGCTGAACGAGTTCCTGCCAGACGAGTCTCGCCATGTTTATATTGCCAAAGCGGTATAAGCAGAGGCCCTCGCGAAAATAAGCACCTGGAATTCTTTTGTCGCCCCGGTGTTCAAGAATAAAGTGTCGATAAAGAACGGCAGCTTCGACCTGTTCGGCTTCAAGATTCTGGTTATCACCGATCATCGAGGTAACATTGGCAAGATTGAACAATGCGTCAGCCTTATAGTCAGAGTCGGAGTATTTTTCGAGAAATTCTTTGTATGCAGCTCTGGCAGTATCAAGGTTTTTGTGTTCCTCGCTGGATCTGCCGATCCAGAAAGCAGCGTCATCAGCAATATGATGATCAGGGTATTCGTTAACAACTTTTTTGAAAAGATCGATAGCATCCCAGAGCTTGCCCTTCATCAGCAGGTCGTGCCCCTGATTGTAAAGTTTAGAGGCTGCAGAAACTTCGCCATAATTCTGTTTCTGTTCAGGAATCTGAATATTCACAAATCTCGAAACATTGAGAGATTCAGCTTCTGCTGCTTTAACACCGGTATTTGACCCCAGAGAAAGAGCAGCGACCGCCAGAACAAGAAGCATCTTTTGCATTAAAATTCTCCTTATGAATACTTATTGAAATTTTGTTGCCGCATTTACGAAAGCTCTAATAAAAAGTTTTCGCCTTAAATAAAAAACTCACAATTGTCAGCCGGCAATTGTGAGTATTTAAGCCAGAGCATGCGCATTTAGAATTATTTCTGCCTACTCTCCATGCAGGCTCATGAATTTTTGTTTTTCGTTAAACACTTTTTCAGCCTGCCTGACTTCAGTCATGGAAAGCTCTGATGGCAGTAACTCGCCGCGAAGGCTCGAAGGGTTGTTTCCTGAAGCGAGAGCGCTGATATAGGCATTTACGGCCAGCCTCTTTTTATTATTGGCTGGAACAGAAAATTTGTTGCCGACAACATAGGAGCCGTCAGGGTTGCGAACATAACCATCATAAGCACCGCCCACAACGTAGGTGCCATTGGGATTCTTCTTATAACCATAATACGTTCCGCCGCAAACCCATGTTCCGTCATGGTTCTGCTTACAGCCAGAATAAGCGCCACCGCAAACCCATGTGCCATCAGGGTTTTGCTTGGCGCCGCTGTAAGCACCGCCACACACATAGGTACCATCGGGGTTTTTCTTGTAATCTGTGTAAGCACCACCAAGAACATAGCTGCCATCAGGATTCTGTTTGAAGCCGTCGTAGGCACCGCCACAAACATAACTGCCATCAGGGTTTTTCTGCCAGCTGTTGTAGGCACCACCGCACACGTAAGTTCCGTCAGGATTCTTTTGCCAGGAGTCGTATGCACCGCCCACAACATAGGCGCCATCAGGGTTTTTCTGCCATGAATCGTAAGCGCCGCCACAGACATAGGACCCGTCAGGATTTCTCTGCCAGCTGTTGTAACCAGAAGCCGCCAGGCATTCTGAAGAAAATACCAATGACAGAAATACAAACAGCACACCCAGGCAGACAGTAAAGGTAATATTGCAGCATCGCCTCATTTTTACGGCACCCCCTGCAGATTTTTATCTTCGAATTTGCCGGGCATTACGAAACGAAATTACAAAAGTTTTCGAAAAAAATACCGGGCTTTCAAAACATCTGAAAACCCGGCCAATTAAAATAGGGAGAGGATCAACGATAGGAAATTTTTTTGATGGAAATCAATTCTGGAGCAATCAGATTTACATTCGGGCCAACAATATGCAGAAGTCTGACTGTGCCAACAATGCTGAGTCCCTTCCGGTCAGGGTAGCCATAGATATCGGCGTGTTTTTCAAGCTCAATCAGGTTCTTATCGGTAAGCGGCATGGTAACAAGAATTTTAATATTTCCGGCATTTGCCCGCAAAAAGTCTCTGAAACGAGCCATGTTAGAGAGATTTTCTGAAAGGTCGTCATAAAAAACACGGCCATTGATTTTGTCAATTATTCTTCGGCCAATAGCGCTGCCTGGAGCCCCATACTTGAAATCGGTAGAGAATCTCGCCACTTCGATTACCATATCAACTCTGATACTGTTCAACATCAGATCTGCCTGAGAATGAAGTTCTTTAATGCTCTCAACTGCAGCGGCATAGCCATCATGCATTAACCCGCTCTTGATGGCGGTCAGAATTTTTTCAAGCCCTGAAATAGAGGCAACATTCTGTCGTCTTTTATCATCCGCAGAAAGAGAAGAAAGCAGAACCCGATGCAGCTTTAAACTAACCAGACACTTGTCGATTCTTTCAAGGAGATCTTTTGCTGAACTTGTGTTTTGATAAACGCTATAGACAATACCGCCCAAAATCTGCTCGGACACTATTTTTTCAAGATCCTGGTCAGCGGCAAAAATCTCAAGGTTCTGTGCAAATACGGAAAAAGAACAGCAAACAAAAAACATCATAAATAAAGCGGTTCGAATAAAACTCATTCTGCACTCCTTTAACTTGTAATGTGACGGCCATTACGATGGTTTTTTCGAAAAGTTTTCTAATATTTTCTGAAAACTTTTTTTTTGCATACCTCGTAATACCCGCCGATTTTGAACTTCTAAAAGCGGAGGAGAGAATTATGAGAAAACTATTATCACTGGTTCTGGTTCTGCTTATTGGAATCGGCCTTTCAGGCTGCAACAATAACGGCGGGGGCCCTGTTGTTCCCTCGGGTTCACCAGAGATTGCTGAAAGAATTAACATCGCCAGAAAACAGGGAGGGAACTCTGGCGATGCTTTTCTCAGAAACTCAGTTATTTATGCAAAAAGCGCTGATGATTATGTTGCCCTCGCAGCAGCTGCATGGGGTGGGCTGACAATGGACTTTTTGGCGGAAGAAGGTTTGAAAGCAGCAAAATCGTCCGACGATGTCATAAAACTGTCGAAAGCGGCGTATAACAATAACGTTAAAGATAGAATCCTTGTAAATGGGGCTTATCAAGCTAAAAACATTGACGAGGTGATTGCCATTGCCAAATCAGCCTGCGGTATGACCAACAGAGATGCGATCCTTTACAATGCAAGGTCAATGGTTAAATCGCACCAGGAACTGGACAAGCTTGTCAGCGCAACCTATTCAAGAACAGCTGCAGTTAAAATTGCCCAATCTGCACCAAAAATAAACCCAGGCACAGTTGCTCCATCCAGGGAAATAGAGAGCGCCTACAAAACTATGCAGGATGCCTATAATGCCTACCAGGCGGGCACAAAGAAAAATCTGCCGAGGAAAGATATGATGGAACTGGGTAACACGTATAACAAGGCAAAAGCCAGCTACGACTCACTAACAGGAAAATAGTCCTGCAAAGACCTCAAACTTTTAAGACACAAAATATCTTCTCACAAACGATGAAAACAGATTCAGAAATCAGGCGGTGAAAAAGAACGGACGGGGGACCGTACAGGTTAAGCCTCTTAAGAGTCCTGTCCCCCCTCCATTGCCGCGATAATTAAGGTTATATCATCGTTTCTGGCCGCAGCGCCCCTGAAGTCTGCGGCCTTTTTCATTAATTTTTCAAGCATCTGCGGCAGATCATTGTCATCGCAGCTTTGCACCAGCTCTGGCAGGTTATCATAACCGAACACTCTGCCATCGGGGCCGGCCATTTCAGCCAGACCGTCGGTCCAGGCCACAAGCTTTTCACCGGGCCTGATAAAAACAGACTTAAGATTCACCATTGGCCGCGCAATGCTGCCCAGAGGCACCGAAGTAATCTGGATTTTTTCGCAACCGCCGTTCTGACTTATCAGAAAAGGAAAGGGATGACCGGCATTGGCAATCTGCACCTCGCCCGACAGGGTATCGACCAGAAAATACTGAAATGTCATATTCATCGGGGCATCAGGCCTTCTCACTGCTCTGAGAACATGATGTAACTCTTCAAGCAGTTCTTTCGGCCGCGTCCACAGGTGCTGATTCTGAACTGTCACTGCTTTGGCCATTGCCATTATCATGGCGGCCGGCACTCCATGACCGGTAACATCACCAATCAGAAATGCGGCCCGATGTTCATCGATTCTCAGACAGTCAAAATAATCGCCACCCAGTTCGCCCATCGATGAGTTATGGCTGGCAATCATCAGTCTGCCATGTCTGAAAATACGTTCAGGAAACAGTTTCTGCTGCACCTGCCCAGCAAGCTGAAGATCATGACTGTCAACCATTATGTCATTGAACGCTGCTGCGGCCTGCCCAAGCTCATCATTACCCCGAACCGGCACACGCCACGAAAAATCACGCGCTGCCAAAGCCAAAATTCCTGCCTTCAGCTCACTCAATGGGCCGGCAAACCTGCGACGCAGCACAATTATGACAAGAGTCATAAAAATAAGATCAAGGCCGGCAGAGATAATAAGCCCGAGTCGGTCAACATTCAGTTTATTGCCCACGCTTTGTACAGACCTGAACGCCAGCAGAGAATAAAGATTCAGATTGTAGCCCCTGATTCCTGAAAGCTCACAGACCGAGTCACCTTCCGTGACTTCACCCGCAAAAACAGCAGGAACCAGACCAAGAGAGCGGACAAATCTTTTTTGCTCATCTGACATGGAACCGCCGAATCCTCCGATACAGAAGCTCTGATCGTCAATGGCGGCAAATCTGATGCAATCTGAATTGCGGTTTATTTCTGCAAGTCTGCCCGAAATAAACGCATGCTGCAAATTCTGACTGCGAAAAGAAACAATCAGGGCATGGCTGTATTCCTGCCGCCCCGAATCTTTTATAAAAGCGATATAGGTCGGCAGAATTGTTCGACCAAAGCCAAAGTCGCGGAAGCGGCGATCAAATCTGACAAAATCAAGAACAACCTCGTCAGCAGGCTTATTATTGATTGCCGCAACGAATGAATCGAGCATTTCCATCCTCAGATCAGGCTTTGCAATTCTGCTGGTTTTGTAAAAAATAAACTGCATCAGCGCAACAGTAAGTTCATCGTTCGAAGTCATCTTCGACCTCTCTTTACCAACTTCACCACGCTCGGTGAACAGAACTTTCGAGCCATTTTGCAGCAGAGTGAAATTAGAGTAAGGGAACTCAGCCAGCCCGAGTTTGAGCCATTCACAGATCTTTTGAGGTTTTTCTCCTGATTCGATCAGTTTCTGCAGTTCGTCTGTCAGGTAACCAAGCCGACTCTCAAGGCCGAAGCGAAAAGAAAGGTAACCCTCATCGAGACTGCGCATAGCCGAAAAGGTTCTCTGTCGTACTTCTTCTTCACCAACAAGGTTCTTTTGCCACAGATAATCACCAAAACCGGCCAGAGCTATCGTCATCGGCATCAGGTTTGCAATGATAAAAAGCAGACACAGACGCATGCTTACCCTGAAACTGCCCCATGAGCGCCAGATTTTCACCAGCAGGGGGGTTGCAAGCATCAGCAATAACCATAGAAGCAAAAGAGGAAATTCCGGGCGACAGGCCAGCATGACCATAAAAGATCTCCGCTTACCGGCGACCAGAATGTACCCTCCGGAAAGATTTTCGCAAACAATCTGCCAGCGACCTGCTGAGTTTTGTTTTTCGGACAGCAGGCGTGCAATATCAGGCTGAGGGTTCGAGAAGCCATTCTTCCCTGCCTGTTGCAGAATCTCCAACGGCCGGCCTGTTTCGTGGCGAAACAGAAAAAGGATCTGATCGGCTGCCAGCCGGGTTTCGGCCACTTTTATCGCCTCAATGGCATGCACCGGCTTTGAAAAAAGCTTCTCTGGCAAGCGGGCCCACATGAATGTGTCGCCCTGAACCTGAAGCCAGAAAAGATCAGATTTCAGACCGGGTTTTGGTCTTATAAAATGCGCCTCGCCACCTTCTGAGCCGATGAGAAGCTGATGCAGCACCGGCCATTCAAACATTGCATACAGAGCATCGAGGTCTTCTGATGCTTCGGCCAGCAAAACCGGCTGATAATCAGCAGATATTATTGCCGTAAGAGCCCTTGCGGCAGCCGGAAGATTGAATCGGGCCGCAGCGTCAGTCGGCACCGCATGTAAAACCTCGCCATCTCTCTTCCAGATCATTAGCTGCAGAGAATCTGAACCCGCCCGGGAAATTTTTTGCATGCTGTCGGCAAGTTGGTGGCCATCGGGCTCGGCTGCAGCCCTCAAAAGCGTTTCACGGAGAGCACCCCGCCACCATTCTTCCGAAGAAATTGGCATCTGCAGACTATCGATTGTCAGCCGGCACTCTTTCTCATACGCGGCGATTCTATTCTTTGCCTGCTTCTGTAACAGCGAACCGCCCAGAAATGACAGAACCGCAATCGTAAGCAACAATGAACCAACCAGCAGCAACCTCAGCAATATCGAATCTCTCATGCCGCAGCCGCCTTTCCGGCAAAGCAGAATACAAATTCCGCCTGCCCGGTGCCTGGCCGTTCAGCAACTTCAGCTAGCTCAGAATTTTGGCCAGAAGCCTGGTTTTGATGGCAACCGGTAGTTTTCTCCAGCTCAGATCTGGCTGAAAGCAGGAGGTGCTCGTCTTTTCCAATCGCAAACCTGTCTCCCCAAAGGTTTCCAACTGCCATTATCTTTTCCGGCTCTCCAGAAAATGCCAGTTTATGAGAAAATGACCGGCAGAAAACCACCAATTCACGACAGGAATTCTCAAATACCAGAAGAATAAACGGAAATCCCTTACTGGCATCTCCATCATAATCAGGCCCAAATACTCTGTGCATATCATCGAGCAATTCTTCAGGCTGCTGCTGTTTTTTTTGCGCCTGAAGAGTGATTGCCCGCGTCATGGCGATTTTAAGGCCGGCCTGAATACCGCCGGGCTGGAAATCTGCCAGCAGAAAACATATTTTATCTGCAGAAAGCTCAAAAATGCCGGCAAAATACCTGCCCCAGAAATCATTGCCCGCAATCGAGGCCTTAATTTTCAAATTTCCAGCCTCTTCAGGAAAATCCGCCAGAATTGACTTTTTGACGCCTTCAGCCACCTGCAGCTCTTTCAAGCCGGAAATTGTCAGGTTAAAAACCTTGCCGAGTTCACCAAATTCGTTTTGCGGCAAGTCAGTAATCTGAAAAGAAAAATCGCGAAGCCTGACCGCTTCGACAGCTTTCGCAAGGTCGCTGACCGGGCCAAGTATTTCCCTGGCAAAGCCTGCGGCAAGAAACAGCGACATCAGCATAAATCCGGCCACAATAAAGAAAATCAGCAGAGATTTGCGACTCGAAGTTTTTTTGAGAAACGGCTCCGGGTAAAGCATGATAAATGCAACTCCAGGCATCTGCCTTCCGGATATGCCGGCACCGGTCCAGGTCTGGCCAGCCCAGGCAACATCAGACCAGCGAACGGCGTTGGCGTTCATGATACTTCTAAATGGCAGTTTGAGTCTCATGGCGTCTGCGCCGGTTATGGCAAAGCATTCGAACTGCGCGTTCCTGCTTTTGAACATATCAAATGAATCTTGCAGATAAAGCTGGTAAAGCCTGTCCAGGGTCCAGCCGGCCAGAATGATGTGACCGGTTAATCCATCTCTGCCAGGAGGCGGCAGAAGATAGGTAAACATCGCCTGGCGGCCAAAAAGCAGCATGGGCGAAAGGCCGTTCAATCTCAGAAATGCGGCGGTTTTTCCGGGCGAAATTTCGGCAAATTGCTCTGTAAGCGTTTTTTTTGCCGCCCGGTCTTTTTTCCGGCCATTCAGCATACTCAGCATTTCAAAGCCAAGCTGGCCGTAAAGCCTGCCGGAAGAACTGTCTTCGATCCAGGCATCGTCACAGCTCTGCAAAACCTTTCCGTCAGAAGCGACGAGAAAGAGAATGTCGGGCTTCAAGGCAGCGATATTTTTAACGATACCGATTGGTGCAATTGCCAACTCTGAAGTCTGACTGACATCTGACAAGCTCTGGGCCTGCAGTCGGTCCATTTCTATTTTCAAGCGCTCTGGCAGGCCGTTAAAATCCCTGTCGTATTCAGAAATCAATCCTTCAATCTCTTTCTGCACTGAAGTTCGCAGTGCTTCATGGCCATAAGCCAGGAAGGCAATGCCCTGCATGCTGATAATCAAAGCTGGTAGAAGTGAAGCGAGAAAAAACAGAAAAGCCATTTCAAGCCTGATCGAAACAAAGCGTCGACCGGCAGAAAGGCCTGCTATAACAGCTGCAGCCGCAATCAGGCAAAAAAGAAATGCCAGAAACCGTCTAAAGTTTTTCTGTTCTGAAGCTGGATCAACAAGTACTCCGACAGATGGCACCCAGGAAAACATCAGCATCCCGGTCTCGGCACGACCCGTCGCAATGCAAAAACCAGGCTTCTCGATGTAATCTCTGCCTGAGGCGGCAAGTTCAAACAAAGAAGCCTGAAGCTGACTGCATAAACTGCCATCTGTTGAGCCAAAAGCAACAATGTTATCTGGCCCGCTTCCGTAACCAATTTTGATGCTGCCGGTGCGATTCTGGTGACCCGCAAGATTCTTCAAACCCCAGAAACTTTGAACCACCGCATTATGCACAAAAGCGATCAGGCGCTGGCCATTATAGCGACCATACCAGACAAAAGCGTCTGCAGATGTGTTTTTCGCAAGCATCAGCCTGGAGATCGGGCGAGGCTGCGTGGCCCCAACAACCGTTTGCCAGGTCAGAAGATTTCCCAGATAGGGCTTCAGAAATCTCAGTTCGTTCTGAAGTTTCTCGATCGCGTTGCGATCAGGCGTTTGTCGACCGGCAAGCAGGGTCGACACACTGTCGAAAAAACGACATGAGCGCAGGAGAAAGTGTTTTGCATCAATTTTGTCAGATAGACTGTTACAGATTTCACCATTATTTTCGATAACGAACAGCCTTATTTTTCCGGGAAAAGCCCTGCGAATGCCTGCAAATCGATCAGCCGCTTCCTGCCCTGAACGTTGTTTGCGATCAGCAGTTTTTTCGTCTGTTAAAGCATTAGCAAAGAGTCGGTCGAGCGAATGCCCTGGAGAAGCGTGGGGCATCAGCGAGGCAACCGCGCCCTTCAGCTGTTTCTCTGTGTGTTCTGAGGCAGATCTGGACTTGATCTCTGTAATGGTGGCATAGGCAATATCGGCAATTACAAATGCCAGAAGCGAATAAACAAGCAGCAGCGAAGGCCAGAAAAGTTTAGAGAAACTTTTTAAGCCCATATACTTCTGTTTGCCGCCTTAATTCTAATCGAGGCGCGATTCTCTGATTTCATCGAGTGCATCCTGCAGCTTGTCAACAGCCATAGAAAGCGCCAGCACTCCGGCAATGGTAAAAATATTGAATTTGAGGCTGTCAAGACCGCAGAATATCAGCTTTCCCTTGAAATCCTGGCTAATTCTGCAGGCAATATCGAGCAGATAAGCAATACCAGGGCTGTTTACCAGAGGGCAGCCGGTCAGGTCGATAATGAGAGAAGAGCATTTTCCTTCAACAAAAGCCTTTTCAGCCTCAAGAGCAATCTCGCGGCCAACGTCGGCATGAACATAAACACCAATCGTCATTATCATGATTTTATCTTCAAACCTGACATTAAAGTTTTGTGACATCTTCAGAATTTCTCCGTTTCTTTAGCTTCTGAAAGCTTCAGCGACTGCAGACTGCAGATGCTTATACCCTCTTCTTCAAGGCGTCTTATTGGAATCACAGTAGCCTGAACCAGACTGCCAGAAACAGGCTTGCTGATAGACGGTGGCCATGGCATGCACCTGATAAGATCCATGCCGGGCGCTTCAATATCTACGCAATCCTCATCATCCGCCACAACCCGGCCTTCAACATAAACCTCGAGCCCGATCGGGGCCAGAATCATCGGCAGCTGGCGAGTTGCAACCTTCGGTTTACCTGTTTCAATCACGCCGGGGCGAGTTCCGTCATATTTGAAGCTCAACCCGATACCGGCGCCAAAAAACGCGGCTGCAAAACCAATTTTGATCAGCCGTAAAAACCATGGGTGAAACATTTCTCGCCTGCTGGACGGTAAACCGGCAGTATGTCTTGTGGGCATGGCCTTAACCCGCATAACCGGCGGTGATTCTGCAATTTTAACCTTGACGGCTTCGGGTCGAACCGT
>CAZFUG010000079.1:0-9766 GCA_964522035.1 uncultured bacterium
ATTGTAGGTGCTGTTCTCAAAACCACAACCCTCATCGAAGAGATTACCCTGGCCAGTAAAGAACAGGCAAGCGGTGTCGATCAGATTTCCGGCGGCGTTGCATCTATTGAATCGGCAACTCAGGAAAACTGCGCCACAGCTGAAGAAACTGCAGCAGCTGCCGAAGAGCTCAATCGCATGGCAAAACAGCTCAGCGATCTTCTCAAGCGCTTCAAGCTGAACTGAAAAACACGAACGAATCTTTCTTCTCTTAAAAAGAAACCGCCTGCGGAAACAGATTTCGCAGGCGGTTTCTTTTTTTGTCTTATCTTTCGATGAGTCTGAAACGTGACAGGGTCTCGTGGAGCCTGCCGGAATGATTTGAGAGTTCAAGAGCTGAAGCCGCGATCTCTTCAGCATTCGCAGTATTCTGCTGCGTTACCCGGTCGATCTGCCCGAGCCCGGAACTGATTTCGGCAATGCAGGTGGCCTGCTCGTTGCTCAGGACTGCGATGTTTTCGACAATTTCAGCGGCCTTCGATATGCCACTGAATATTTCTTTAAGAGCAGCGGATGTCTGGTTGGCAACCGCAGTTCCATTGCCGACTTTGGCATTTGAGGACTCTATGAGTTCGGAAGTCTCTTTTGCCGCCTTTGCGCTTCTGCCAGCAAGATTGCGAACCTCTTCGGCCACCACGGCGAACCCTTTGCCGTGCCGGCCGGCTCTGGCAGCTTCTACTGCGGCGTTGAGAGCAAGCAGATTGGTCTGGAAAGCGATATCATCGATTACCTTGATGATTCTGGCAATCTGCTGGCTCGATGTTCTTATTTCTTCCATGGCGTTAACCATCGAGGCCATATGAGTGCTGCCCTTTTCTGCATCATTGCGGGCGGCAAGAGCCAGCTGGCTTGCCGTCTGAGCATCTTTCGCATTTTTTCTCGACCGCGAGTCGACTTCGGCCATGGTTGAAGAAATTTCTTCGAGAGAAGCTGCAGATTCTGTAGCAGCCTGCGAAAGCTCTTCGCTGGCCTCGCCGACATTTTGGGCACCAGCATCGACTTTTCCGGCGATTTCATTCACTTCGCCGAGCTTTTCGTTCATCTGCTGTACCATTTTCTGCAGAGCCAGCGAAAAATTGTCTCTTTCAGAGCGGACTTCAACGGTCTGCACCCAATTGCCCTCGGAAATACTGGCAATAATCTGAGCCTGCTGCCTCTGAGAATTGATGAGCATCTGAACGGCCCTGACCAACTGACCGATTTCATCACTTCGATTCAGATATGCTTCTGGAACGTCGACTGAAATATCGCCCTGTTCGGCGACACTTGAAAGGAGACTGACGCCGGTCATGATCGGCCTGGTAATCTGCACAATATTAACCAGCGAAAAAACAACAAGAGCCAAAGCGATCAGAAGAAAAATGGCCACAACGTAAGACCTGATCGTCTGAGTTTCGCGATCGATTTTTTCGGCATTCTCAATTGTGGCTACCCGATGCTCGGCAACCTTTTTGTCGAGCCAGGCTCTGAGGGCATCTGCCGGGTTGCCTGGTACAGCGATCCACTCAGCAGCGTCATATGAATTGTTCTTTTTGATCTTTTCGACGCCGTCTTTGATAAAGGCAAGCAGCTTTTCTTTCTCAGTGCTTTCTATACCGAGCTGCAGAGCGGCAAAAGCTGCGATATTTTTTTCCATCAGCGCGACCATGGCATCTGGCGATTCTCCGAGCATTATTTTGACAATCGCCTTCTGGTAACTTTCCATGGTCTGCTGAAAAAGAACGTTCCCCTGAAAAAACAATGCCATTTCTTCGCTGCGGGCCCTGCCTGAGCCGAGGGCTTCCTGTTGTTTACCGGTAAGATGCAGACCAAGGACACCGATACAGACAAATCCGAGAATAGCGAGAATGGTCCAGCACCAGAATCGCATGGCAATTGTCAATTTCATGGTTTAACTCCCAAAAGCAGAAAATATAGACAATCTGCCCCCTGTTGCCGACACAAGACCAGCGGCAGGGGGCAGATACAAACAGCCGTTATTTCTTTTCTTTATCTTTATATTTGCCGCTGACAAGAACGTATTCTTTTCCGTCGCTGCCTTTTACTTTAACATACATGGCAACCTTGTCAAAAATGCCGGTTGCGCCCGGTTTCTGATAAGCATATTCAACTTCGCCCTTGCCATTGGCAATTGCGCCGTTCACGATATCATCACGGAAGTTTTTGCCTTTGACATCGGGTTTACCCTTGAAGTTCTTGCCGACAAGGCCTTTGTTCGGGTGAGCGAGCATGTTGATTTCTGTGTCGTAGACAAAAACATAAAGAGCGGGGTTGTCTTTGTTGACGAACGGGTGCTCGCTGGCATTAATTTTGGCAATTACGCCGGCAGCGTCTTTGGCCATTTCGGCGGCGGCCATGTCAAGAATAGCGGTGACTTCTTCAGTGCTGATGTCTTTTTCAACATCTTCAGCAAAGAGGTTCGCAGAAAACACAAAAAGGAAAACCAGGAGAACCGACAATGTACAAACCAGAATCTTTTTCATACCCAAATCCCTCCAGCAGATTAAAGCTATATTCTGTGCACGATCGAGTTAATTAAGTGGGATGACCATAAATAACTAACCTCAAATGCGGCAGAGAACTACTTTCGAATCTAATTAATGTAGACACAAAAGTCAAACAGGACCATCATTTGCAAATAGCCTGAGCAAAGCACAAAAAAAGGAAATCAGCAGGCATAAGGAGCATTTATGGCTAATTCTCGGTCGTAATAAAAAAGCATACGCTTTTTTTTCAGGGAATTGCCATCGCGATTAGAATCTGGTAATCTAATTCTGAGTGCTTTTTCTTCGTGCCCAAACTCACACTTCGTTAAGGAACTAACCATGGATTCGCGGGTTGCCAACCAGTTCATTATGGCTTCGATTGAAGTTTTCCGCAAGGTCGGTAATGTTTCTCTGAAAAAAACCGGTCTTGAATATTTTCCGGGCGGTCATAAAATCAGCACCGGCATTGCAACGATTCTCGGGGTAACAGGTGACTTGAAGGGCCAGTTTATCATTACTCTCGATGAATCGATCTCGCTGAAAATTGCCACTGCCATTCTCATGGGTGTACCCGTCACCCAGTACGACGAAGTTGCTGAAAGCGCCGTCTGTGAGATTGGCAACATGATCGGCGGTGAGGCCAGCAAACTTCTTCACGAAGAAGGCTATAAATGCGACATCACTGTTCCGTCTATCGTTAAGGGCAAAGAAATGGAAATCGCTTTTTATCCGGCCGCACCTCTGTTCATGATTCATTTTTCATGCGAATGGGGCCCGATCGACCTTATTCTTAGATTCGACAACAAACCAAAAAGCTGACCACTGGTTAATCTGGAAATCTGCAGGCAAAGAGGTTAAAAACCGTGAGCAAAAAGATACTTGTAGTAGATGACGCAACAATCATGAGACTGATGCTGAAGCATCTGTTCGAGAATAACGAATTTACGGTCGTTGAAGCAGTCAACGGCAAAGAAGCGGTAGAGCTGTATGCTGCCCACAAACCCGACCTGGTTACCATGGACATCACCATGCCCGACATGGACGGCATCACAGCGGTAAAAGAAATTCTCAAGATTGACCCACAGGCGAAAATTATCATGTGCTCTGCAATGGGTCAGGTCGACAAGGTAAAGGCAGCAGTTATGGCGGGTGCAAAAAGTTTTCTTGTCAAACCTCTGCAGCCTGAGAGGGTTCTTGCCACTGTCAAACAGTTTCTTGGCTGATAAAACGGCTTAAAAGCGATAAAAAAACTGCGCCCTGGATCGGGCGCAGTTTTTTTTATCGCTGCGGGCAGTTTTTAGAACTTGCTGCCGATTTCTGAATAGAAGAAGGTGTAGTCGTAATCGTTGTATCTGCCATTACCGGCGCCGATTCTTGCGGCACCCTTAACAGCATCGCCACCGAAATCAAATACGGTGCGGCCCACTCTGATTCTTGTGTTTTTGGCCAGCTGATAGCGATATTCAACTGTTGTTACAGTAGCTTTTGCTTCGGCGGTGCCAAAGTTGTTGGTGCGGTCATAGACAAGATTGGTTTTGTCAGCGGGAATTACGCTGTTTACAAGACCATGGCCAGCACGATAGCGATTCAGATCGTTAACCGGTGAGCCATCGAGTTCATCGAGGAAATCGAAAGCCAGGCGAGCATAGTGCTTGCATTCTTTCGGTTTGTATTCGGCCTGAACCTTCAGGTCATACATATTCTGCATACCGGTGCGGAAATAGGCATTACCACGTGAAATGTCTTCCCATGGGGTTTCGGCAAAATCAACATAGCGCATATCATTCAGCAGAGTGATACCGCCCATGGATTCGTCATCGGCGAAAGCATAACTGACTTTACCAGCCCAGTTTTTATGGCTTTCATATTTTACTGCTGCGAGACCCTGCCAGCCGGCCAGGTCAATGTCTGTCGACGCAGTAGCGACTGAAGTTGCCATGTCTACAGAATACAGAGAATAGGCAAAGCCAAGATCATAGCTCCAGTGTTTGTTTTTACCAATCAGACCAGATGAACCAAATTCGACGTCACGCCGTGAATCACTTGTCTGAGCACCAATAATACCAGTAGCCAGCTGAGCACCAGTAGGAACTACAGCAGAACGAACGAAAGTCACGCCGCGGCGAATGGCCAGAGCCGGTTCATCCTGGGCATAGAGGCCAAGATAAAGTTTGTGGTCATCGACTTTGAGTTTGAGGTCAAGGTTATAAACCGGTCGATAATCAACCGCGCCATCATCTTTATAGCTGCCCTGATGGCGGTCATAGATGGCCTGCACCATCATATCGACATCGCCAATCTTGCGGCCATAGCGAACGACATCCATATAGTTGTCGAGAAGCAGACCATGGTTTGAATTATAGAGAACGCGGCCGAAAGTGAACATGCCGGGGTCTTTGAACATTTTTTTGATGTTCAGGTAGGCATAGTTGATGTTATTGTCAGACATACTGAGGTTGCCGATTCCGGGGCCGCCGAAAACGCCGCCTCTGGCGGATTGAGCAGCGTTCAGATGCTGGTCGGTGTGTTTGCCGAACATAACCCATCTCGAGAAAAATTCAATATTTTCATCGACCTTGGCATTGAATTTAAAGCGGAACTGACCTTCGGTAAGGGAGTTATTGCTGTTACCGGCTCTGGCAGCACCCGTGAATGAGTTTCTGGGCCAGTCATTCTTATGGTTCAGGTTTGAGTGACGAATAAGGGTGTCGCCGGCGATTTTGATTTTTTCATCAACGCCGCTGTCGATTTTTTCTTTGATGTCTTTCACATCGGTTTTAAGAAGCGAAACGTCTTCTTTTACCTTTACGAGATCTTCTTCGAGTTTTCCGGTGCGAATACCGAGTGATGCCAGTTCATCTGAGAATTCTTTCTGCAGGCGCTCGATATTGGCGAGGTCTTCTTTTGTCACCAGTTTGCTGGTGCCGTCTTCATTCTGCATTACCTGTTCGACCCGTGCCAGCAGTCTTGCGGTTGTCATCGCAAGGTCATAGCGGCTGACGCCTGTGTTACCCGCGAATTTTTCGGGGGTCACTCCCTGAACCACGCCGGATGCTGAAAGTTTGTGAATTGCATCATAGGCCCAGTGAGAGGTTGGAACATCCTTGAAGGGGGCACCAACTGCGATGCCGGCTGAAAATACGAGAGCCGACAGTGGAATAAGAATTTTGCGCATAAGAATCTCCGTTTAACTGGTTAACTGGTTTAGAGACACAAAAAAAGGAATTTAAGAAAAGTAAGGCAGAACGCAAGCGGAATTTTCAGACAATTTCAAAACGTTAGAGAAACCGGTCAGAAGTCTTCGGTTCGATAGCCGCACATCATTATCTTTCCCAACTCCTCCTTCAGATAAAAATTGATGTTCGGTGAACTGAAAACCTCATCCTGTTTTGGACCCTCTTCTGGCGGTACTTCTTCGCCGGCATCAGAGACCTTCACCGCAGGAGGCTGGGGTTTGCCGGCCATATTTTCGGCACGGGCTCTGGCAAATATTTCCAGATAGTGGTCATAAGGAGTAAAACTGACCTGCTCGATCTGAGAATTAAGATAGCCATTGGCAATCATTACAGAAAGAAGCAGCAAATCTTCTTCAGACACTGCAGAATCGTGATGCTGCCCAATGGCCGGCAACAGATAATCTGGAATATTCATTTCGCGGGCGAGTGCTTCGCCGACTTCCTGATGCGTAATACCGAAAACCTGCAGTTCAGCATCACAGACTCTGAGGTTTTGCGCCTTACGCCTCGCCATGGCCCGCGAGTATTCCTGACTATTGTGAAAACTCAGAGCCAGAGAGCCCAGATCATGCAGCAGGCCGGCCGAGCGCATTTTCCAGAAAAGGCGTTGTTCGGCTCCGAGAAGTTTGCCGATGTGAGCCGCGAGAACCGAGCACCGCCGCATGTGCGTCAGTTTGTCGACCTGATTGACGAAAACCCTGGTAAGAACGTAAAAAACCTCTTCGATCAGAATCTGCCTGATACCTTCGATGCCCAGAAATTGAACTGCCCCGCGCAGATTTTCAAAAGGTGTGCGCCGGGCAAAATTTGCGCCATTGGCGATTTTGAGCATGCGATCAGCGAGTCGCTCTTCTTTCACCAGCACCTCTTCTATCTTTGAAAAGGCAATATCAGGATCTTTGAGCATGTTCAGAAGGCGAAACGCAGGTGTGCGCATGGCCGGCAAAGCGATTACCTGTTTAACGATTGCCGCGATGTTTCCCTCGCTTCTGGTGCGCATAAGGGCCGTAGCAATATCGGCGAAGCGTTTAACAGAGAAGGTTTTGAATGGCATCTGGTCATCGCGGCAGGTTACAAGAAAAACTTTCTGGGGCTCAGGCAGCTTATCAAGAGCTTCTTCCATCGAGCGATGCATCGTCGCCTTTTCAGAAAGATTGAGAATAACGTAAGAAAGCTTTGGCAGCAGTGTCAGAAGCACTTCAAAGGCTTTATGTTCAGGATAGAGAAGGTCGGTCACTTCGATCTCGGCGACCGTCTGATTGTGGAGGCGCAGCTGAAAAGGATATTTTTGAGCAGGCACGCGGTTACACCATCACAGAAAAGCCATATTCAGGCTCGGGAAAATCTTTGCGGATCAGTTCGGGAACGCAATCGATCAGGTCGCGCTGCATGAGAAACGTCAGGTCTTCCTGCAGACCAATTTCGATTACGGCTTTGCCGGCACCAGACATTTCGAGAAGACGGCGATCATCGCGATAATAGCCAAATATACCAAGCGCAGCCTGGGCTCCATCGCTCAGGCTGAATTCTTCACCTGAGGAAATAAGCGACATCAGACGCGATACCAGCAGGCCGGCACAGTATGCGTCGTCGAGCGCAAATTTTTCTTCACGGCCGGCACAGACGAACAGAACATCCATATTGCTGGTTTTTGCCGTCTCGTAAGCTTTTTTAACGACGGCCGAAGCATTGAGAAAGCAGCCCAGAAAAACGTGGGGTGCGATAACAAGATCGGCAACCGCACGGGTGCCGTTGCTCGAAGTAAAAATCATTACCCGGTCTTTGAGATCGGCTTCAAAATACTGACGGGGGCTGTTGCCAAAGTCGAAACCTTCTGGCGGCAGACCTTTTCTTTCGCCACAGAGCAATGGGTGAATCGTCTGCTGCGAGGCCAGTTTTGTCGCTTTCTGAATCGTGGTAGTCAGAATAACCTTTTTCGGTTTTTTTGACATGATAACAGTCAGGCTCGAAGTCGCCCGTACAGCATCTATTACCACACAAACCTTGCTGGCCAGGGCCTGGACTTCGCCTGGTGTAAAAGCGACATCAATCTGCATCGATAACCTTCTCTAGTTGGATTTAAATCTCTGCTGCATCACGGCCTGACACAGTTTGACCGTTTCATGGGTTTCGCGGCGGCAGCGCGAGATCTGATCGAGCAATTCGTTATTGCTGCCATTTTTCTGACTTCGCAACAGCTCATAAAGCATCTGATCGCGTTTGTCATTATTTCGACACAGGCTGTCAAGGCGATCAAGAACCATTGTCAGCATACGACTGACTTCGGCCGGAGGTGTTTCTGTTCTGGCATCGGGATTTTCGGCTGCGGATTCGCCGGCACCAGTCCGTGCAGCTTCACCTTCGGGTTCTCCGAGAATTTCTCTGGCACGACGGATCGAAACCTTTTCTTCTTTGAGAAGGCGAAGAATGTTGCTGATAGTATCAAGATGGCGGCGGCGATAGATTCTATGTCCGCCGCGACTGCGCTCGACATCGAGCAGAACGGGAAACTGCTGCTCGTAATAGCGCAGAGTATGCGAAGCAAGCCCGGTCAAACGACTTATTTCGGCAATTGAGAACTGATCAGCCATGTTTGATATGGTGCTCCCTCAGGAAATTTGCGCATTTTTCCGGCCAGCGTTCTGGTTGTGAGACTAGAGCGACGAACAGCAGAAAAACAACCGACAGAACCGTGAAAAACATGCACAACCTCCTGATTTCTGAAAAAATTGGGTGCTGATAGTATCGGCGGAAATCTGACTTTTTTTGAGACAAAATCGGGCAAATTTGTCGAAAAGGCTCAATGCGAAGAGAACGACTTTTCGGGTTCGCTTATGGCAGCGGCAAAACCATCGCCTATGCGGTACAGCGGCGCCCAGATTCCAGAGTCAGCGGTCACAGGCAGCGCAGTTCCCGCATCGGTTTTTATCGCAGTCTGCACCGCAGCTGCCGGAGCCTTTTCAGTTATGTTTTCAGGTTCTGTTTTGGGCATGACAACAGTTTTTGCAGGCTCCTGACTTTCATTTCCGGCAATCACTGGCGGCTGTGCATTAATCAAAGCCTCTTCTGGCGGTTCTTCATTGATTTCGTTTTCCGGAACTTCGTAAGCCGCGTCAGATTCAACCGCTTCTTCGGGGGAAGAGGTATCTGCAACTGCGACAACAGGCTTTTCCACTGTTTCGGGAGCCTGAATTTCGGCTGTTTCTGAACTTTCTGAGGCAACCGGAGCAACCACTTCGCGGTTAATGGCAACAATGCTTGAGTCAACACGCTGCCCCTGGAGGAATCCGGAAAGCCAGCCACGAATATCGGTATCGACCGGGGTTTCCGGGCCCATATTCAAAGGCGTGGCCTGGTTGTAGACGCGTTCGAGCTGATTGCGCAGGCGTCTTTCGTTCTCGTAAAAGCGCCTCTTGGTTTCGCCGTCGCCGGCGCTGGCAAGTTCATCACCACGGGCACCCCAGCGCAATTCTATAGAATGGTAAGGGTCGAACGAGAGGTCGAAAAGCCTGGCGTTAACATCGGCAAACGAAAGGGTTACTTTGCGGCCGGCTGAACTGGTGTAGGTAATCTGCAACTGCCCGCTGAGTTCATCATATTTCTGCAGCAGTCTTGCGGCCAGTTCTCTGGCTGCGGAAGGATTCAGCTGGTCCTGCTCGATTACCATCTGGCGGCTGCGGTCATAAAATTCTCTGAATGCGACCTTGAGGCGGGCATCGCGTGACGGGGTCGAGAATTCTTCCCACAGGCCGTCGGTACCATAGATATTCCAGGGCAGTGAGCCAGGGTGGGGCTTCAGATGAATGCCTTTTTCGATGGCGATATCGACAGCGACCGCCCGGTAACTGATGTCTTCATACAGGTCCTGCATCATGAAAGCGAAGTCTCTGATCGGGTCAACGCCGCGATTTTCGTCGGTAAGCGCCTGTCTGACGTATTCGTGATAACCCAGGCCGCTTTTTCCCCTGAAAGAATAGCTTTTCTGAAACTGATCGTCGGCAGAAT
>CAZFUG010000079.1:9776-15983 GCA_964522035.1 uncultured bacterium
GGTTACGGGTTCTGACAGTGTTGCCACCAGATGTATAGCTGATCGGCCGCCACTTTTTAAAGCCACCACCGTTCGTCTTCGAGCCTCGGGTGAATTTTGCCCCGAACCATGGCTTGGAAATGGTGCGATCCGGGTGCGCATCGATGACCCTGACTCTGCCGTCTTCAGTCACTTTTGCCACGACGGCAACGTGGCCATCGGGATCATAATAGACCGTGCCCGGAACGATAGACTTTTTGCTGATTTTGACCGGGTAGTGGTCTGAATCTTCAGAATCGGCAGCCATGCGAAAATAGCCTGAATTGACGAGAGTAACCTGACTGAAAAGATTCTGCGGTGAAGAAAAATAGTCCTGATCTTTGAAACTGGTAGGCTTGTTGCCTTTGCTGTAACGCTGGTCGCCACCCTTACCCGATATCGAAGCGGTGTAACTGAACGGGAGCCGCAGTTTGTAAGCGACATAGGCCCGCAAAGCGTATGGCAGGTCAGCACAGTCAGGCGACAGATTGAACTTTTTGTCTTCTTCGCCATAGAGCGGGTTAACCTTCGGGTCTTTGATAAAGCGGTTCAGATTCGAATATTTTGAGTCACAGATGGCCTCGACGAATCTGCTGTAAACCTTTTCATCTTCTTCAGACCAGAGGTTGCGACTGAGTTTCCAGGCAGTGGCTTCTGCCGTTGACGAGCTGATAACGAGCAGCGTCAGGCAGACAAGAGCGATAATTTTCCGGTAATTTTTCATTCAGGGTACCTCGCGCTCGACCAATCGGCATAAGGCCATCTTTTTTTAACTTTTTCAAGTTTCTCTGCAGGTGGTGAAAAATAGAGATATTTCTTCCGATAATTCAGATTATGAAAAAAACAAGCAATGCAACTATGATGGCCATTTTTGCTCTGACCGTGCTGATGCTTCTGCCTGGCTATAAAAAGCAGAGCGACAGCCAGCACTACCCTGCCCCGATTGCCAGACCAGCCCTGGCTTTTTATACGAACCTTTCGGTTTCAGGGCTCTTTAATCAGGATCATACGGGCAGCGAAGCCATTAACGAGATTGTCGGCAGTGTTGAAACTATCAGCATGGCGAGAAGCGGATCTGAGAGCGTCAGCCAGAGTATGAAAACCGCTACGGCTGAATTGCTGAACAACCGGGTTCTCAACGGCAACCTGAAAGTTCACGAGGTTTTTTTCTATCTGCGTAACGCCGAAAACTATGCAATGGTTCTGACTGGTGAGTTTTCGCCGGCGGCGATTGCAGACATGATCGGCAGAAACCGGATCAACGCGACAACGAAAGGGTTTTCGACTCTGATGAATCTGGCTACGGCCGGCAAAGAAAGGGTATTTCTCGAGTTCAGAAACGATGCAATAATCATCTGCCCCGAAAATATTGCCGGCAATGTTTTAAGCAACATTGATGATCACAAAAACCTTGTTTCGGGTGAGTTTTCGGCTTTTGATCGCATGGTCAGGGGTCGCCCGGCGATGGCGGCCGAAGTGAGCTTTGAAAATATGCAGAAAAATTTCGGGCAAAAACTTCTTCCGGGCTGGCTGCAGGCGATGAAGCATCTGCGACTGCTGGCAGCAAGCAAGGTTGCCAAGCTACAACTGTTTATTCCGGACACCGAACAGAGAACTGCCATGTCCGGCAGCCTTAAAAGCCGAACTGGTGATATAAAAGCAGCGATTGGTGGCCGCGACGACCTTACACTTGAAGAAAAGGGCAACAGTATTTTTATCGAAGCAAAGGCTGACGAAGCTCTGGAAATATCAATCAGCAGGCGAACCGCTGCGTTTCTGCTGCATTTTTTTGCGGCACACAGCAGCAAAAATATGGTTCTTTCAGCTGCCAGCCATGACTGACACAAAGCCCAGCACCGGGATATCCGCATTTGAAATGCCGGAACGGCCATTGCGCAATTCTGCCAAGGCGCTGATTATTGAGAATGGCCAGGTTCTCTGCACCTGCAACCGCGATCTGCTGGGTGAGTTTTTTCTTCTGCCGGGCGGCGGTCAGAAACATGGCGAAACTCTTGCAGATGCCGTTGTCAGAGAATGTCTTGAAGAAGTCGGAGCGCGGGTTGAGGTTGGCAGTCTGCATTTTGTGCGTGAGTACATTTCGGCAAACCACGAACTGGCTGAATATGACGACACAATTCATCAGATAGAATTTGTATTTGCCTGCAGGCTTAAGGAACCTGTAAATACGCATGTTGCGACAGGTACCGATGCAATGCAGACAGGGGTAATATGGCTCCCGGTCGAGCAGTTGCAAAATTATCGCTTCTATCCAGGGTCGTTAATCAGGCATCTGCAGAGTTTTCCACCGGCAGATTCTGCATGCGTTTATCTCGGCGACACTCTTTAGGGGCTGATCAACCAACGCCGGCAATACAAGGTTACTCGTATCTGAAGGCTTCGATCGGGTCGAGCTGCGATGCTTTCCAGGCCGGGTAGAGGCCGAAAAATACGCCAACCGCACCGGAAAACGCGATTGAAACGACAATCGAAGTGTTTGACACCACTGGCGAGAATTCGACGAACTTGCCGATGATCTGGGCCAGACCGAAACCGCCAAAAATGCCGAAAACGCCGCCGACGCAGCTCAAAACTACCGATTCAACGAGAAACTGATAGAGAATATCACTGGTTCTGGCACCGATTGCCATTCTGATACCAATCTCGCGGGTTCTTTCGGTTACCGAAACCAGCATGATATTCATGATACCGATGCCGCCGACGAGAAGCGAGACAGAAGCAATCGCCCCGAGCAGCAGACCGATGATCGTAAGCGTGGTTCCGGCCATTTCGGCGATGTCGTCCTGAGTGCGGATATCAAAGTCGTCGTCCTGCCCTTCTCTGATGCGGTGACGACGGCGCAGCAGCTGGGTAATTTCTTCTTTGGCCGGTTCGACCGATTCCTGTGAAGTTGCCGAGAGCTGAATCATCTGAACGTGTGTTACGCCCATGAGGCGGCGTTGCACTACAGAGAAAGGCATGAGAACGAGATCGTCCTGGTCGCCGCCACCCATACCGGTTTCGCCGCGTTCCTTGAGCACGCCGATAACCAGCATTGGCATTTTCTTGAATCTGATTATCTGGCCGATAGGATTCAGATTGCCAAAGAGGTTTTCGACAATGGTTCTGCCAATTACGCAGACTTTATGGCCGCCTCTGATTTCGGTATGCGAGAAGTATCGCCCTTCGGTGACTTCGCGTGAGGCAATGCCGAGATAATGCTCGTTAACGCCCATGATACTGGTAGACCAGTTCTGATTGCCAAAAACCACCTGCCCGGAATTGCGCACAATCGGGGAAACGGCTCCGACAGACGGGCAATCGCGGGCAATCGCATCGGCGTCTTCGGGAGTCAGGGTGGTCATCGAACCCCTGGGCCCATGAAAGCCACGGCGATTGCCACCGCCGGGCATAACCATGATCAGATTGGTACCCATTTTCGAGATGTTTTCCTGCACCGAAAAATAAGCACCCTGCCCGACCGCCACCATTGCGACGACTGATGTGACGCCGATAATGATGCCGAGGGCTGTCAGAAAAGAACGCAATTTATTGCGGCCCAGGCTGATAAATGCAAGCTTGATGATGCCCCAGAAACTCATGCCTGTTCCTCCTGTTCATCATCTGACCCGCCCGGCCGGCGATGTTTTTTGATCTCTTCCCTGGCAAGCAGCTTTTCTCTGACAGACTCGTCCGAGATAACCTGGCCATCAGACAATCTGACAACCCGGGAAGTGTACATGGCAATATCAGGTTCGTGGGTGATCAGAACGATCGAGATACCGTTGGCATTGAGATCCTGAAAAATCCCCATAATTTCGACGCTAGAGTATGAATCGAGGTTGCCGGTCGGCTCGTCGGCAAGTATTACCGATGGCCGGTTAACGAGAGCCCTGGCAATTGCAACACGCTGCTGCTGGCCACCGGAAAGCTGGTTCGGGTGATGGTGTTCGCGACCTTTGAGGCCCACAGAGGCCAGAGCCGCCATCGCTCTTTCGCGGCGCTCTTCCGAGGGGATGCCGGCATAGATCATCGGCAGTTCGACGTTCTCGAGTGCGCTGGTTCGCGACAGGAGGTTGAAGCCCTGAAAGACAAAGCCGATACGGCGATTGCGCACCAGAGCCAGCTGGTCTTTGCTGAATTTTGAAACATCTTCGCCATCAATGAAATACTGGCCGGAAGTGGGGCGGTCAAGACAGCCCATGATGTGCATCATCGTCGATTTGCCCGAGCCGGAAGCCCCCATGATTGCGGTGAACTCACCCTGATAAAAGCTCAGATTCACGCCACGCAAGGCTTTAACCGAAACCCCATCCATAAAATAGGTTTTCGCCAGGTTACACACCTGCAGCAACGGTTTGTCTCTGTTCATTTTACAATCTCATTCTGACGCTGCCACGGCGGGAGTTGTTGCCGGCAGAACCGGCAGCTTCGCCTCTTATACCGATAATCACCTGATCACCTTCCTTGAGTTCATCGCCGGGCAGTTCTATGTAATCCTGGTTTGAAAACCCGACTTTTACGGTTTTCACTTCCATGGACCCACCGGAGGACATCAGCCAGACCGGTATGGTATCGGTGGCATTGCGCTCTTCACGGCGGTGGCCGCCACCCTGCCCCTGGCCCTGACCCTGACTCTGACCGGAACGGCCATTTTTACGGGCAGACATTCTGGTCAATTCGTCGGGTGCTTTGAAATAAAGTGCCTTTGCCGGCAAGCGAAGCACATTCTGCCGTTCACCGACCATAATTTCGGCATTGGCAGTCATGCCAGGCTTCAGCAACAGATCATCGTTTTCAACCCGCACCATTACAGAATAAGTAACGACGTTTGAATTTTCGGTCGGCGACAGTCGCACCTGATCTACGACGCCTTTAAATGTGCGGTCTTTATAGGCATCGACGGTGAAGGTCACCGGTTGCCCCTTTGCTACGACGCCAATATCGGTCTCATCGACAGCGGTGTCGATCTGCATTTTCTTGAGATCCTGAGCGATGACGAACAATTTGGGTGCCTGAAGGCTGGCGGCGACAGTCTGCCCTTCGTCAACTTCGCGAGAAATAACGACGCCATCGATTGGGGAGTAAATTTTTGTTCTATCGAGATTGATTCTGGCAACGCTCAGCTGCGCTTCCATCTGTCTGATTCTTGCCTGCGCGCCTTTGCGTTCGGCTTCCAGCGCTTCAAACTGAGCATTTATCGCAACTTCTTTAACTTTGCTGGCCTGGCTTTGAGCCTTTATAGAATCAAGCGATGCCTTCTGTGAATCGAGGGCGGTTTTGGCCGAATCCCTTTCTGAGGCAGAAACCAGCTTACGGTCGAACAGTTCCTGCAGCCGGCGGTAATTGCGCTCAGCTTCTTCAACAGCAACCTCGGCTTTGCGAACATTGGCAAGAGAAGCCTGAATGTCGGCCTGGGCGGTCAACCTCGATGCTTCAAGGTTCTTCATCTGCGCCAGGGTTGCCAGCTCGCTCGACACTGCATTTTCGAGATTGGCTTTGGCCTGCTGCAGCTGCGCTTCGAAAGAAGAGGCCTCGAGTTCTGCGATCAGCTGCCCGGCTTTTACTTCGTCGTTAAAGTCAGCATAAATCCTGAGAATGTTGCCGCTGACCTGCGAACCGACTTCGACGGTAGTTAAGGCTGCCAGAGAGCCTGACGAAGAAATGGTCGTTCTGATATGGCCTCTGGTAACAGCTTCAGTAGAATATTCACGCGGTTGTGAAGAAGCACGCCAGAAATACCAGCCAATACCCCCGCCAACGAGAACTGCGCACAGAATAACGGCAATGATAAGTTTTTTCATTTTTTCGCTTCTCCAGACTTCTTTTCCGGGGCGGGCATTTCCTGGATACGATATTCAGCCGGAAGCCGGCCTAATACCCGGTCAAGTTCAGCCTGGGCAATAAGGCTGTCGAAAATGGCAACCACATGGTTTCCACGGGCTCTGGCAAATTCTACGCGCGCATCGGTAATTTCGAGGGGTGAGCCAAGACCCGCGTCATATCTGCCTTCGGCCAGGTGCAGGCTTTCGCTGGCCTGCTGAACAAGAACTGTTGTTGCCTGGAGCCGTTCAAGGGCGTCGGTCAGGCCGGTAATAGAATTTTCAAGTTCCGCATTCACCGCCAGTCTGCTGTTTTCAAGAGCAGCGGCAGTATTTTCAAGCGTGCTGCGTGCCGAATCGACCTGAGCAC
>CAZFUG010000080.1:0-8634 GCA_964522035.1 uncultured bacterium
AGAACCAGACATTGTCAGTGCCACCGGTGCCGGTTTTCGTGAAAACCATGATGCCGGTGCTGACGCCGGCGTAAGGCTTGAAAACCCCCGCAGGCAGCGAAATGACCGCTTCGAGGCGATGATTGTCGATGATCTCTTTCCGAATGTCGAGGTGGGCTTTTGATGAGCCGAAAAGCACCCCGTCAGGAACAATGACGGCACAGCGGCCGCCGGCTTTCAGCAGGCGCAGCATCAGGGCGAGAAACAGCAGCTCGGTTTTCTTGGTTTTGACGGTTTCGAGCAGCTTCTTCGAAACTTCGTTTTCGGCGAGACTGCCCTTGAACGGCGGATTGGCAAGAATAAGGGTGTATTGCTCTGACTCTTTGTTGCTGTCTGCCAGCGAGTCTTTATACATGATATGCGGGTTTTCGACTCCGTGCATCATCATGTTCATACTGCCGATGCGCAGCATAGTCGTGTCGAAGTCGAAACCATTGAACAGACGGCCGTTCACATGCTCGCGGTTTTCGGCCGCGTGGTAGTCGATTTCGTGGTGGGTTCTGATGTATTCACCAGCCGCAACCAGAAAGCCGGCAGTGCCGCAGGCCGGGTCACAGATGAAATCTTTGATTTTCGGCTGCATCAGCTCGACCATCATTTTGATGATGTGGCGCGGCGTTCTGAACTGGCCGTTCTGGCCGGCAGTAGAAAGCTTGCTGAGCATGTATTCGTAGACATCGCCCTTGGTATCGCGGTCTTTCATCGGAATATCCTCGATGAGTTCGACCGCCTGTGTCAGTAGACTGGCTTTCGGTATGATAAAGGTGGCATCGGCCATGGCTCTGGCAAATGTGGTGTCAGAGGCGCTCGCCATGTTCTTGATGAACGGAAAAACTTCTGCCTGAAAGAGCCCGAGCATTTCGCCCGGTTCGAGGTGCTTGAACTTCGACCAGCGCAGATGCTGTTGTTTATCGTTGAATATCGGGTCTTTGACCGGCTTGCCGGTTCGGTTGGCCTGCAGCTCTTTCAGCGTATGAATGTCATCGAGACGCTTGATGAACAGCAGGTATGAAATCTGTTCGATAACGGTCAGCGGGTTGGCGATGCCGCCGGTCCAGAATGCGGTCCATAGTGCATCGACTTTGTTGCGTATTTCCCCGGTCAGCATTGGCTACCTCTGCAATTTTATGGTGTCGTGCCACCATATTACTCTCTGCCCGTGCCCTTGTCAGCAATTTTATCCAAAATTGCGCCCTGAAGTGACTTTTTCGTTATGTTACTTTTCGCCCCGAAAGTAACATAACGAAAAACTTATTTTACTTTGTGACAATTTAGCGACACCTGCGACTTTAATAAAATAGTCTCAGCACTGCTGAGACATTTGCATGACGTTCCCGGATAGTTTGGCGTAAATCTGGCGCGAACCTTGTCGCGAATATGTCGCAAACTTTGTGGTTAAATGTCTTAAAACCAGCTCAATTAATTGCAGAATTTTGTCATAGTAGCTGTCACAGTAATGTCACAGTAAATTTCACAGCTTGTCATAGCTGTAGGCAAAAGGTATTGCCGTGGTGAAACATCCCACTTCTTTTTGAGAAATTGCATTGCTTCGTTCATGCAGGTATCAACATGCGAGAAGATTTCTGAGCCTGAAAATCGAAGAACTGATTTACCCGACTTTGCAGACAAGGTTCTTGCACAGCTGGCTCAATCGTGGTTAAATTATCCCGAACAGATACCGTGCAGGGAAGCTCAGCCCACACGGAATTGAGCAGAAAGCGTATGCGGTATTTCCCAAAAAATGCTGGAAAAAGCTCACCGCGCTTGATAGGTTGAAAAAAACGCTGCTGCACCGGGCATTTTCAGGGGAACTTCAAGATGAAAAAACAACTGCAGATTCGTAACAGCACTGCCGAGTTTCTGATATTTACCGGCCAGGCCGGTGAAAATAGTATTGAAGTACGGGTGGAAGGCGAAACCGTCTGGCTGACTCAGCGACTGATAGCCGAGTTGTTCGCAGTTACCATACCAACAATCAATGAACACATGACGAAAATCTTTGAAAGCGGTGAAATAAGCCGGGAAGCAACTATTAGGAATTTCCTAATAGTTCAACAGGAAGGCAATAGAAAGGTTTCTCGCAAAATCGATCACTACAATCTAGATGCCATCATTGCCATCGGTTTTCGTGTTAATTCCGAACGTGCTATCCAGTTCAGACAATGGGCTAACAATGTTCTCAGGCAATTTTCTATAAAGGGATATGTAATCGATAAAAAGCGCATGGAAAACGGCGCTTTTCTTGGCGAAGATTACTTTGAACACCTGCTCGAAGAAATCAGGGAAATCAGGCTCAGCGAACGCCGGTTTTATCAGAAAATCACTGATATTTACTCTACCAGCGTCGACTATAACCGCGATGCGCCAACAACCAGAGAGTTTTTCGCCAAAGTTCAGAACAAGCTGCATTTCGCCATTCATGGTCATACGGCCGCAGAGCTGATCATGGAACGCGCTGACAGCAAGAAGCCCAAAATGGGCTTGACCTCCTGGGAAAAAGCTCCCGATGGCAAAATCGTAAAAACCGATGTGGTGGTTGCCAAAAACTATCTCAGTAAAGAAGAGCTTGAATCGCTGGGCCGGATAGTGAACGCCTATCTCGATCTGGCTGAAGAACGGGCCCGTCGCAAGATACCCATGACCATGGAAGACTGGGCAAAGCGACTCGATACGTTTCTCGAATTCGATGATCGTGAAATTCTGCAGAACCCCGGCAAAATTACGGCAAAAATAGCAAAAGATCATGCCGAAAGTGAATTTGAAAAATACCGGGTTGTCCAGGATCGTCTCTTTGAGTCAGATTTTGATCGCCACATAAAAAAGCTTCTGCAGGAAGACAAAAGCGACGAGGACAAAGAATGAACGAAGGTGGTAAGCCCATTTACATGTCTGGTTTTCAAGGTGCCAGAATGGCGCCTTGAAAAATGCCGGAAAATACAAAAGCCCGCTTTGCAGCGGGCTTTGGGCTGGGGTGCAGGGAGTCGAAATAGGGCTTCTTTGGTGCTTTGGCAGCTAGTTTCAAATCTTGTAAAAATTTGTTACCACCAATTATTACCACCTGTAGAACTATGCTTCACCGCTTTCACCAGAACATCCCGCCGAGGTTTTAATTCATTATTCGGCAATTTGTATCTGCTCTTCGATAAATCGCTCCATGTCTTCTTTTTCAGGCAGCTCCAGCTGATATTTAGAAACAAACAACTGGTTATCCATGCCCGCAAGGGCATATTCGACCAGAGCATGATTTTTATCGGTGCAGAGAAGAATACCCAATGGCTGATTATCGCCTTGAACCATCATGTTTTTGCGATACCAGTTCACGTAGGTATTCAGTTGACCAAGGTTTTCATGACTGAATCGCTCAAGCTTCAGCCCCACCAGAATATGGCACTTCAGAATCCGGTGATAAAAAACCAGATCGATGAAGAAATATTCGTCACCAATCAGAATTCGCTTCTGACGAGCTTCAAAACAGAACCCTTGCCCCATCTCCAACAAAAAGGTCTGCAGTTTATCGGTCAGCTGATCTTCAAGATGGGATTCACCCATAACCTCATTGGGTTTAAGGCCCAGAAACTCGAATATATAAGGGTCACGAATGGTTAACTCGGGTCTGGATTGCTCAGCCGCCTGATTTGCCAATTCAGATAGCTTCTTTTTATCGTGCGAAAGACCAGATCGCTCGTAATACAGGCTGCCAATCTGGCGTTTCAGTTCTCGAACCGACCAGTTTCCTTGAATACACTCGATCTCGTAGAAAGCTCTCCTGGTATCATCCTCCAGATCGATTAATTGCTTAAAATTGCTATAAGAAAGGCATGAAATCAACTTGTCAGGAGTAATTCGAGATAGTGCCGACAGTGTGGGCACTTTTTCTGAAATTGCCAGAACATCAGCCGGAATAAGCTTTTGCAATTGTGCCGACAGTGTGCGCACAATTTGTGGATAAACTTTATAAAACCTGAGATAGTCATAAAGCTGGCGACGATTACAATTGTTTACATCTGTAAGGCCTCGGCCAGTTCTGAGATCAATTTGTCACCATAGGCGGCTCTGTCTGAGCCTTTCAACTCGTATTCAGCAATATAGCACCCGATCAGCCAGTTTCGCAGGGTTAGTCCGGCATTGACAGCACGCGAAGTCTGTGCGGCAAGTTCCTGATGCGCCTGCCTGATCGATTTTGTCAGATGCTCAAAAGTAAATTTTTCGTCTTTAAAAGGCTTCTTGCCCATTTGTGATCACCAGAAGAAAATGTATTTGAATATCAATACTCCCAGAAAGTGCAGTCCAATTCCAAAGTGATGTCACAGCTTGTCATAGCCATAGACAAAAGGTCTGGAAACCGGCTAGGCAATTCGATCACAATGAAGAGCGTCCGGAACTAATCTTCTTTCAGTTCCGAGCAGTATGCGTAAACACTCAACCTCAAAAACATATATTCAACCGGTCAAAAAACACGTTTGCAGCACTAATAGCAATATTTTTACATTTCTTGCATTTGAAACCCTATTTCCCGCGTCAAATCAGGCTTTGGCCGCCGCGCAAGTTGCGGCTTTTACTTCGCCGGGGCTTGTTTCGCACTCGCCCCAACCCGTCAGCCACAGGCCATAAAGATGGTCACTCATTAATTCAGAACTGGGCCAGCAGCAGCAAAGTACAAGTTTTGGAAATTTCCCGGCCAGGCTCATAACCCTTCTGATAAATCTGTCATCGCAGCCCTTGGCTTCAAGAACGGTTCGAATCATTTTCAGACCTGCGAATTGATCGCCCATTTGTTTTGCATGAATGCCCATTGCCAAAGCATTGGAAGCCATCTTGCAGATATCCGAGACTCCACCGTTAAAGTTGGCCCGAAGGTTCTGTTGAACCATTTTAAGGCGCTTCTTTCCGGAACCGTTGGGTTTCGATGTCACAAAACCATCGTTAAAAGGCGGAAGTTGTTCGTATCGCATTATGAAACTCAGCTCGACAAGGGTTTTAAACTCAGACTTGTTAACTTTTTCGGCCATATAACTTCTCCTGGTGCAATTTGTGAAGATACTATTTGGTATATAGGCAGCCGGGGCGAATTAGACAAGGATCGTAGCCTTGAAATTTTGCAAATTGCTTTCTGGTAACGGTTTTGAGGTGTAAAAAAATATTTTTTTTGCGTTATAAGCCCTTTAGAAGCGAATTCATCGCTTCAAATCCTATTTTTCAAAGGAGAAAAAGGCTTATGACCATGATTCAGACGATTAAGGACATCATCACAATTGCAACCGCTCTCGTAGACACCGTAGACAGGCTCAAAAAACGTGAAGAGAAAGTCCCGACAAGCTCAGAACCACGCTCAGAAGACTGAAACTCAGCAGAAAATGGATCTTTCAACCAATTTCTCACAGCAGAAAATTTAGCTGTAAAAATTCGCGCACGTGCGAAAAGCTCGCCACTGGCTGTTCAGTGACTCCCGGCACAGATCTGTGCCAATTACCAGACGCAAATATCGCGTCACCCAGGCATTTTTACGCCTACCCAATCACAACTGCGCCAGATGGCGCTATTTAACCATTTCCAAGGAGAATATTCTTATGTTACTCACTTTCAACACATTGAAAGACAACAGACCTATGTCCCTGCAGACCCTTGCAGACCATATCGGCGTCGTGGAATCACACGACAGGCCCGATATAATCACGAATCTCTCAGATCTCAAAATGAACGACGATCTCAATATCGTTGTTCCCAGTGAAGGCAACTACGCCCTCACCCCCTGGAGCCGCAGACAGATAGCAAATCTTCTCGGCATCCGCTTCGACCGCTGGTTCGAAAATGCCAGCAACGACGAAAAAGCATACGAACTTAACAGGCGCTTCAGCCGCGCCAACGGCCAGATCAAACTCAGACTGACTGACCTTACAGACGCCAATGCTGACGGAACACTCAAAGCATTCGTCAGCCCTACCTACAGTCCCGTATCAGATGCTATGCTCAGCAGCCTGATACTTCATTCGCTTGAACAGAGCGAATCTCAGATCCCAGTGATCAGAGCAAACTTCACCGACAAAACCGTATCCTACTCAATCAGGATCGGCGACCCCATCGATAACCACGGCAGCTCTGCCGTTGGCACTATCTGGGGTGGTATTCTCATTCAGAACTCAGGGGTTGGTTATGCCAGCCTCAGCATCAGTCTCCATCTCATGAGACTTTTTTGCACCAATGGAATGACCGGGCCCGTAGCAGGCGCAACTCTTCTCAGACGCCGCCATAGTGGCCGTCCAGAAGCAGATCTCTGGAATCATATCTCTCATGTCCTGCAGCATGTGCCCGAAAGGCTCAGCATTGCAGTGAACAACCTCAGGCAGTCTCAGGAAAAGCGTATCGCCAATCCTCAGCTTGCCATTGAGAACATTATTAGACAGGCCCACATGCCTGCCAAGCTTGTAGAACCGTTTATGGTTGCCTACAGCAAAGAACCGCACGACACCATGTTCGGTATCGCCCAGGCAATTACAGATTTTGAAACACACGAACAGCTCGGTCTCATACCAGAAGACCGTAAGCAACTCGAAGACGCAGCATCGGAATATATCGCCCATGCTGCATGAATACTACCGTTACTCGGGGAGTGCCCATCAAAGGTCTCTCCCCTTCTTGCTTTCAGGAGGAAAATAATATGGAACGAAGTGAAACAATCGGAAAACTTTCAGAAGCCCTTGCTAAAGCCCAGGGAGAAATGAAACCCGCGTCATTCGACGCCCAGAACCCGCACTTCAGAAGCAAATACGCTACGCTTGCCAGTATCATGGAGGCGTGCAGAGCTGCGCTCTCCCAGAATCAGATCGCCGTAATTCAGGGAACTTCAGTAATCGAAGACCGCGTGATCGTGACCACCATGCTCGTTCACGCATCAGGCGAATACATCAGTGATCAGCTGTCTATGAACATCATCAAAGACAGTCCCCAGGCTATCGGATCAGCCATTACCTACGCCAGACGCTATTCCCTCGCCAGTCTGGTTGGCGTTGTCTCCGACGAAGACGACGACGCAGAGGCAGCAATGCCCAAGAATCAGGTAAAAGAAAATACCCAGAAACCTGCAAAACCCTCGCAGGTAACCAATCTTGATGAACACAAGAAGACCCGCGTCAGCAGTAACCCGAAATCGGAATCAGCTGACAAAGCAGAAAAGACCCCTCAGAAACCCGATAACAAGGGTGAACATGCTCAGAAGAGAGTGCAGAAGATCAGGCTCCTGTTCAATCTCTCTGCCAAACTCGGTCAGACACCAGATGACATGAAAGCTGTCATCGGTAATCTCATCGGCCTTGACCGGCCCATCAAAGAATCCGCAGAGATCAAAGACTCGGATCTCGATACCGTCATCAACGCTTTCAGCAAAGAACTCGAACTCAAGGAGGTCGCATAATATGCGAATTACCAACAAGTTCAATCTTCCGGAATCTATCGTTAACGCGATCAGAAATGATCCTTATACTTCCGGTCCATGCGACATCAGCGTAACCCGCTTGATTTCACCGCCCAGAAAAGTAGCACTCGAAAGAGCCAACTACAAGGATCTCGAAGAAGATGCCGCAGACCGCACCTGGGCATTATTCGGCCAGGCTATGCACGCCATTCTCGAACGTGCAGAACACGTTGCAGATACAGAAACCCGGCTCGTAATTGAACGCCAGGGCTGGAATATCTCCGGCCAGTTCGACAGGTTCGACCCTGTGTCCGGCATACTCACCGACTACAAGGTAACCTCGTGCTATTCCGTTAAGAATGGCTCACGCTCAGAGTGGATTGCCCAGATGAACATACTGGCTACCATTCTGCGTGAACACGGTTATACTGTTAACCAGCTTCAGATCGTCGTGATCCTGCGCGACTGGAGTAAAAGCCAGGCTCAGCGCAGCACAGACTACCCGACTCAGCCCGTGGTAACTATCGAAATCCCGCTCTGGAGCGAGGAAAAATGCGAAGAGTATATCGACGAACGCATTCGACTCCACCAGGCCGCCCGGGATAAGTTACCAGAATGCTCAGCAGAAGAACGCTGGCAGACTGCCAATGTCTATGCCCTCATGAAAGAAGGCCGCAAGACCGCAGTCAAACTGTTCGAAGACGAAACCGAAGCAGAGGCAGCATGTAAAGCCGCCGGTGACAAGCACCACCTTGTATTCCGGCCAGGCAAAAGCATAAGATGCGAATCTTACTGCCCTGCCGCACCATTCTGCGAACAGTATCAGCGCGAAAAGGTCTCAGTTGTTGAAGAATAACTGACGCCAGAATTATAACGGGTCCTCACAGCCCGTTATTTTTTAGGGATCTTCCTCAGAGAGGATAGCAAATTGATTTAAAACGGTCAGCCCAGCTTTCAATTTACTAGGGCAGCGTATTTTTTTCTTTGCTGGTCTGAAAATTTTGACTAACAGCGAAGCCCATTTATTCTTGAAAACAAACATTGGGAAGCATGAAGACCGTTTCTTTTGGCGCATTTCTGAGTTCTTTCTGACCACCGGGCCCACTATTATAGAGGCATCCCTTGATCGACCTTTCTATTCGAAAAAAAATCATGTAATGCGGCTAAAATAAAAATTTGCAAAAAAG
>CAZFUG010000080.1:8644-15955 GCA_964522035.1 uncultured bacterium
CAATTTGACAAACTTTAAAACTCAGTGTAAAGTTGGGCGAAATTAAGTGTGTCTCACAGCCTTGCCCCCGCAAAAATCAAAAGAATGTTGGCTCCGCGTTCACCCATTTGGAAACCGGTAAAAAAAAATAAAGTAAGAGGAGAAATGTCTGTGCTAAAAATCATTTTAGCTGCTATTTCTGTAGTGTCAATTTTGCTCAGCCATGGTTGCTGTAATAACAATGGTATTGGAACTCAGACAATAAAAAAAAATATTATCGATAAAGATAGTATTAACAATCAGATTATTAATATAAGTGATGATGAGTTAGAAGAACTTTTTTCGGAAAAAGCTAAAATTAAAGGAAATGTTCGAGCAAGGACTGAGACGAATTTCAAAATTCAAGAAAAGTTTGGGCAACCTGTTTTATTCCCCGAGGATAAAACTAAATTTGTATATGATGAGAACATGAATCTACTGGAAAAAATTGAATTAGATTCTTACGATTCAATGCAACAAAAATGCATTTTTACCTATAATCCGCAGGGGGCTTGCATAGATATTTCGAAATACACCAAAAGCGGAGACCCATTTAATAAAATCATTTACGAATGGGATGATACAGGGAAGCTAAAATCAAAAACACATCACAGATTGAATGATGTTAGTAAATGGGTGTACCAATACGACAAAAATAACAGACTTGTTCACAGAGCTATTTTTGAATCTATTAACGAATCTGTTGCCGAGGAAACGATTAAATACGACGAAAACAATAGACTAATCGAAATAGATAGTATGGAGGTTTCTAAAAAAAATTACTCATTCGATACGCAAACAAAAAGTCTTAGGCCAACTTATATACCAGAGGGTTTACGTTCCAAAAGAGCATTTAAGTATAACGAACTTGGCTTTATTGTGTCGTCATCTGAAAACTCTACAAAATCTACAGCCATGTCAGAAAATGCTGCCCCAAAAGTTTTTAGTTCGATTTATTGTTACGACCAGGATGGAAGGAAAATAAAAGAGACGTCCTATCGTGACGAAAAAGTTACAAAGGAAACAGCCTACAGTTATGACAATAACGGTTTTTTGATCAGACTAGTTAACACCCGGCAGGACACAGAATACAATGAAATTATTGTTAAACATACCAACAGTTATAATTCTGATGGTTTTTTAACAGAAACCGAAGCAATCTCAACCCCCATCTTCTGGTGCACCCATAAAATCAAATATGAACATGACACCCAAGGAAACATTGTTAAAGAAACATCGTTTGCCCTTATTTCAAATTTCGGGAAAACGGAATGGGTTCCCAAATCTATGAAAAAAACAGATTATGAATACAGGTAAGCGCAATAGGAAACTGCCGCGCTTGCCCGCATAATTTGCATCTCGTCATTTCTATCTTGGTATCTGTGATGTGACCATTTATCCAGCAGCTGTATGGACTACAACCCCGCCTACCTAACATAATTATAAATAAAATCTGACTTGCGTAAAGAATTTAAGTGGTTCCAGACAACATCCTTGCAGCCGTAGGATTTCGCTGTATATGCAATATCATACCATGCCATTTATTTGTTAAAGATTATGCAGAAAGGCTTCATTCAGAAGCTGGGCCAGGCTTTCTGAATTCAGATCCAGGTTGGTCAGCTGTGCGTGTCGGGCGACCAGTTCCGGGCAGAATCGTCGTAACCATTCGGCTTCGATGCTACTGATGATGGCACATCTGGCCGGGCTGATGCCATGATCTTCAGCGATCTCACCGACCAGATAATTTTTTGCCCGCTTCAGCACTCTCATTTCGACAGAAAAATCGCTTACACCTTCTGCATAAGTCACGTTTAAAAATTCAATCCTGAAAAGGCCCTTCCCGTTTTTGTGGGCTTTAAAATCTGTAACGAATATGGGTGAAAAATACGGACTGCAATGTTCGCCGGTCTAACCTGGCAACATCTGCCAGCCATACCAGTTGTCTTTTTCAATGTTTATAAGCTTCATTGCTGCAGTTCAGTCTCTCTGAATATTCGGTCTGTGAATTATATAATACCAGAACAAAGCACGGCGAACAAAGGCCCCGAAAGATATATGCCACAGATTCAACGCTGGGTCCGGGGATACAAAACTTGCGGCGTTGGATGCGTGCTGATACAATGCAGATATAAAAAATCGTACACGGGGTTGGCACGGGAGATGCCATGCTGAGGGTGTCTTCGTGCTCACAGAACAGGAATGGTCATGGCAAAAAGGCAGGCAAAAGCAGCAAACGGGGAATCTACGGCAAATATAGGTTTTGAGGCCAAGCTCTGGCTGGCTGCAGACAAACTGCGCAACAACATGGATGCGGCTGAATACAAGCACGTCGTGCTCGGTCTGATATTTTTGAAGTATATCTCAGACTCATTCGAGGAAATGCGCGCGAAGCTGCTTGCCGGCGAAGGCGATTATGCTGGTGCCGATCCGGAAGATGCCGACGAGTATCGCGCCGAAAATGTTTTCTGGGTGCCGAAAGAAGCTCGCTGGTCACACCTGCAGGCCAATGCCAAGCAGCCGACAATCGGAAAAACTGTCGATGATGCCATGAGCGCCATCGAGCGTGACAACCCGAGATTGAAAGGCGTGCTGCCAAAAGATTATGCCCGTCCTGCTCTCGACAAACACCGGCTCGGCGAGCTGATCGATCTTATTGGCACTATCGGCCTCGGTGATGCTGCGAACCGTGCAAAAGACGTGCTCGGTCGCGTATATGAGTATTTTCTTACTCAGTTTGCCAGTGCCGAAGGTAAGAACGGCGGCCAGTTCTATACTCCATCATGTATTGTCAGACTGCTCGTAGAAATGCTCGGGCCTTACAAGGGCCGGGTATATGATCCCTGCTGCGGTTCAGGTGGCATGTTCGTTCAGTCTGAAAAGTTCGTTGTCGAACACGGCGGCCGTATTGGCGATATCAGCATCTACGGTCAGGAAAGCAACGCTACCACGCGGCGCCTGGCGATCATGAACCTGGCAATTCGTGGTATCGAAGCCGATTTTGGCCCGGAACACGCCGATACTTTCAGGCGCGACCTGCATAAAGATCTCAAGGCGCAGTTTGTGCTGGCAAATCCGCCTTTCAATGATTCAGACTGGCACCGCGTCGATGACGACGTGCGCTGGAAATATGGCACGCCGCCGAAAGGCAACGCTAACTATGCCTGGGTGCAGCATTTTATTCACCATCTGGCCCCTGATGGCATGGCCGGGTTCGTTCTGGCCAACGGCAGTATGTCATCAAATCAGTCTGGCGAAGGTGATATCAGAAAAGCGATCGTCGAAGCCGATCTCGTCGATTGCATGGTGGCTATGCCTGGACAGCTATTTTACAGCACGCAAATTCCGGTGTGTCTGTGGTTTCTGACCAAAAGTAAAAACGACGGAAAACATCGCGGTCATGCCCGTGAAACTTTATTCATCGATGCCCGCAAACTCGGCACTCTCGTTGACCGCGTTCACCGTGAACTTACCGAAGAAGATATTAAGAAGATCGTATCGACATATCGGGCCTGGCGTGGTGAAAAAACTGCCGGAAAATATGAAGATATCGCCGGTTTCTGCAAATCAGCCAAGACCGAAGACATCGCCGGGCATGGCTACGTGCTGACACCGGGCCGCTACGTCGGTGCCGAAGAAGTCGAAGCCGATGACGAGGCTTTTGAAGATAAGATGACCCGCCTCGTCGCCGAACTGAATAAGCAGTTTGCTGAATCGGCCACACTTGAGCAGACAATCAAAAAGAATCTGAAAGGTCTTGGCTATGGCATCTAAAGTTCTTTCTTTACCAGCCAGGCTACTTGATGATGTTCGGGTTATCCTGCGTCTGGCACGCGGAAAGGCTTATGCTGCTGCCAACGCTGCCATGGTCGATGCCTACTGGCAAATAGGTCGCCGCATCGTCGAAGAGGAGCAGGGCGGAGCTGCACGGGCCGAATACGGCACTCAACTTATCCGGCATCTCGCCCGTGCTCTCGGTGATGAATTTGGCAAAGGGCTCTCAGTTGCTAATTTAAAGAATTTCAGGCAATTTTATCTCGTGTTCCCAGACGCCGGAAAAAGCTACACACTGTGTAGCGAATTGAGCTGGTCGCACTGGCGACTGATTATGCGGGTCGAAAATCCCCAGGCGCGTGACTATTACATCAATGAAACCGCCCGGCAACAGTTGAGCGTCAGAAGTCTGCAAAGAGCCATCGAGACTCAGACTTTCAACCGGTTGCTCAAGACGCCTGAAACTGCTGAACTTGCCAACACAGAGACCAGCCCTCTTCACCTTCTCAAAGATCCATACATTCTCGAATTTCTCGACCTTCCTGAGCACTCAGACCCCAGTGAACGAAAACTGGAAACCGCTCTCGTCGGTCGCCTCCGTGATTTCCTCATGGAACTGGGCAAAGGCTTTTCCTTTGTTGGCCGCCAGTATCGCGTCAGCACCGAAACCAGTCATTTTTATGTTGATCTGGTTTTTTACAATTATCTGCTCAAATGCTTCGTTCTCATTGACCTGAAGACAAAAAAGCTTTCTCACTCAGACATTGGCCAGATGGACATGTATGTTCGCATGTTCGATGACCTCAAACGCGGTGAAGACGACAACCCCACTCTCGGCATCATTCTCTGCGCCGACAAAGATGAAACACTTGTTCGTTACTCTGTTCTAAGCGAAAGCCGCCAGCTTTTTGCCTCAAAATACCGTCTGATCCTGCCAAGCGAAGAAGAACTCAAAGCCGAGATCGAACGCCGCCATATTCTCGATTGGCCGTCAAAGGAAGATCACAATGAGTAGAAATGCAGATAACGGCAGATCATACGAAAAAAGTCAGCCCGACCGCTTCGTTGAAAAGAACACCCAGCTCGACGGGCCTCTTCATATTCCCACTGCACTCACGAATTTTCCATGCAATTGGTCATGGTCCCGATTGGACGGCGTTTGCGATGGAGTATTTGATTGTCCTCACTCATACTATTTGGTTTTTTAGCTTTTTTTTATTTTTTGCCCATTTTATGTAAGTGCTCTGGAATGATCTGGTAAAATTGGCCATCTTTAACTTCTCAGTTGAGGCGAATTTCATCGGTGTCTTGTAGCCAAGATGTGGATGCTCCTGTTAGCAGTTTTAGAACATGTTTATATATTCGAAAATATCAGCATTAAGCTCTTATCTGGTTCGACAAATCGGAGTGAGAGTGATATGAAAAAGAATAAACCGGCATTGCCCGGGAAGCTTATTATTAAAGAAAACAGAGACGATGTGCCAAGACCAAAATCGGCAAAAAAACCAAATTACCGATTGATAGATAGAGATTGGGCTAAGTGCTTGGATTGTCATAGAGAGTGTTCCTTACGGGGAATGTTAAAACATCTGCGCGAAGATCATGGTTTTGTGCCATTACAGGCTTCAGAAATGGGAATCCCAGCAAAAAAGCCAAAGCCCAAAGCGATTGTTAAAGAAGTTCTCGCACCAGTTGAAACCGTCACAAAAACTGCTCCGACGGTTCCTGAAAAAAAACGAGATATGGTTCTGTGTCCAAAATGTCAGAACTCTGTCAGTGCAAAAAGGCTTGAAAAGCATCTTAGAGAAAGATGCCCCCAAAATAGAGATGTGTCAGTGATTTCAGAGTTAGAAAGTCACCAAAATGAGCAGAATGTTAAGCCCCTGGCCGAAATTGTCACAAAAAACCGATTCAACGTATCTTTAAACCTGCACGAGGGTATAAAAAACGATTATCTTAATGCTGCCAGAGCAGTAAATTACGAGTATTCCAGCTCTATTAAATGGAAGCAGCTGAGGTGTAAAAACGTAACGCAGTCGGCAGAATTAGGTGAGGCTATTTTTAAGATGGAAATAGACCTGAATGTTGATCTTGGCTGGGACTGGGAAGGCGGATTAGCTTTTAAGGCAGCTAAAAGAGACACATTAAATGACCTGGGCGAGCTTGAAAGGTTATCTGAATATGCGAAGAATTCCTGTGACGACAGGGGAGGTTTAATCTGGGCTGGTGAGGTTATTGAAGTCGATAATGAAAACGGCTTCATTTATGTTTTTGTGGGTAATCTTTCAAAGAAGCCTTCAACAGGGATTTTTTATATCAAGCCATTTGAGTTTCTGCGATATCTGAATATGATTTATAACAATAATGAATTTTCATTTCTTGCTGAATCACTGACTAAAAGGCTTGGCGCATGTGCGGGTAAAGCAAAAGATGTTCAGGGAAAAGGGAATTCGACCTACTCAATTGCTCAATTAAAAACAATGTGGCAAAAAGACTGGTGTATTCTCTGGGGACCGCCTGGGACCGGTAAGACCACCACGGTGGGGCGACAGATTGCCAGTGTTTTTGAAGATCCTGAAGAAAGGATTTTGATTGTCTCAACAACAAACAAAGCTACTGATGAGGTGGCGTTACGCATCGGTGAGTTTCTTAACCAACGGTATTCTGAACTCTTGTCTGAAGGTAGCGTTTTAAGAATTGGCAAGGGGGCCGCTTACAAAGAATTTAAAGAAAAAAAACTTCTTGGTTTGTTAAAAGGAACTGAAACAGAACTCTTAAGGCAGATTGAGGCTCTGCAGGAAAAACTTCACTTATGCAAGAGCAGTGATGAAAGAGCCGTGATTCAGCAAGAATTAAAAGAAATTAAAGCTGCCATGTCGAATCGTGCAATTGAGCATTTTGTCTCAGGCAATGCAAAAGTAATTGTTGCAACGGCTTTTAAGGCGCTGGAATTATTGTCTTCCAGTCAGGTGAAAGATTATCTGCGACCCGGTTTTAGCCCCTTTTCAACAATTGTTATCGATGAAGCCGGGTTGATATCAAGAGCCGCAGGAGCTGCCCTTTCAATGCTTGGTGCCAAAAGAGTTGTGTGGGTTGGTGACCCTTTACAGCTCGCACCAATAAGTAAATCAGCATGTGCTATCGCACCAGAACTTTCAAAGTGGCTTACAAGCAGCTGCTTGAGTCATCTTCAATCAACAAAGAAATTAACAGATAACCTGGTTTTGCTGAATGAGCAACATAGAATGCATCCAGATATCAGCAGAGTTGTTTCCGGTTTTCAGTATGAGAATAGTTTAAAAGACTCTTCGGCAGTAATGAAGAGACAATTTCAGGCTCCGAAGCTTTTTCAGAAAATTCCCAGGGCAATATGGCACATACTCGATGAAGAAAATGATTCACAGATAAGCCATGTCAGGGGAGTCGGCGATAAAAGCTGGAGAAGACCAATAACAGAAAAAATACTGCAAAGATTTTTTCTTGATCCATCTTTAAGAGAATTAAGCGGTATTTTTGTGACCC
>CAZFUG010000081.1:0-15835 GCA_964522035.1 uncultured bacterium
GCAACCAGTGCGGAATAAATGACGGCGGTGGCATGATCATGCTCTCAAGCCGTTCGAGGCCAGAAGCAAAAGTATCGGCATCGGTGACCGACACCGCGAAGGCGTCGGCCTGAAATTCACTGTAACGCGCCAGAGCCGTAAAGGTCACAGCAAAAATGCCTAGAAAAATAACCATTTCGGCAAATGAGGCCCAGGCCGAGCTGGTAAAATACTGCGGCAGCCAGGTAATTACACTGAGCTTAAAGAGAACTGACACGAGAATCAGATTGATCGAATAGAGCATGTAGGTGACCACATGCCCAAGCCGCAGATGACCGAGTTCGTGAGCCACGACGCCCTCGACCTGCCCGGCTGAGAATATTGTCAGCAGATAGCGCGTGATATAGACGTAGCGATACCGCGCCGAAAGACCTGCAACCGCTGCGTTTGGCACCGGCTCATTGAACGTATCCCAGATTTTTATGCCCGAAACAGGAGTTTCTGCGCGCTCAGACATTTTTCTGATCGCGGTTTCGAGTTCTGGGTAGTCATTGTCTTCGGCACGCCAGGCCCAGTTGAACAGGCGTGGCGAGACCAGATAAAGAGCGATGAAAAAGATCGGCGCTACTGCCATCAACTTGATTTCAACCAGGGCTTCCATGCCGCCGCTGCTGAGATCTTCGATCAGCATCCAGAACATGATCGGCGGAAAAAACAGAATCGGCACGGTCATGCGCGCCCTGAAAAAATCACGGCTGCTCTGCTTCGGGTCGAGAATCGGCCGAAAAAGGCGATACATCTCGAACATGGCCGGATAAGACAGGCCCAGGTAGAGAAACAAAGAAATCAGCATCGGCAGAATCTGCGGCAGTCTTGCAACATACCCCGGAAACATCAATTCAGCCGGGTTGGCCAGCACGTGCAGAAGAAGAATCCAGAGAACCACGGCCCATAAAAATTTTTCCTGGGTGCCGATAAAAGATGGCACCCGGCCGGCAGAGGTTTCACGGTCAACGTAATCCGGGAGCCAGCGCACCAGAATTACCAGCGTGGCAAAGAACCAGAGAACGGTCGAAGCCAGCGGCACCAGTTTGAATGAGCCGCAAAGGTTGACCGTGCCGTATGCCAGCACCAGCAGATGCAGAAATAATGAGATCATGTGCGGTCAGGTTTTTCTTTCTTTCTTTTTTGCCGCCGGAAAAAGAATATTGTTGAGGATCAGACGGTAGCCTGGGCTGTTCTTGTGCAGTTCCATTCTGGTCGGGCCTTCACCGACGATGTGACTGACGTCGGCAGGGTCGTGGCCGCCGTAAAAGCTGAAAAAGCCCTTGCCCATATCGCCACGGATGTATTTAACCGAAACACCGTCGTTGTTATCGCCCATCACGACCACGTATGGCTTCAGCAGCGACTTGCGAAAAGATGTTGTCTGCCCGAAAAAGCCATCGATGACGTTGCGGTGATTCTGGGTAAGCATTGTCGGGATCGGGTCGACCTTGGCGGCAAACTCGAACAGGCGCATGGTACCGGCATCACCGCTGTAATTGTTCGAAACGTCGATATCAGAGAATTCATAAATCATCGGATCGGTGATGATCTTGAAATCCTTAAAGGCAAAACATTGATCGTAGTCAAGCTTGCTCTGCGCGACCGGGTCGGCATCATCGCCGTCGATCTCTCTGGCAACAATATCGATGCCGTTGGCAGCGAGCGCAATATCGATAGAATCTGCCGCCGAGCACATCGCAAAGAGAAAACCGCCATCGAGCACGAATTTTTTGATGCCGCGTGCTACCGCAAGCTTCATTTCACTGACCTTTTTGAATCCGTGCTTCTGCGCTTCGAGCTGGGCGCGGGTTACCTGCTTACGATACCAGTCGACAAACCTGAACGAGCCATAAAACTTGCCGAACTGGCCGGTAAAATCTTCGTGATGCAGGTGCACCCAGTCATATTTGCTTATCTCGCCGTTGAGCACCTTTTCGTCGTAAAAACTCTCGAACGGTATCTGGGCATAATTGAGCACGAGCGTAACCGCGTCATCCCAGGGTTCGGCGTAGTCTGGCGAATAAACCGCCACTTTCGGGGCCTTTTCGAGAAGCACCTTTTCCATGTTCTCTTCTTCGATCTGCGCGTAAATCTGACCGACCTGGGCATCTGAAACCGGCTCGAGCGTCACGCCGGCAGTTCGCGCCCGCTCGCGAATCTCTGGCAGATCTTCGGTCAGAAACGAGCCGCTGCGATAGTTCAACAACCACTCAACGTCGGTGCCGGTCTTGTCGAGCACCCAGTAAGTCACGCCGTAGCCGCGCAAATGATCAGACTGCGAATCATCCATCGGAATCAGCAGCTTCTGAGCCTGAGCCGGCAATGCGCCCATCAAGGTGTAACAGAGCAGACAAACCATCAGAAACAGCTGATTTCGGCCTTTGTGACTGCCAGAATCGGTCATTTCTTTTCCTCCTTGCCGTTTTTGCCGTGCATGGCCGCGAGAATCTTTTTATATCGGCCGCTGCGAAGATCTGAGGGAAAAGTCTCGACGAAAGTCTGCAGACTTTCCCTGATTTCAGCCTCCGGCGCCTGACTTCTCTTCTGCAGACGCAGTTTCAGTTCAAGCAGATCGGCAGTCTTGAAGCCAGTCGGGTTATCTTTGGCATAATTTTCGATTTCCTGCAGCAATTCAGCGGTGTCAGAAGCATTCTGCCGCAGCAGAATCAGGTCGGCCTGCATCTCGCTGACAAGCGCAGTTGCCGAGGCATTTTTGCCGATCGCTTCGGTGATTTCGGTTGCCGCTTCAGTGAATTTGCCGGTATGAATCAGCCGTTCGGCCTTGAGCGAGCGTTTCAGCAGGTCAAAATCACCGATCGAACGCCTGGTTATAAACAGTGCCATTTCGAGTGCATCATTGACGTAATCGCCTTCTGAAGTATCTTCGACGATCTTTTTCAGCTCACCCAGGGCTTTCTGGTAATCACCCTGATGCATGGCAAGACGGGCCGATTCGATCTGATGCAGACTGATGTGGTCCTGGCGGTCGGCAGCGCCCATTTCCATGGCTTCAAAATCAGGGTTTTCAAGTTTCTTTCCCAGTTCATTCAGCAATGATTCAGCCGCCGCAAATTTTTCTTCATAAACCAGCACGCGGGCTTTCAGCAGAGCCGCAAAAACAGCCTTTGATGGCACAGCCTGCAGAAGGTCGGTCTGCAGTATACGATCGATAAAATCATGGGCAGCGGCCAGATCGTTGCGTTGTTCGATGGCAAATTTCGCCAGATCGAGAAGCAATGTCGCCTTGAGATCGGCATCGGCAACCCCACGCTCTTTTACGATGCGGCCAGCATTATCGTAAGCTCTGGTTTCCCAGGTGTCTTCGTGCGGTGCCATGCGCAGCAGCAGATCTGCCAGCATCAGTTCAACCGTCGATTCTGGGCGTGAATTCATGACCTTTTCGGCCAGATCGAAATGAAAAGCTGTCGGAATCAGAAGGGCTTCCTGCTTGAGACGTTCGTAAAACGCGTAATCGAAGCCGCCGGCAGAAGCGCTGACAATTGCCTCGATCTTGTCTATATCACGCGCATCGGCACGCCTGAAATAGAACTCGAGCAGAGCCTGCATGATAGCCGGGTTCTGTGTCTGTTCGCGCAGTTTAAGCAGTCGTTCTTCAAGCGAAAAGCCCGGTGCTGTGTTCTCATAGAGCTTGTCAAAAACTTCCGGCTTGTAGATGCCGGCAGTCAGAACATGCAGATATTCTTCAAGCGCTTCGGCAGCCCGGTTCATTGCATCGAGAACCGTGGCCTTTTCTTCTGAGAACAAAGTGGGATCCTGCAGCATCTTTCGTGCTTCTTCGAAAGCCTGTAGAGCTTCTTCATAGAGCTGATGTTCAATCAGCACGGTAGTGTATTCGGTGAAAAATTCGCGGGCCGGCATACTGCCGCCGCCAAGTGGCCGGCGCCAGGTTTCGATCGCCTCTTTCTTCTGCCCAAGAACGAACCGGCAATGGCCGAGTTTGCGCAATGTAACCCAGTCGTCGGGCAAAATTTTCAAAGCCCGCTCATGGGTGGTTATGGCGTTTTCCATCGCATTCGTGTCGGTATAGAGGTCGGCCAGCTTGCGCAGCAGCATCAGACTGAAATCGAGCTGTTCGCCGGCCTCAAGAATCGCGACAATTGCCTTGTCCTTGCGCCCGAGCGCAATATGGCATTCAGAGGCATATTCGGCAAAAACCTCACTGCGATAACGATTGCGCCTGGTTTCGAGAGTGTTGAGGAGTTTTTCGACTTCGCCGGTGCGCACCGCCAGATCAAGGAGTTCTTTGAAAGCATCAGGAGCATTGCCGGTTTCGACAAAAGTTTCAAGCAGCAGCCAGGCCTCATCCTTGCGACCGGCCTGCAGATAAAACCTGGCCAGCTGTCGGCCGAGCAGCACATCCTGCTCTTTGCCTTTGCGCCAGCCCTCGATCAGCTCGATGCCCTGCTTGAAACGCTGCAGCTCGAAGAGAATGTCGAGCAGCTCTTCTCGGGCCATGCGCACAGTATCTTCAGATTGGTCTTTGGCGATAATATCGTTGAGCAGCTCGATCGCTGCTTCGAATTCTTTCTGATCGCGCATGATCGCGGCGATCTGCCGGCGTGCCAGCGAGGCATGCACGTCGCCGGGGTATTTTTCCATAACTTCTTTCAACTGCTGGCGCGCCAGGTTCAGGCGGCGCATGCGCAACGCCCCCATCGCATTCTGATACAGATCGGCCGCTTCGGGTGAGTAAGTCAGATTCTGCGCTTCAACAGCCAGAGCCAGGCTGAAAAACATGAATATCAGCAACACGACGATTCTCGCCGTCATGCCTGCGAAGGCAGGCATATCAGCAAAAATATTGTTAAATTCACGTCTGCACGACCCTTCGACAAGCTCAGGGACCGGAATAGATTCACGCCTGCGCGGCCCTTCGACAAGCTCAGGGACCAAAATCTTTCTCATTTGTCACCCCCGTAGATATTCAGGGATTTGTAATAATCGTTCAGCAGCGGCTTATACGAGGGCGGAAATTCCTCTTTCAGGTCGCCGGTGAAGTCTTTGCTCAGATCTCTCGTATCTGAACCGATTTCGCCGATTGGTTTGTCGGGCTGTTGCTGGGTAATTTCACTCGCTTTGCGGGCTTTGCGTTCTTCGCTCTCTTCGTCGCGGTCTTTAACCGCTTTCTGGGCGCGCAGCATGCGGTCATAGATCGACTTCTGCTTTTCGGCAACCTTCTGGCGCATTTCGGGGTTGAGAATCTGGGTTTCGACGTCCTGCATGTCTTTCATGACATCTTCGAGACGACCCATCGAATTCATCTGCTGGCGGTTTTCGCGCATCAGTTTTTCGAGAGCTTCACGAATCTGGCGCTGTTCCATGGCCAGGCGCTTCATTTCTTCCGGTGACTGGCCGCCAGGGGACATCTGACGCTTCATCATCTGCTGATACAGGCTCAGCTGGCGGCGGGTCAGATTTTTAAACTGCTGCATGGCATCCATCGGGTTAGATGAAGAGCCGCTGTTGCCGGATTTATCCTGGGCGCGCATCAGTTCAGCCGCCAGACGGTTAAAGCTGCGAACGATTTCCTGCTGGTCTTCCCAGGCCTGGTCGAGAGCCCGGTCTTCGAGATTTTTGACGATATTCGAAAACAGTCGCTGCGAGCCCTTTATAGCCTCAACCGCAGTCGGATCGACGGCAAAACTGCTTTTTATCAGCTGGTCAAGATCGACTTCGAGTTCGGCACCCTGCTGTTTTACAAGCACCTGCAGCAGCGAAACCTGGTCGATAACACCCTCGATCTGCGGCTGCTGGCCGCGCATAAACTGATTCGGCATTTCATTGATTTCGTGATAGAGGGCTTCTTGATCGTGAGAAACGCGCAATGCCCTGCTGATATAGGCAGAAAGATCGAGCTGCGAACCAGAGCAGCTCTGGCACTGCTGACTGATCTGTTCAGCATTTTTCTTAAGCGCATCGAGAAACTTGAGCATGCTCTGCTGCTTCTCAGCGGCTGAATCAAGACTCTTCTGCGCCATATCCTGTTTGATATCTTCACCGCGCTTCTGATAGTCGTCGTTTTTCATCTGATCGCGAATATTCTTCACGTCTTCAAGCATGGGGTTCTGCTTGTAATCTTCACTCTTGCGGTTCGCAGTCATCTCCTCAGCCTGCTTCTGCAGCTGCTCAAGCTCTTTGTTGATTTTTTCCTGCTGGTCTTTAAGGTCTTTCAGCTGCGCCTCTTCTTCGGCGCTGAGCTCGCCGTTCTTCATTTTCTCATTAAGAGCTGCGGTTTCAGAAGCAATCTGCTGCTGACGCTTGTGCAGATCTTCGATGGCGTTGGCGAGTGAATTGAATTTTTGCTGTTCTCGCACCTGCTCAAGCAGGTCTATAGTGCGATCGAGGCCTTTGAGGTATTCTTCCATCTTGAAGGCCTCTTCATATTTCTGAATGTCTTTCGGGTCGATTTTCATGTCCTGCAGCGAATCTCGCAGCTGCTGCATCATTTTTTTCGTTTCATCATCGAGCACTTCGTTCATCAGTTCACTGACTTTCTGCATGCGCTCGAGGGCTTCCGGCGAGCTGAACGGGTTGTTTTCCATATTCTGCTGCAGTTTCTTGAAGTTTTCGAGAATATCTTCGGCTTCCTTTGCCGACTTTTCGCCCTGTTCAAGGGCCTTTTCGATCGCCTGCTGCGCTTCGAAATCGAGCTTCTCTTCGTGCTTGATCTCTTCGTAAGCCTTCATCAGTGCTTCCTTGCGCAGCTTCTGGTTTTCGAGATACTTTTCGAGCTGCTCGCTCACCTCGCCCTGTGAGGCCTCTTCGCCACGATACATGTCATACATCGACGGCATGTTGATAAAATAGGTCGTCGTCGAAGCCAGGTTTGGCTGCGGTTGCTGCGCATCTTCGACCTGCACGAAATAGCTGACCCGGGTGCCGGGCTGCAGCGCCAGCGTGTCGAGCATCCAGGGGAATTCGACTTCATATTCCGGCATCGGCCTGAAATCAGACTTCATATTCTGCGGAATCAGCGAACTGCGCTCACCGACACTGTAATAAAGCACCATGGCCTTGACGCCGTAATCGTCACGGCCAACTGCCTTGATATCAAGCCTTTTCGACGTCGGGAAAGGGATATCGGCGGCCGGTTTGAGCAATTCGACAGTCGGCGACGCATCATTTCTGGCTTTCAGGCTGTAAATAACTGGCTTTTCGTTAATCAGGCCGATTTCATTCTGTAGATAGATTGAATAGCTGGTATCGGTAGCCAGGGCAAATTCATAACTGAATTCGCTGTTGTTACGAATTTCACAGGTCTGGGTCGCACCGGCCTGCAGCACGATACCGCCAACGGACAGTTTCTGATCGGCAAAAATATCGAGGCGCACCCGGCTACCGGTCAATGCCTCGCCGTCGCCGGCGTTTTCCGGAAGTTTGACTGGGCCGGTGGCAACATAAGCTGGCTGAAAAAGCGTCACCTGCAGGCGTTTAACCTGCGGGCGCGGCATGACTTTGATCGAGAACCTCTGTGACACGAATTTTTCGCAGCGCACCTGATAGTCGAGCGATGCCTGCAGCGAGTTGAGGGTGTAGACAAAGCGGCTCTGAGAGGCGGTAGTGTCGGGATACATTTCGACGCGGTTGCTCTCGGTTTTGTCGGGCTCGAAAAGTTCGAGAACGATCGGCTCGGTCACCGGCCGGGTCGGAACGGCGGAGATTTCGATGCTTTCGCCCATTGCCGCCAGGCCATGCCCGGGTTCGACCTCGATCGAAAGAGTCGACCAGGGCGCAATCGCCGTGAACGGGAACAGCAGGCGGCGCGTGCCGATACCAACCTCTACGGGCGAAATCAGATACCACAAACAGGCAAGAACAGTGAAAACCAGCATGGTGTAAGCTGAGCGCCGGCGCGAAAAAGCTTTGAGCGTGGCAGAAATATCGGCATCGCTGACCTCTTCTGCCATTTCGGCAATGGTGAGGCGGCGCATCGTTTCAGAAGTGCGGCTGTCACTGGCGGCATTGTCACCGGCGAGAAATTCGACAGCACTCGAAAGGCCGGTGTTGAAGCGGCCGGTTGCCGACTCGATTTCGACGGCAAGCGCAGTTGGCGACGGTGGCGAGAAAAGGGCCGTCAGTGCGTGCCACAGCCACCAGAAAAGCATGTAATAAAGCACCGCCGAAGCCAGCAGCCTGAAACCCTCTGACTGCAGTGGCGTTCTTTCGGCAAGCAGAAAGACCAGCAGACCGATAAAAAATGAAACGGCGGCCCAGAAAGCGCATTTCATCATGACCCGCAGCTGCCGGCCCGACCGGTAAGCAGCCAGGCGCGTCTGCAGGCGTTCCTTCAGCTGCGGGAACTCACGCAGAAATTGGTTCAGCCGGTTGTCGTTCTGCATAGCAACCTCACTGCATCATCACGTAAACCAGGATATTGAGGGCCATCTGCATGGCTTTTTCCCTGATTTCGGGGGTATCGTTGGTATGAATCCCGGCGTCTTCAAGACCGTCGCCGATATCAGACTCATAGGTATAGAGAATTTTCATGCGCCCCTTGTCGAAAAGCGCATAGGCAGCCGGCGGTTTCGCATCGTGCTCGTGAATTTTCGGCAACCCGTCTTTAAAATCATACATCATCGAGAAAATCGGGTGATCGGTCGGCAACAGCACCAGTTCGCGATCGGGGTATAGACGCCTGATCTCGCGCCTGATATATTTGTCGATGCCGTAACTGTCGTTTACCCAGAGAAAGCCGCCGTTATCGAGATAAATCAGCAGCGTATTGATTTCGTGATCTTTGAAGCGTACCTGCCCGTGCCCAGTGAGAAACAGCATCGGGTAACGGAAAAGCTCCGGATCAGAAATGGAAACCGCAATATTTTCGACCTGCACCGGCATATTCAGCCGCTCACCCGCCTGTTTGAGCAGATTCGGCATCGAGGTCGGGCCGACATACCAGTCACCGCCGCCATCGTATTTGACCCGCGGGATCACCATGCGGTCGAATTCGCCCGCCACCAACGGCAGTGTCAGCGCCAGCAGCAGTAGTAACAAAAGGCTTGCGGCAGAGTTGAAGATAAAATTACGGCGGGGGTTGATCATCAGCTTAAACCTCCGGTGCGGCGCAGATACCATTCTGCCATGGGCAGGAGCAGCAGAACCAGAAGCAGCAGCCAGCTGTCGCGCAGGTCTAGACTGCGACTTTCAAGTTTCTGGCCTGGAACCGAATCGATGGCAGCGATGATTTTTTCAGCATCGGCATCGGTAGCGAACAGGCCGCCGGTTTCGCTGGCGAGCTGGCGAAGCATGGCTTCACGGATTACCGGCTCGTCAAATTCGGCGGTCGGCATTTCTACGAGCATTTCGCCGGTGGTTCGACCGAGTTCACGGCCCTGATAACGGGCTTCGGCTTCGATCTTGTGCAGACCCCGGAAAGCCGGCACAAAAGCCGCCTCATAGCAGCCGCGTTCTGAGGTTTCGATGCACTGAACGCTGTTGGCATTGTTCTTTTCGTCTCTGACTGTGAGCATCACCTGAGCGTTTGCCTGCAGCTGGTTTTTGCTGTCGAGAACCCAGACTCTGACGCTGGTTGCCTGTCCGACGTAGCCGCGCGACGATGGCAGTTCGAGACTTATCTGGGCGTCTTCACGGCGGTTGGCAAGCCATTTGAACATATTGACCACCATCGCTGAGAATGGCGAGATACCGCGGTCGGTCGGCACCAGCCTGAACCCGAGCGGCCAGACCGGCCCGCCCGCAAGCATGATAACATGGCCCTGACCGGCACGGCTCTGCAGCATGAACGGCAGCAGGTCAGAAGCACCACGAACCGTCGATCTGATAAGTACTTCGGCGCCCGGCTTCAAACCGCTGTATTCATAAAGCCCGTCAAATTTTGGCAGAGTCGCGAAGAATTCGAGATTCTGAATCGGATCATCGACGAGTCGCAGAAAATTATATGGCGTTTCGCTCGATGGCAGCACCATATTGCCGGGGTTGCCGCGCCAGAGCTCATCGCCGATGTTTACCGGCAGGCGCGCGCCGATTTCGGTTCCGGCGTAACCAAGTTCGGCAAAGGTCTGCCCCGAAGGCAGAACCAGCATGCCGATACTGCCGGCCTCGATACGTTTGATTAGTTCAGCTTCAACCGGCTGCAGAAAGCTGTGCGGCATGCCGTTGAGCACAACCACGTCGGCATTTTTGAGATCATCGCTGAGATTCAGCGCACTTACCGCCCGCTCAGGCTTGAAATCACGCGAACAAACCCAGCGGTCATCACGGATTCTCACCCAGTGAGTTAACCTGGCGTTCGGATCTGTAGACAGGGCGTTGCCGATGAATTTCATGTCCCAGGTTGGTCGGCCGCTCAAAGCCAGCACATTCAGGCGTTCTCTGACGACTTTCAGCAGAAAGCCGACACTGTTGTTGTCGGCGGTCAACTCGTCAGCGACGCCCGGAATCTTCATTTCAAAACGGAAACTGCCTTCGGTATCACAGGGAATACTGAAAGCAAAAGGCGCGCGACCCGTATCGGCCGCGAAACTGGCAATGGCAGTCGTGAATGGCTTGCCATCGCGGGTAATCGTTACTTCTACCGCTGAAGTAGCGAGACGGTGCAGACTTACTTCGCCCCTGACTCTGACGCTCGAATTCAGATAGCCGAGTGCCGGCGGTTTTGGAAGGTGCAGTGCCAGATCAGGAGCCTCGCCATCGGCGCCCGGAGCGACAAAATATATCGGAGTGCGCATATTGCTGAGTGCGGTCAGCGGGTTTTCGCCGGTGGTGCTGACACCATCGGTCAGCATGATGACGCCGAGCAGACTGCCCTCGCCGAGATTGCCCATGAGATTGCGCAAAGCGCCGCTGATGTCGGTCTGATTGCCTTCGGCAGCGAAATTGAACTGTTCGACTTCCTGGCGCGAAACCGGCGAAACGTTATCGGCAAAGCTGAAAACTTCAGGAAAAATACCGGTTTTGTCTTCTATCTTTTTAACAAAACCTTTGTTGAAAAGCTTCTTAACTCTATCAAGGCGCGATTCGCCCTGAAATTTTATGCTCATGCTGCGCGACGTATCGAGCATCACTGCAAGACGGTTCTTCTGAGGTATCCAGCCCGAAATAACCAGAACCGGCCCGGTCAGAAGCAGAGCCAGCAACACTACCCAGGCGAGACGCAGCGAAAGCAGGCGTCGCCGCATTGACGCCGGAATATTCTTGCCTTCACAGCGATAGGTCAGCCAGGCCATCGGCACCATAACGAGAAGGGTCAGAACCAGACCGGCCCAACCCCAGCCGAGATGCAGACCGGCCGATTCGATTGCCCGGATCGGCCCGGTGTTGAAGCCTAACAGTCTTAACAGAAACATTAGTTCACCTTCGCAAACATTCAGACTTCTTCAGAATATTCTTCCATAATTTCAATTCAATTCCTGCCCGGCTACGCCGATGCTTTGGCAAAAAGCGTCAGGCAGGGTAGTCTCCTTTTTTAGCGGCAGGGAGATTGGCGGCCCAGCTTTCGCAGAGAGCCAGCAGAGCAAGCAGCAGCAGAGCGGCGCCACCGAGATCGTATCCATCACGCAGGCGCGAGACTTTTTCCTTAACGCCGGGGCCACGGCCGGCCTCATGTGTCAGCGGAATAAAACGCGGAATTTTGCGCAGATTGATGCGGTCGAGGCGGCTTTCTTCGGGTGGCGGGTTGACCGCAAAGGCAGTGACCAGCTTTTTGCCGCCGCCGGTGTGAATCTCGTAATAGCCGGCCTGATCGGTGTCGCGCGTCGTGAAATGAATCAGCCCCTGGGCGGCAACCTGCGTTGAAACGGCCTTTTCACTGCCATCAGGAAGCTTGAGAACGATCTTGTCATTGGCTTCGGCGCTGATCGTGGCCGAAACCGGCATTCCGGGTCTGATGCTGCCGATATTGACATCGCTGGCAGTGATCATAGAAATCAGTGTCTGATGCAGAAATGGCAGCCAGGTCGGACGCACCGGCCAGTTAGACCAGCTTGTATCTGCGGTAAAAGTGACGAGCATCGAACGGCCACGGCCGCGCTTTTCCTCGACAATACCCGGCAGACCGTGACTAAGGCGACTCAACAGCATTGCGGTCGGGTTCGGCCGCACCTGGAAAAATTCGAAAATCTGTGCCCGGCCCGGGTCACCGTTGCCATCGCGCGCAAAAAGGCTGAAAGCCGGGTGACCGGCATCGAGATCGGTGAGCTGGTAACCGACCGTCTTGCTGACTGCGTTGCCAACCCGCTTGAATATGCGCGCCGGCAGCAGATAGCCGCCGCCGAGATCGTCTATGAGATTTTTGTTATACCAGTCAGGCTCGCTGCGGTCGCCAAGAAATGTGATCAAATTGCCGCCGGCCAGCAGGTAATCAGAAAGGCGCTTTACAAAATCTGCATCGAGGTGGCGCTGGTTGATCAGAATCACTGCCGCGTAATTTTTCGGGTCGAGAGTCTTAACTTCGCCAGAACCGCGCGATTCAACGACAAAGTTGTTTTCTTTACTGCGATTGAGAGGATTCAGAGCAAATCTGACAAAAATATCCTCGCGGTTTTCAGGCTGGCCGGGGTTGTTGTCGGGCCTCACCAGAAGCACCCGACAGGGTTCGAAAACCCGCGCGGCGATGTGCCGCTCGTCGTCATAGGGCAATGCATCGGCGGGCAAAGCCGCGACCAGATGGTTCATGCCGGTTTTCGCAAAGGCAACCTCGATGGTGGTTTCCTTTTCCTGGCCGGCTTCGATTTCGATTTCGCGGTCGAATTTGCGCTCGCCATTGACAGAAAGGGTCAGCCTGGCCTTGCGGGCCCGCGTCGCATGGTTGGCGACCTTGATTTTGACCGGAACCTTGCGACCACTCATGATTACCGGCGCATCGACTTCCAGACCGGTTACGGCAAGGTTTTCGGGTGCGGTGCTGCCGGCCGGCACCATGATCAGGTCGATGCCCTTATCGACTCTTGCCAGGTCGTATTTTTCAACGAAGGGTTTCCAGGCCGATTCGGTCATGTCGGTAATCACGTAAACCGCCCGGCGGTAATTCGGCAACGGCGCCAGCAGCTTGAGAGCCGGCAGTATCGACGAGGCGAGATTGGTACCGGCCAGACTCAGAGGTGCGTTGGCGATGCTTTTCTTCAGGGCTTCACTGTCCCAGGTCAGCTGCGGAAAAATCAGTCGGCCGGGGTCATTGATCAGGCCAACTGTAGCCCGGTCGTCGGCCTGCATCTGGTCGAGTATTTCGAGAGCTCGCGAGCGGGCGGTGTTATAAACTGAAATGCCCTGGTGAATGCTGCCCATCGACATCGAGTTGTCGAGCAGCACGACAAAGGCGGCCGGCGTAGCCGAAGAAGCTCCGACACTGGCGCTCTGCCCGATAAAAGGCCGCGCCATGGTCATGACGACAAGAATTATGGCCAGCACCCGCAGCGCCAGCAGCAGCAGGTTGCGCATTTTGCGGCGTCGCGCGACATATTCCACCGACAACTTTATCAGCCGCAGGCTCGGAAATTCTTTGCGCACCGGGGTTTTGCGATAGTAAAGATGCAGATACACCGGCACGGCGATGCCGAGCAGACCGAATAAAAACCAGGGGCTGATAAAACTCATTGCTGCTTACCTCTCACTTACAGCCTGACGCCGCGTGAAAAAGCTGCGCAGGTTGGCTTCGAGCGGTGTCGAGGTGTCGGCAATCAGGTAGTCGATACCGGATTTGCGCAACGCTGACTTGAAAGTGTTCAGCAGGGTGCGAACCCGTTTAAGATATTCGTCCCGCAGGGTGAAAGCATCGGTGGTGATTTCGCTGCGGTCTTCGAGATCGCGGAAAATCGTGGTGTCATCGAACGGAAAATTGATTTCGTCGCGGTCGAGAACGTGATAGAGCACGATTTCGTGGCGCCTGGTCTTGAGCTGGCGCAGTTTTTTGATAATAACCTCGGCGTTGTCCATCAGGTCTGAGAACAGAATGAAAATTCCGCGTTTTTTCATGCTCTGGCCGACCATGTCGAGGCTTTCGCCAATATTGGTGGTCTCGCTGGCGCGCGTCGCTTCGAGCTCGCTGCAGACAGCCTTGAGATGCGCCATGCCGGTGCGCGGCCGGATCATTTTGCGCAGACCGTCGGCAAAGGTGACGAGGCCGACTGAATCCTGCTGCTTCAGCATCAGATAGGCAAGCGACGCGGCGAGTGTCGAAGCGTAGTCGATTTTGCTCATCGCGCCGGCCCCTTTGTAAGACATCGAACCGCTGGTATCCATGACGAGGTAGCCAGAAAGGTTGGTTTCCTCTTCGTGTTCCTTGATGTAGAACTTGTCGGTGCGGGCGTAGACTTTCCAGTCGATGTCTTTAAGCGGATCACCCGGAACATACTGCCGGTATTCAGAAAACTCGACGTTGAAGCCCTTGAACGGGCTTTTATGCTGACCCTCGATCATGCCCTCGACGACTGTTCGCGCCCTGATCTCCATAGAAGACAGGGAAGCCAGCAGTTCGGGGTCGAGAAATCGCGATATGCGTCGGGTTTTTTCCATTTATCGGCTCAGGCGGCGGGTTCGGGCACGGCCTTGAGAATCTTTTCGATGATCGTATCAGCGCTGATGCCTTCGGCTTCGGCGCTGAAATTGAGCATGATGCGGTGGCGCAGCACGGCAAAAGCGAGGGCGCGAATATCTTCGCAGGCGACATAAAAGCGACCATGCAGCACGGCGCGAGCCTTGGCGCCGAGAATCAGATACTGACTGGCGCGTGGGCCGGCGCCCCAGGTGATGAAGTCGTTGACAAAGCCGGCTGATTTTTCGCGGCCAGGGCGGGTCGCTTCGGCAATCGACACGGCATAGCGGATAACCCGATCAGAAACGGGCACACGGCGCACGATTTCCTGCAGTTCTCTGATGCGGATGCCGTCGAGAACCGGGCTCAGACTGCCAACGGTGCCGCCGGTGGTGGCGCGCACCATCGTGATTTCTTCTTCAAGCGGCGGGTATTCCATGCGCACGTTGAACATGAAGCGGTCAAGCTGGGCTTCGGGCAGCGGGTAGGTGCCTTCCTGCTCGATCGGGTTCTGCGTCGCGAGAACGAAGAATGGCTCTTCGAGCTGATATGTGGTGCTGCCGCTGGTGATTTTGCGTTCCTGCATCGCCTGCAACAGGGCCGCCTGGGTTTTCGGCGGGGTGCGGTTGATTTCGTCGGCAAGCAGAATCTGCGTGAACAAAGGGCCTTTAACGAAGCGGAAATTGCGTTCGCCGGTCTTCATGTTCTCTTCGATGATTTCGGTGCCGACGATGTCGGTCGGCATCAGGTCGGGAGTGAACTGCACGCGCTTGAACTGCAGGTCGAGAAGCTGCGCCAGACTGTTGACCAGAAGGGTTTTGCCGAGACCGGGCACGCCGATCAGCAGCACATGGCCCTGAGCGAACATGGCATAGAGAACCTCTTCGACGACTTTCGTCTGGCCGATGAACACCTTGCCGATTTCGGCAAGAATCTTTTTGTGGGCCGCCTTGATATCGGCGAGCGCCTTCACTTCATCGATTTTCGGTTCGGGTGTATTCTGTGCGACGGTGGTTGCGATGTCCTCTGCCATGTGGGCACCTCCTGCGATTTCGCATAAACCTTAACACGAAACCACCGATGTGTACAAGCTATCAATTTGTCACACGGATTAACCAGGATAATCGGCAAGAAAAGAACAAGCCGCGGATCAACACAGATCAACCCGGATAATCGGCAAGAAAAGAACAAGCCACGGATCAACACAGATCAACCCGGATAATCGGCAAGAAAAGAACAAGCCACGGATCAACACAGATCAACCCGGATAATCGGCAAGAAAAGAACAAGCCACGGATC
>CAZFUG010000082.1:0-15761 GCA_964522035.1 uncultured bacterium
CCTCCGCCTGTAATTAAAAGAATAGACGTTAAAAATTGCTGCATAAAATTTACCTCAGCCTGTGTTTCAGTTGCATGAGCTTATTTACGCCTGAAGGAATGCTTTTGCAAGTCTTTTGCTAATTTTTTCACGAAATTCACAATATTTATCAAATCCGGTTGTACCGCATCTGAAAATCAACAGCAAAAAAAACCTTTTGTGAGTCTTGGAAATCTGAGTTTTTTCGGTTAAAATTGTTTTGTATCAATTAACCGTTCTGTCGAAACTGACATTTAACCTCTCAGTATTGATCAACGAAAAGCCCGTCAGGGTCGGCATAACAGACAAAAGAGTATTGCATTGCCTCTCGCAGGAAAGGTGATCTAGTAGTGATTAAGAATTTTACTGACTTCAGGCGATTTTGTTTCAGAACCGCTTTTCTAAGCTTTCTCACGCTGCTGATTCTGTTGCCGGCATTTGTCGGGGCTGCAATACGCGTTGTCAGCGATGTTACCGGCCGCGACAGCTCCCCTTGGGAGAGAATCGAACTTCTTGAAGACGATTCCCCGAATTTTGTCGCCGAGCCTTTTCACGTAAAAAGCCGCCAGAACCACAGCATTATCCAGAAGGCTTTCGGCACGAACAAACCGCATTCTCGCAATGTCCTACTGCACTTCGCCCCGCGCTGGAACCGTTCTCGCCACAAAGTTCCGGTGCTTCTTGTTCACGGCGCCGGCGACAATGCCTGCAGAGGTTTTTGTCATCCATATACCTTCGACATTCCAGAGGGTGGCAATATTGATAAGCCTGGCATCATGCAGCACCTTGTCAGCAATGGCTTCTCTGTTTTCGCTCTGACATTTTCGCACCCGCATGGTGATAATTTTTTGCAGGCACAGCAGCTTGCCAACGCCATTGCCAGAATCAGAGAAGTCACTTCAGCAGAAAAAGTCGATGTGATCTGTCACAGCAAAGGCGCCATGTCGGTTCGCATTTATGCTTCTGACCTCGGAGCCGAATACCCGCAATATTCCTGGCTGACCCCTTTCCGCAAGGATATCCGCAAAATCATTTTCGTTGCTTCGCCACTGAAGGGCATCGATACAGCTTTCAGATATTACATGTACAACTTTACCGTAATGCAGCAGAAACTTGCCGCACCGCTCGGGGCCCGTTCAATGGTCTGGCAGGGCATGTATGTCGAAACCGAATCACACAACCGCCTGTTCCCTGGGCAGTATCAGATGCTCCACAACTGGGTAAAAGACGGAATTGACTTCAACTACCAGAGCATTACTGCAGATGCAAATGTTTCGCGAAATGCTCTTTACAAGGGTGGCATCAGCGGCCTCCTTGTGTCAGAAGGCATCGACCATGCTATACAGGAAGCCGGAAATGTGATAAGCTCACTTAACACAAAAGGAATCGATCCTTCGGTGACCTGCCACATCCTCGCCGGAACCAAACAGGAAATTGATACTGTCAAGTTTTTCTGGCTTGAGTTTCCGATTGGCGAGTTTGCTGACAGCAGTGACGGGGTTCTGTTCCTGAAGAGCGCTGTTTACCAGAAAGGCCTGACAGCCCGTGGCGCAAAGGTAGCGAGCGTTAAAACGCTCAATACTCACCATGTCGGCCTGACCGTTCTGCCCGCTGCTCTTAATCACATTTCCGAGGTTTTGAGTGAAAGAAATTCTGATTAAAAAATACGACAACCGTCGTTTATACTGTGTCGAAGAAGCCCGTTATGTTTCACTGACAGAAATTCGCGATTTTTTGCAGCGCGGCGACAAGGTAAAAGTTGTCGAAAAAACCACCGGAAAAGACATTACCAAATATATTCTCATGCAGGTAATGCTCGAAGACAGATATGAGCTGGTTCCGACCTATTTTTACCAGATGATGCTGCAGTCGCCGCCTGAGGCGATCGAGAACTTTTTCCAGCAGTTCTTTCCATGGATGATGAGCATGTACAAAAATTACCAGGAAGGCAAGTTCTCAATGCCTGGTATGACAATGCCAGGAATGCCGGCTATGCCCTCGATGCCCTTCCAAAATCCATGGGTTCAGATGCCGAACCCCTTTCAGGGCATGAATCCATTCATGCAGACTCCTGCTTCGCCAGCACAGCAACAGCCACAGAGTTCTGCAAATGAAGCATCTGCAAAAAAAACAGACAGCAATGCAGCAAAAAGAGATGACGACAAAATGTCCGAGATTCTCAAGCGCCTGCGCGAGCTTGAAGAGAAGCTTCACTCAGACTGACCGATGTTTCCTGTGAAACATTTAATAAGGCTGACTTGCCGGATTCAACCTTATGCCCGTCGCAGGCTTTCGTCTCAAACAAAACGATGAGCAGATAACTGGAATGGCTTTTGCCGTTACAATCTGCTGCGGCCAAATGCAACAGATTTTTTGCAGCACTTGCTACCCGCCTGCATAACCTAGCACCCCGATGACACTGTCAGGCAATCATCCTGATTGTCCTCATGGATCTAACAGTTAACATTTTGCATCTTTAGAATCTCAGAGCATTGCCTGTTTGCTGATAAATCGTTAGAATTGAGGAAATCTAAATTCTGAGGGTTTGTTTATGATCAAACAGGTTGCCGGGCTGCAGCTGCTGATGATGCTTATGATTCTGACGTCACTGATTCATGGGCGCCTGCACGCCAATCAGTTCAGTTACGTTTTTCCTCCAAATATTTCTCTGCAGATAGTCGACCAGGTTGAAGAAGCAGGCAAAATAAGGCTGACCGCCATAATCGAAAGCCGACTCGGCACTCTCGAAAATCTTGAAATTTTCTTTGAAAGTTCCAAAGACCTGCAGATTCTCAGCAATGCCAGTATCATCAAGTCGATACCTCACGATTCGCCTCGAAAAGTCAAAATTCTCGCGGTTAAAACCGGCCAGCAGCCAGACGAAATGGGGTCATGGCTGAAAATGGGGGTCAGGTTCACCCCTGACTACCAGGCAATTAAAGCCGCAGTCAACGATAAACAAATCTACCCCGACGATTTCGAACGCCAGAAACTGTTGAACGTGGTAGAAAAAAACCTGTCTGAAAACGCCCGCTACCTCGAAGCCGTCAGGCATTTCGTCAACCGATAAGGGGAAACTATGCGCAAACATTCTCTGCTGCTGATCCTGATGGCAATCTTTTCGATCTTTTCAGCATCCTCAGTTATGGCTGCCGAAACAACGATAAATACCAGTTACTCGGCCATAACCGCATTCGGTCCGGCCAGCACCATGCAGCAGAATGTTCCGGAAGGCGAAAAGGTAATTCTCTCCGCTGACAAGCAGAACGCCTACCGCGTCAAAACCATAAAAGTGACAGATGAAGCGCACCTGATCAGACTGATGGGGGCGGCAACCGAAAACGAACTGACCGACCTGCAGAAAGGGCTTCTTGAAACCTATCGTTTTTCACGACAGACGGGTTTCGATTCACTGAAACCAAGAATTCCAGGCCAGTCAAAGGCGATCGATCTGAATCTGGTAGATATCACCGGATATACCGATACAAGCCGTTACCCCAAAATTACCGACGATTTCTGGCCACAGAACTCACGCACTTATCGCCGCTCCGGTGATGGCTTCGACCTGCACTCAGAAATACGCATCAGCGGCACTGACTGCCTGGGCTATGGCTCAGACACAGCCGGAAGAATGAAAAGCACTTTTGCCCACGAATTCGGGCATGCGCTCGACAAAACATTCACCGAGACCAATGCCTATGGCTTTGACGGCAGTCACTACGTAAACGAAAAAATAGAGCCAAAAGCTTCTTTTGCCGAAGGCTTCGCCAATTTCATCAAAATGATTTTCTTTCCCGAAGAAGAGAAAGAATTTCGCGACAGCCTCAAGACTGTAAAAATCGAAAAACCGCAGGGCGGCTACGATGAATACCCGATTGCCAGTGTTCAGATCAGTGGCGAAGGCTTTCTCGATATCGAAGCGATCAATGCCCTGATTTTTACCCGCCTGGCCGCAGACCTGCCCAACGGTCAGAAACTGGTTCTAGATTCTTTCGAGAAACACAATCAGCAGGAAAACCGCATGAGCCGGTTTCTTCAGAACTTCATCAAAGACTACCCGCAGCACACCACGGTTGTAGCACAGACTCTCGATCGAGAAACCTTCGGCCGGCTTTCTGATGCAGATATTCGCCTGATCCTCGGCAACAACGCTGACGTTCAGAAATACCTTGCCGCCCGGAGCGGAAGCAATCAGACTCCTCCTCCTGCTGCCGCAAAGCCAGAAGAAAATGTCCAGACAATCACTCACAAATCCGGAACCATCTACAAATGGAAAGATGCTCAGGGCAACTGGCAGTTCACCGATCAGCCACCACAAAACGGAGTTGAATATACTACCCGCGGCAGCACCGCTACGCCCGGCAAAGCCAGCCCGGTAAAAATCGAAAATCCCGATACCGATCCGTTTATTATCGGCTATTGATTTTATAAAGCTTCCGGCTTTATCTGCCCCGGCTCAGCGTTTCGATCAGAATGCCGGTCATGATCAGCATTGTTCCGGCAATTGCTGCTGCTGAACTTTTTTCACCCAGAAACCACCAGGCGAGCACCATTGCTACGGGCGGCTTAAAAAAGAACAGGTAGCTGGTGCGGCCGGCCGAAAGATATTCCATTGCCTTCATAAATGTCAGATAGCCAAGTCCGGTTCCGATTACCCCTGAACCAAGCAGATTCGGCCAGGTGTGGTGCGGCGGCCAGAAGCCGGCACGAAAGAAATACAGAACCGGCAGATAGAGAATAAGCGCCGGCAGACAGCTCATAACCAGAACGACGAGACTGCCGTGTTTCTGCAGCTGTCGCTTTGATAAAACCGTATACAGGCCAAAACCGACCATTGCAACGATCCCTGAAATGATTCCGAGCGGAGTATCGACAGAGCTGTCGGCTCTTACAGCAATGAGTGCGACCCCGAAAAGCCCGAGCAGCAAAGAAAAAATTCTCTTCAGATTCATTTCTTCGCGCAGCAGCAGCCAGGCGAAAAAATTCGTGGCCACCGGATTTGCGGCGATCAGAACCGCTGCGGTAGAAGCTTTTGCATATTTTATACAGAGCGAATGAGCCCCCATGCTTAAAAAGATGTTCATGCAGCCGAGAAAGGCCAGATAAAAAAGATCTGCACGTTGCAGCTGCATCAGCTGCCTGAATCTCGTGAGCAGAACAAATGGCAGCAAAGTCAGGGTTCCGATCAGAAAGCGCCAGAAATTCATCAGCATCGGCGCCATGTCGTTTCTGACCGGGCTGACCATTATCTCGATCGAAGAAAATGCCAGAACGGTAAAAACAAGATAAAAACCAGCCACCATCTTCTCTTTGACTGTCAGAACTTTCTGCTGCATCGGCTTTCCTGCAGGAAATCATTAATTTAAGGGGAACCTGCACGGCCGATAATAGCACGAAAAAGCGCTGTTTTCTCAACTCATTTTCTGTTTATATCTACTTCAGGGGCGGTAAATGGTTTTTTAAATCAGAAAATTCTGATAAACTTTGTACAATCAACAGCGGTATTATTTGACGTTAAATTTTACCGGAGACAGGGAGACACGCATGAATCTTAACAGCAGAATCCAGAAAAAATATACCTTTCATCGTATTCTTGGCCTGTTACTGATCGCAGCACTGATCGGCGTCAGCCCGGGAATTTTTGAAAACATTTCGATAAACCGTCTGCAGGCCGCCACCTCTACCCCATTCACTGAAAGCAAGGTTGCCATCGACAAAGAGAACCCGATGGCCGTCAGTTCCGCTACAGGTCAAGCAGCCTCGGCAACTGCTGTCATCTCTGACAACGAAGTTGATGACGCGGTAAAAAAGAAAGAGATGAGCAAGGCCGAAGAAATCGCCTGGTCAATTGGCAAGGCACTTCTGCCAACCCTTGCGGTCATGGCCTTTTCTGCTGCTGTAGTCTGCCCGCTTGCCTGGGTAGTCGTCGGGGCCGTTGCTGTCGGTGCAACTGCTGCTGCCGCAATGACCCTCGCTTACGAACTGCGTAAAAACTCGTTCAGAGACGAAGGCAGCAAAAAAGGCATGGACAAGATTCTGCGTGAAGTCAGTATTCAGGCAGCAATCAGTGGTGCCATGGCCCCTTTCAACATGTTGACGGGTGGTCTGGTTCAATCTGTCGGACCACTGACGGTAAAAACGATCGTTCAGACAGCGGCAAAAGCCGGCGCAATAAGCTTTCTTGGCAGCACTGTTTCTAACGTTGCCAAAGGCACCGTCACTAACCTCTGGTATGATCACTACTACAATTACGACGAGCGCGAAAAGGCACTGAAGGCAAAAATCGAAAAGCTTTCAGCCATTCAGAACCCAAGCGAGGAACAGCAGAAAGAGCTTGTTGCAGCTCTTAAAGAACTCGATACCATCACCAAAGAGAAATACACCTGGGACAACTTCCGCAATGATGAAAACAAGGCTCTGGTTTCAGCAGGCATCTCAGGGGTTCTCGGCGGTATTGCCGGTCGACTCGGGGCCGAAACCAGCTGGGCAAAAATTGCATCGAGCAAACTTTTTGGCAGCACTTCTCAGGCAAACCTTATTTCGAATGCGGTTATAAGCAACCCCTTTGCCTTTGCCACCGGCGCTGCCAGCGCTGCGGTCGACAAAAAAGAAATTCTCCACCAGATCGAATACAATCGCATGCTGCAAAGCAAATACGAAAAAAATTCGCCGGCATGGGCCTATTATGAAGGCAAGATTGCCGATCTTGAAACAGCCTATAAAAACATAAAGCTCGCAGAAGCAGGCAAATCAGCGATGCTTTCTAATGCCGCAATGCAGACCGCAGTCGTCGGCACTTCTCTGGCCAAAACCCGCCTGTGGGATCTCCCCTCACAGAAGCGACAGAAAATTCAGCAGACCTATGAAGAACAGAACCCTGAATGGCAGAAAGCCAACGAAATACGACAGCGCCTTGAAATTCGCAAGGCTGACCGGCCACAACCCGGCGACTATGCAACCAAACAGGAATATTCACAGGCTCTCAAGCAGTATGCCCGCGACGTAAACAATCTTCGCACCGAGTATCAGAAGGCAAAAGTCGACGCCAGCAACGCTCAGGACACAAGCGCAAATAAGACGGTAATCAAAAACATTGAAAAGCAGGTCTCACAGGATATCGAATATGCCCGGCAGTCTGAACTTGCCCGTTCGCTCGGACGTGAAAGCTATGTCGAGTTCAAGATCAAGGAATTGAGCCAAAAGCCTGAAAACTCAGAACTCAGCGCCCAGGAACTGAGAGTAAAGGCACAGACAGAAGTTGCAAAGGGCTACGATGATGCGGCCAAAGCCAATGCCATGAAGCTTGCCCAGATGGAAGAAAAGGCAAACCGCCAGACTCAGGAACTGCTCGGCAAGGTAGAAAAAGGCAACGATGGCAAGCATTATGTCGTGGTAACCGACGAAAACGGCGTAGAGGTCATGCGCACAGAATACAAGGGCGGTGACGCGGCACATTGGATGGACCGCCTCAAAGGTGGCTCACAGGCCGAACTCAAGCAGGCTGAAATAGACAACGTGGTCAGGCGTGCCTATAACGCTTCTGCCATGGTTAAACCAACCTCTTTCAGAAACGAATACGTCAATATGCGCGTCAACCAGCTCAGAGCTCAAGGTATGACTGAACAGCAGATTGACAAACAGCTTGGCGGAATCGTCGATGAAGCGAATGGAAAGATGCTGCAGACCTTTGGCGGCTGGAACGGCGTAGCGAAATCAGAAATTCTTGCCGCCGGTCTCGAAAAAGCTAAATACGATGATGGCGCCGCTCCTGATCTGAACAAGATCGTCGATTTTCTCAAAAAGACGCTTACCAATAAAACCATTTCTACCGTAGAAAGCGAACTTTCTGGCGGTATTCAGAATGGCCTGCAGGTAGTTGCACCCAAAACCGCAAAGATCATTCCAGTTGCAATACCTTTCGACTCAGAAGAGCGTGACGAAGCAACTTTGAATCGCCTTACCGAAAAGGCAATGCGCGATTACTACAATCGTCACTGATCACTGTTTACGAAAAAGCCGGTTGCCGATGCAGCCGGCTTTTTTTGCATTTGAATTTAGCCTGCAGATATGAAAAAATAGTCTGATGCAAAAAACGATTTCCCTGTCTTCGATTATTTTCAGACTGTCTTTGTGGCTGGCTGTGGCAGCCGTGCTGTTTTTAACTGCCACCGCCATGTTTGCCGACTTCGACCGGGTAATCGAGCTTCTAAGAGGCATTTCGCTACAGTGGCTCGGTCTTATCATTCTGTCCGTGCTCTTTAACTACGCACTGCGTTTCGTCAAATGGATCTGGTTTCTACATCTTCTGAATATCAGGGTGCCGTTCAAATTGAATCTCTGGGTATTTTTTTCAGCCTTTACCATGGTTCTCAGCCCCGCCAAACTTGGAGAACTGGTCAAGTCACTGCTGTTGAAAAACCGCATGGGAATCCCCATATCGGCAAGCGCCCCGATTATAATGGCAGAGCGTCTGACCGACCTGATCGGCCTGCTGATTTTATGTGCGGCAGGATTCTCACAGTTTGCTTATGGCGGCAGAATGCTTCTTCTTACAGGGGCTTTAATCATTTCAGGAGTAATCTGCCTTACCAGACCCTCGTTCTGGAACCTGGCAGACAGAGCCCTGAACCTGCACCCAAAACTTTCAGGTTTGAAAAGTGCAGTAAGAGCAATGCAGCAAAGTACAGGCAGCATTCTGAATCTGAAGGCAATGCTGGTTTCTGTTCCTCTGAGTGCTATTTCCTGGGCAGGAGAAGGGGTGGCACTTTTTATGATTTTTCGCGCTATGGGCCTGCAAACCGATAATCTGCTCGCCATTTCGGTTTTTGCGCATGCCTTTGGCTCGATTGCCGGGGCCCTGTCGTTCTTACCCGGCGGACTTCTGGTAACCGAAGGAACAATGGGGATGTTCTTCGTATTCGCTGCAATACCGGAAGCGCAGGCGGTATCAGCAACCTTTCTCATACGGGCTCTGACTTTATGGTTTGCAGTCTGTCTCGGCACGGCAGTCTTTGCCGTCGGGCATCAGAGGTCAGATCTTCAGGCTTTCACACTCAGCCCGGAAACAGGCGCAGATTGCGCAACCGGCAATCAATAAACAATATCGCAGAAGGAAACCATGGAAACAGTCGATCTGAAAACCAGAAGAATACTGGAAGATTATAAAAGCGGTCTGATAACAGCAGCTGAGGCAGCCAGAAGACTGGCAGAAAGCTGCCAGACACAGTCAGGCCATACGGCAAAAGACAGTGAAGTCATGACGCAGGACGCGGTGCTCGATACCAGCAGAGAAGCCAGGGCCGGGTTTCCCGAAGCGATTTATGGTGCCTCGAAAACGCCGCAACAGGTCTGTGAGATCTTCAATCGCCTTTACGAAACAACCGGCAAAGCTCTGGCGACCAGGTGCAGTGAAGCTTCTCTCAAGCTTCTTGCCGAGAAATGCCCGCAGGCGAATATAAATTTCAGCTGCGGGGTTGCCTGGGCAGTTTCTGAAGTGGTAGTGCGGCCATGGGGCCGGGTCGCCATTCTTGCGGCCGGCACTTCTGACATACCGGTCGCCGAAGAAGCAGCTATAACCCTTGATTTCATGGGTTTTGGCGTCGACCGGATTTTTGACGTCGGCGTAGCTGGTATACATCGTCTGATGAACCGCATCGAGCAATTCAGGCATGCTGATGCGGTCATTGTCGTGGCCGGCATGGAGGGCGCATTGCCAAGTGTAGTCGGCGGACTGGTTGCGTGCCCGGTAATCGCGGTGCCGACTTCGGTTGGTTATGGTGCAAGCTTTAATGGCCTTGCGGCTCTTTTAGGCATGCTGAATTCATGCTCGGCCGGCATTACGGTGGTCAATATCGATAACGGCTTTGGAGCAGCAGCGGCGGCCGTACGCATTCTGAAAGGAAAAAAACAATGACAACTCTTTATTGGGACTGCTTCAGCGGCATCGCCGGCAATATGGCGGTCGCATCTCTGCTCGATCTCGGCGCGAACCGCGAAAAACTGCTTAACGGTCTAAAATCGATAAACTTCTTAGAAGGTCATATCGAGCTGATTATTGAAGAACGCCTGGTTGACGGCATTAGAGGCCTTTATTTCAATACGGTCGACGACGAACACGAACACCTGCATCATCACGATGATGAACACGGACATTCCGAGCACTCACACTGTCACGGGCACCATGATCACGATCACAAGCATGAGCATGAACACACGCATTGTCACAGCGATAATGGGCATCACCACCACGATCATGACCATGAACACGATCATTCTGACCACAAACACAGTCATCATGAGCACGGTCACGACCAGCACGGGCATGCTCCGCACAGAGGGCTGAAAGATATTACGGCCATGATCAATGCAGCTGCCATCAGCCCGCGAGCCCGTGAAATTGCCATCAGCTGTTTCAGAGAACTGGCCGAAGCAGAAGCGATGGTTCACGGCAAAAGTGTCGACGAAGTGCACTTCCATGAGGTCGGCGCCCGGGACAGCATTGCCGACATAGTAGGTGCGGCAATCTGTCTTGACGACCTCGATGTGCATGAAGTTATCGTTTCGCCGGTGCATCTTGGCTCGGGTATGGTCAGATGTGCGCATGGCGTCATGCCGGTGCCGGCACCGGCAACTGCTCTGCTTCTCAAGGGTTTCAGCGTTGTTTTCGATCATGATGTGCCTTTCGAACTGACAACCCCGACAGGTGCAGCGCTGCTGCGTGGCATGCGAGCCAGAGCAGCGACCGGTGCCCAGACTTTTACCAAAGTCGGGCATGGGCACGGCAGCCTGAAAACCGGCCGGGCAAATTTTTTAAGAGCGTTTCTGATCGAATCAGAAACGCTAAAAAAAAAATCTGATCAGATAACTCAGTTGGTCAGCAATATCGACAACGCCACGGGTGAAGAGCTTGGGCATGCGATCAACCGTCTTATGGCTGCAGGCGCCCTCGATGCCTGCCTGATTCCGATTCTCATGAAAAAGGGTCGCCCGGGGCATCAGCTGCAGGTGCTGGTTGAGCATGCAAAGGCGGCAATGTTCGAAGACATGATTTTTTCGCTTCTGCCAACTATCGGAGTGCGCCGTTCCATTATCGACCGGTCAGTTCTGCACAGAGTTTCTGAAGAGGCCGAAAGCAACTTTGGCAGAATCAAGGTAAAGAAAATTACCACACCAGACGGCGAAACAATTACTGAGCCTGAATTTGACGAAGTTGTAAGGATTGCAGGAGAGAAGAACTGCGCGCCACGAAAAATTAAACAGAGAATTGTCGTTTAATGCACACTGTGCTATCATTGCGCCTGAATCTATACACCTTATGAGGCAGACAATGAACGTCGCAGGAAAGGCCATCAGTATTATTGGAGCCGCCAAGAGCGGGCTTTCGGCAGCCAGAAGTCTGGTTGAAAGTGGTGCACATGTCTTCATTTCTGATATTCAGAACGAAGAGAAGTTGAAGCAGACTCTTCAGCGTGAAGGCCTGACCGGCAAAGTTCAGTTCGAGGCCGGAGGGCACACTGAGCGCGTTCTCGATGCATCTTTTATTGTTCTCAGTCCGGGCGTAAGACCCGACATACCGGTTCTTGTCGAAGCCGAAAAGCGCAGAATTCCGGTTTATTCAGAAATCGAAGTGGCTTACAGGCTGTCAAAAGGCCGCAGACTGGTAGTTACAGGCAGCAACGGCAAGACGACCACCACAACCCTGCTGTCACTTTTCTGCCGCGAACAGTTCAGCGATGTTTTTCTCGGCGGCAATATCGGGATACCGATGATGGATTTTGCTTCCAGAACCAGTGAGAACTCGGTTCAGGTTCTTGAGGTCAGCAGTTTTCAGCTCGAGACGATTTCTGAGTTCACACCTGATATCGCCATGATCACGAACTTTTTTGAAAACCATCTTGACCGCTATCCCAGCTACAAAGCATACATCGATGCCAAAAAACGCATAGCACTCAACATGGGGCCGAAGCACTGGCTGATACTCAATGCTGATCAGCAGAGCATGCGCGAGATGGCCGGGCAGGTCAGATGCAGAACTGCCTGGTTCGGCTGGGACACAGGAAAGCTTTTTCCCTGCGTAACTGTTGTTGATGAACATTTCATCTACATAGACGAAAACAACAAAAAACACGATCTTTTTCCGGTTTCTTCAGTAAAACTGATTGGCAGACACAATCTCGAAAATGTCATGGCCGCTGCCCTTGCTGCACTTCTTGCCGGAGTCGACGCCAAAAAGCTCGAAAAAGTGGCGAAAGAGTTTCCGGGGGTCGAGCACCGACTTGAGTGGGTAGCTTCTATCAGCGGCGTTACCTTTATCAATGACTCAAAAGGCACCAATTGTGCCGCCTCGATAACGGCTCTCAAGGCCTGTCGGCCGCCAGTAATTCTTATTGCCGGTGGGCGCGACAAAGGCACCGACCTTTCAGAGTGGGTCACCGCAGTGCGCACAGCAACCCGCGGCGTGGTTCTCTATGGCGAGGCACGCGACCGATTCAGATCTGCCTTTGAAGGGTTGGTTCCGCTGAAGAGCACGGCAAGCTTTGAACAGGCCATCAACCTTGCCTACGAATGGGCAGAAAATGGCGACACCGTATTGCTTTCGCCGGCATGCAGCAGCTATGATCTTTTCCCCAATTTTGAAGTCAGGGGCGAAAGGTTCAAGGAACTGGTCAAAGCCTTACAGCCGAAATGAACAAAAGCCGACATTTCGATCACCTGCTTCTTTTCGTCGTCATCGCTCTTATGGGCGTTGGCCTGATCATGGTTTACTCAGCCAGTTCTGTCACTTCGCTGGCAACGATGTCAGACGCACACTATTACCTGAAGCGCCAGTTCATGTGGGTTGTCGTTGGTCTGCTGGCAATGTTTGGCGTGTCACATTTTCCGTACCAGAAGCTCGAAAAAATGGCGGTGCCTCTGCTTGGTGTGGCAATTTTCTTTCTCATACTCGTGCTGGTGCCGGGAGTTGCGAGAGACATCGGCGGCGCCAAACGCTGGATACGCTTCGGTGGTCTTGGGTTTCAGCCGTCGGAGTTTGCCAAATTATGTTTCGTAATCTATATGGCACATTCGATTTCGCTGCGCCAGGACAAAATCAGAAATTTCATGCATGGCATGCTGCCAGATATGCTGGTAGCCGGGGTTATTTTCATTCTAATCTACAAAGAACCCAACCTGTCGACAGCGGCACTTATCGGCGGCACTTATCTGAGCATGTATTTTCTCGGAAACGGTTCGCTGGCGAATCTTGGCGGCCTGGCAGCAGGTGGCGCAGTGTTGATCACCGCCCTGATTTTTCAGGCCGGTTACCGCATGCGGCGTTTCTGGGCCTTCATCGACCCATGGGAAAACGCCAGAACCAGTGGTTATCACATCATTCAATCACTGGTAGCGATCGGTTCGGGTGGATTCTGGGGTCTCGGTCTCGGGCAGAGCCGACAGAAGTTCTTTATTCTGCCTGAACGTCACACTGACTTTATTTTCGCCATCATCTGCGAAGAACTTGGCCTGCTGGGTGGCGCAGTGGTTCTGCTGCTGTTTCTCGCACTGCTCTGGCGTGGTCTCTACATCGCTACCCGCGCCCCGGACAATTTTGGCTTTCTGCTTGCTTCCGGTATAACAACAATTATCGGACTGCAGATACTTGTCAATATTGGCGTCGTTCTGAGTCTGATGCCAACAACCGGCATCACCCTGCCTTTTGTCAGTTACGGGGGCTCAAGCCTTGTGTTTCTTGCCATAGGTATCGGAATTCTTCTCAATGTCTCGCGCTATGGCGCCGGACGCAACGCCTTCGAAGAACACAGAGTCGCACCATTCTCAGGGCAGTTTGCCGAACCTTCGGTTCAGGCAACCAGAAAAAGGTAAAAAAATGCGTATAGTCTTCAGCGGCGGCGGAACCGGCGGGCACATTTACCCGGCGCTTGCCATAAGAGAAATTCTGGCACGCCGCTTCACTTTTTCGAGCGGCTATGTCGGCGTCAGCGGCGGCATGGAAGAAAAAATTGTCAGCCGCGAGTCTGACATTGTATTTATGGGCGTCAGAGCCCAGGGCATGCCGAGAACCATCAGTAAAGACTGGCTGACATTCCCTTTCAGAAATGCTGCAGGCATTTACGATGCTTTCAAACATCTCAAACAGTTTAAGCCTGATCTTGCGGTCACCACCGGTGGTTTTGTCGCATTTCCGGTTCTGGTGGCGGCAAGAATGCTCGGAATTCCGGCGGTAATTCACGAACAGAATGCGGCCATGGGCGTCACAAACCGAATTTTTGCAGGTTCGGCAGCAAAAGTGCTCCTCACATATGCCTCCGCAGCCCAGGAAGACGGGAAAAAAACCGTTCTCACCGGTAATCCGGTTCGTTCAGCTTTTCTCAGCAAAAATATCACCAGTTCAAGGTTCAGCCGCAGACCGGGTGAATTTATCATTCTGGCAGTCGGCGGTTCGCGCGGAGCATTGTCGCTCAATCGTGCCTGCATTGACCTGGCAAAAAACTGGCTGCCTGGCCAGAACAACGTTAAACTGATTCATATCAGCGGCGAACGCGACCATGAAATGGTAAAATCGGCGATTGGGCAGCTTCCGGAAAATTACATTCTGTTGCCTTACCTGCATGAGATGCGGGAAGCCTTTGAAGTGGCCGATCTGCTGGTATCACGTGCCGGTGCCACGATACTGGCCGAAATCGCTGTATGCCGCAAACCGGCCATTCTGGTTCCTTTTCCGTTCGCGACTGACAACCACCAGGAAAAGAATGCCAGGGTTCTTGAAAACCTGGGAGCAGCCAGACTTCTTCTCGACCGCGACCTGAACGGCGAAAGTCTTGCAAGAACAGTTGAAGAGCTCAAGCAGCCCGAAAAACTTGCAGGCATGGCGACTGCCATGGGAAAAAGCCGACCGGATGACGTTGAAGAGCGAATTCTCGAGCAAATAGCACAGTTACTGAAAACCTGAAACCGAACAACGCCTGAATACCGGCCGAAGTCTGGTCCAGACCGGAGAACAGGTCTTTTCAACGATTTGCCAGAAGTCTGAAATTACTGCTTGTACTGGAAATTTAACGATGCTAGAATACTGCATCTTTTTCTGAGGTTCGTATTTTGACAGAAGATCTCAGCCGAGCCGGCCGTGCGTACCGACAGCCTCTTGAGCAGCAGCTTTCAGAAGATGCGCGCAACAAACTGCGCCAGAAACGCTATCGTTCAAGACTGTCAAATTTTGCCCGACTTATCAGGCCAGTAAAAACGATTGCCTTCGTGCTCCTGATCATCAGTCTGTGTTATCTGGCCATAACTCAGCTGCGACATCTGTTTTTTCACACATCGTATTTCGAGATCAAAACACTTGAAGTAACAGGCAATGAAACGATCTCAAGAGAAGATATTCTCAAAGCTGCAGGCCTGGCACCCGGAATGAAGCTTTTTGCCCTCGACCGTGACCAGATAAGAAACACATTAATGACAGAGCCCGTAATCAAAGATGTAAAGCTGAATCTTGACGGTCTATACACACTCAGAATCGAAATCACGGAGCGCAAACCGGTTCTTTACGCCAAGGTAGGCATTGCCTTTTATGAGATCGCCGAAGATGGCGTAATTATCAGCACTGAAGGCATGGGCGAAAAAGAACTTCCGGTTATAACCGGCATGAAACTTCAAACCGCAAGAGCCGGCGATTCATAGCACTCGAATGACGATTTCTACGATGCACAAAACTGGGTTAAATCATACGGTGACCGTAAACTGAA
>CAZFUG010000083.1:0-4076 GCA_964522035.1 uncultured bacterium
ACAGGCCGAAAACTCTAAAACCCATTCCACAAAAAATAGCAACGCTATTTTTCGGCATTATCGTTGTGGTTGAGAATTTACCGCACCGATGTTAAAATGCCGAAAAACCAGTGTTAACCTATATAGTCAGGAGAAGGCAAACCATGTTCAATCAGGGGCGTAAGGTTGTTTTTCTGTTTCTGGCAATTTTAGTCGTTTCATCTTTTCTTCCGGTCTGGAGCGCAGAAACAGCTTCTGAAACTGCGACCACCGGCGCTGTTGCCAGTGCTACCACCGGAAATACCGATCAGGTAATAATGGCTTTTCAGATTGAAAGAGCCGGTAATTTTCTTTCTGAGCCCGGCAACAACCCATACGAAATACTGAGAAGACTCGGGAGAGCCATCAATAAAGACTGGCCTGCCGGTCAGGCCGACCTTAAGGCTGCATCCTTTTTCAATCCTTCTTCGATCGGCACTCCTGATTTTCTGAAACCTCAGAGCACTCTACACCTGACAACTTACCAGAAGCAGCATACCGAAGAACTCCTCAGCGGTTACGCAGCAGATTTTGAAAAACTTCTGGCAGAATGCCGCCCTGCTTCTCAGGCGTTGATCATAAAAATGGCCTGCGAAAGCAAAAATCTCAAAGAAGTTCTCAAAACCATGACCGTGCACCCCGAATCCGCCAAAAAACTTAAGCCTCAGCAGCTTTATCGCATCGAAAACAAGATCATTCCGATGCTCGATGCATCTGACTACCTGGTAGGCGCTGCCGTCGTCTCTTTAAACGGCTTTTTCGGCCGGGTCAACATCGTTTCAAACGCCGGCAACCTCGGCAGCAAACAGATTGAACACAATCTGACGATCGGTGACTTCATCAATGAAGACTCGCTGATGCTTTTTGCCCAGACACACCCGATTGAAGATCCTGCCGAAACGATGAAAAACATCAAGGCTGTGCCGCAGTCAGACGCTATCATTCAAATGGTTGCCTCGGCCGGGCTCGATTTTGAAAAAGACATTCTCGCCAACACCGCCCGCGAAAGCGTTCTCTACGTCAATCTCGAACCAACCGGCGACGGCGGCCTGCCCGATGTCAGATTCGCCGCACCGGTTCCTGAAATCAACAAGCTGCGCGAAAATCTCGATAAACTTAAAACTCTTTGCATGCAGACCGGTATATTTACTCAAATTATGGATGAAGATAAAATTTCGCTGGTCAAACTGAGCTATTTCATGTTTCCGCAGATTTCTGTCTATGCCGGGCTGGCAGAGAATTTTCTCGTCCTTGCCACCGGAAAAAAGAATCTGGTAAAAGAAATCAGCCATATTCTCAACGTCAAAGCCGGCAAAGCCAAGGGCGCCCGGGCAGTAAAAAATCTCAAGCGCTTCTGGAAAGTCAAATTCGCCGATTTCAACAACCAGCTGCAGAGATTTCTGCAGTCGCCGCTGCTGCGCGACAAGGGAATTCCGCCGGTTTCGAACCTCAAGTTCCTTGAAGACTTCGGAGAACTTGAAGTGCAGACCAAAGCGAATGATAAGATCATCGAGTTTATTGTTGACCTGCCAATCAACAAACAATAATTTGTGGTAAATAATTTTTAATTTGTGGTATACATATCCGAACAGTTCTGAAAATGGGAGAAATTGCGATGGGGAAAAATTTTGCCGGCTTTGCCATGATGATTATGCTGGCTGCAACCTTGACAATTGGTTGTGGCGGCGGTGAAAAGAAACCTGCCGAATCAACCCAGACCCCGGCGACTCAGCCCGCTTCACAGCAACCGACTGAAACCGCCTCAGCTTCACCTTACAGTAATACCGTTCTGAAACTCGGAAGAATCCCCTTCACGAATTCATCAGATATGGTACAGAAGCACAACAAATTTCTCGATTATCTTACTAAAAAGCTCGGCGTCAAGCAGACCCGCCTGCAGACTGCCTCAGACTACGCCGGCATCATGAATCTTCTCGTCAAGGGTGAAATCGATATTGCCTGGCTGGCAACCATGACCTCGATCGAGGCCCGCAACAACCCCGATATCCAGCTGCTGGTAAAACCGATCCGTTTTGGCACCACCTCATACCGCGGCATTATCATTGCCCGCCAGGACAGCGGCATCAAAAGCCTCAAAGATCTGAAAGGCAAAAAATTCGCCTGGGTCGAAAAAGAATCGGCTTCCGGCTACATTTTCCCGAAATCACTGCTGCTCGAAGCCGGCATCAATCCAGACAAAGACTTCGATGAAGCTGCGTTTCTGAACAAGCATGATGCGGTTGTGCTCAATGTACTGCTCGGCAAATACGATGCCGGTGCCTGCTACGACGATGCACGCAAAACCCTGCGCGACAAGAGCAAAAAAGACGAGCTGATTCTACTCGCCACCACGCCTGATATTTCCAATGAACCGATCGTTGTACGCAAAAGCCTGCCACCCGATCTCATCGAAAAAATCAAACAGGCGCTGCTCGATCTCAACAAAAAATCACCAGATGGCAAAGAAATCCTCGACGACCTCACCGACGTCGATGGCTTCGTTCCTGCAGACAACAAAGATTATGATTACATCGAGAAGGTTCAGAACCTTCTTAATCAGCACCAGCAGAAAGGCAACTAACCCGGACCGCGCCAGTGAAAAAGTCAGAATCAGCCAACCGATTCTCGATAAAACTTAAATTCATTTCTGGTATAGCCCTGCTTGTAGGGCTTATTATCATTTTGAATTCAGTCAATACCTCACTGCGCGAAGAATCGCTGCTCACCAGCTCCATGGATCAGTCCGGACTGCTGCTTTCGTCGACGCTCGCGATCGCCTGCCAGGACCCGATAATCAGCCAGTCTTACGATGCGCTGGTTCCCTACACCGAACGCATTATCGCCGGCGGCCAGGATATCCATGAAATCTCGATTCTCGATATCGACGGTCGCTATCTGGCGCACCGGTTGCGGGGTGATGCCGAGAGCCTGCTTGGCCAGATCATCGGTGAACCGATGCGCAGTAAAATCGACAGCATCGAGACGCCGACGCGCATGCTCGGAGCTGATGGCAGCTACGTCGATTACATTGCCCCGATCAAGGTCGGCACTTCGCGTTTCGGCACAGTCATTCTGCGTTTCGGCTTTGACCGCCTGACCGAAGCCAAGTCTGTGAGCCGGCAGCACATCATTCTGATTGCAATGGTTGGCCTGCTTGCCGGTATCATTCTTTCGGTAATTCTTGCCAAGTTCATCACCCGCGGTCTCGACAACCTCATAGAAGGCACCCAGGTCATCGAAAGCGGCAATCTCAGCTATCGCATCAAGGCGGCTTCTGAAGACGAAATCGGCACCCTCGCCCATCGGTTCAACGAAATGCTCGATGCTCTCGAAGCCAACAACAAGGCTCTCGACCGCAAGATTTTCGAAATCGAAACTCTGTTCAAGGCCAGTCAGGCGATGAACTTTCAGAGTGATACCGACAAACTCATCAAGCAGATTCTGGAAATGGCCGGCAAGGCCATCAGAGCCGAACGCTGCTCGATCATGCTGCAGTCTGGCGTTGGCTCGGATGAACTCGAAACCAGAATTGTTTTTGGTCTCAAAGACGGCCAGGAAGGCGTTCAACCGCATTCAAACGTCAAGATCAAGTCGGGCGAAGGCGTTGCCGGCACCGTTCTCAAGACCGGCAACAGCATCATTGTCAATGAAGGCCATAAAGACCCGCTCTTCAAGAGTTACGATAACAACCTCGAATTTGAAAAAACCATTTCGAACCTCATTTCGGTGCCGTTGAAGATCAAAGACCGTGTTACTGGCGTAATCAACGGTGTCAACAAGGTCAACAGCGAACCTTTCACCGAAGAAGACCAGCGCCTGCTCGAAGCACTGGCCCAGCAGGCCGCCATGGCCGTCGAACATGCACGTCTTTATGAGCTTGCCATTACCGACGGTCTTACTAAACTGTTCATTCACCGCTACTTTCAGGCCCGCCTCGAAGAGGAAATGGTCAGAGCCAAGCGTTATCACACCGCCTGCTCACTCATTCTTTTCGATATCGACCATTTCAAGAAATTCAACGACACTTACGTGCAACAGCAGGGCGACGTCGTGCTTAT
>CAZFUG010000083.1:4086-10340 GCA_964522035.1 uncultured bacterium
GCACATGGGCATAACGAGAAGCCCTTTGTCATCCTGCCTGAAACCGACGCCAAAGGCGCCCACCTCGTCGCCGAACGCCTGCGCAAAACCGTCGAAGCCTATGATTTCCCGGGCCAGGAAAAAGCTCTCAAGGTTACCATTTCTCTGGGCGTTGCTACCTTCCCCGACCATGCAAGCGTCAAGAGCGTTCTGATCAAAAAAGCCGACATGGCGCTCTACGAATGCAAAGGCCGCGGCCGCAACTGTTCTTTCATCTACAACGACAGTATTGCCGAAAAAACCGGATGACCTCAGAACCTCTGCCCGGCTGGCTAGCTGACCCGGCCACGCCATTCGACCCTTCTTATCAGACTCCCCTGCCCGACCGGCCGCTTTCACATATAGTCAAACCAGTGAAAATCGGCAATGTCGTATTGCCGAACAATCTCATTCTTGCACCGATGGCCGGAGTTACCGACGGCACGTTCCGTCTGCTGTGCTCACGTCTTGGCGCCGGTTTTACCGTGTCTGAACTCGCCAGCGCCAGAGCCATAACCTACCGAAGTCGCCAGACGATCGACATGGTAAGATTCCAGGCCCAGGCCCGGCCTTATGCCGTGCAGCTGTTCGGCGCCGACCCCGAAGTCATGGCAAAAGCCGCCGCAATTATCGACGGGCTCAATATCTGCGACATCATCGACATCAATATGGGCTGCCCGGTAGCCAAGGTGGTTAAAACCGGCGCAGGCTCGGCCCTGATGAAAAACCCGCCACTCGCCGCCGAAATTATCCGGCAGGTCAAAGCGGCCGTAAAAGTGCCGGTAACCGCCAAATTCCGCATCGGCTGGAGCGAAACGACAATCAATGTCAAAGAATTCGCCAGAACCGTTATCGAAGCCGGGGCACAGGCGATTACCATTCACGCCCGCACCAGACAGGCAGGCTATACCGGTACCGCACAGTGGCAGCATCTCGAAGGCATCAAGGAAATCTGCGGCGACATTCCATTTTTTGCTAATGGTGATATCGCTTCTGCCGAACATCTTATCGAGCTGCACCGGCGCACCGGGTGCGATGGATATATGATCGGCCGCGGCTGTGTCGGCAAACCATGGCTTTTTGCCGAACTGCTCGGGCACAGCATTTTTTCTTCCCCCACCCTGCGATTCAGTATTTTCCGGCACCAGCTGATCGACATGATGATGGAACACGGTCCGTCAGCGGTACCGCTTTTCCGGGTACACCTGTTCGGTTATCTGCGCAATCATCCTCACTCGGCGAAGCTTCGGCATGCACTGTGCAACGAGCGCAACCCTTCGGTTGTCATTGACACCGGCCGCGATTTTTTCTCCGGTGCCCTGCAAACTTCAACTGCTGATTGACACAGAATTCTGACGATGTTACGATATTGCACGAATCCAAGGCAGGAAGCATAGATGTCAGAACTTGACAAAATTCAATTTCTCAGACAGGTAGCGCTTTTCAGAAGTCTTTCCGATAAAGCTCTGCTCGACCTTTCTGCCATTACCATCGAACAGACGATTCCGCCCAAGAACATGGTCTTCAAAGAAGGCGACAAGGGCGACGCGCTTTATATCGTTAAAAACGGCAAAGTCAATATTCTCAAGCGCAATAGTTCCGGTACTGATTCGGTGCTGGTCTCTCTCGGCAAGGGAGCCGTCATCGGCGACATGGCCATTATCGATGAACAGCCACGCTCTGCCTCAGTAGCCACCGTCCAGGAAACCACATTTCTCATTCTTACCAAAGATGACTTTCGCAATCTGCTTGCCGACGTTCCCGAAATTTCATTTCAGATTCTTAAACTGACCACCGAACGTCTCAGAGCCACCAATATCCATCTCAAAGAGCTCGAAGCATCGACCAACCAGATGGAAGACGTCATCAGGGTCATTACCAAAATCGCCAGAAAAAGTAATCTGCTGTCGCTTAATGCCTCGATCGAAGCTGCCCGTGTCGGCGAAGCCGGGCGTGCATTCTCGGTAGTTGCGGCCGAAATGAAAAAGCTGGCAGAAGATTCAGCGCTTGAAGCCAAAAAGATCGAGTCGCTGCTCCAGGACCTGCAGACTAAAGCCAAAGCCATCGCCGGCATGAAGTAAACGGGTTGTAATTTTACCCGGAAGGATGTAAGATGTTCAGGAATAAACGCCTGACAGGAGATTCGAATGTCTCAGTATAAATCGCAAGTGCAGAATCAGTTCTTATCCCAGGCACGCAAAAGACACCTCAAGGTCGAGGTGATTCTTGAGACCGGCACGGTTTTACGCGGCAAACTCAAGGCTTACGACCAGTTTTCGGTTTCACTTTCATTTAAAGACAAAGTCGAGATTGTTTACAAATCCTCGATCATTTATATCTCAGTTCTGCCACCTCTCAGACCACCCAGTCGCATGGGCAGACCCATGGGCCCAAGACCCGCCGGCACCGGCTTCAAACGCGAAGAAGGCACTGGTGGTTACCGCCGCAGACCTGAAGGTGAAGAAGGCACCGGCGGTTACCGCCGCAGACCCGAAGGCGAAGAAGGCACCGGTGGTTACCGCCGCAGACCTGAGGGAGAAGAAAGCACCGGTGGTTACCGCCGCAGACCCGAAGCGGAAGAACCCGCCAGACCGCTGCCGAAACCGGCCCCCAGGCGACCATTCCCAGACTTCGACGAAGACGTCGACAACGATCCGCCACCGCCGAAAAAGGTGCCGACAAAGCGCGCCTGATCACATTGAATTTTTAACCCCGCCTTCTGGCGGGGTTATTTATTTTCAGCAGTTTTTGCGCTGCTGATGGTTTACTCTTCGGTTTGGCCCTGCATAATGCCGATAAAAGAATGAAATCATTTTATTTTGAGGCCAATATGTTTTCTTACTGCCCGAAATGTGAAACCGGCAAACTCAATGCAGCCGGCAACTGCGGCAACTGCGGTTATTCTTTAAGAATGCAATGCTCCGACTGCGGGCATCTCAATATCCCCGGTGCCCGGTTCTGCGGCGGCTGCGGTCGCGGCATGACAGTTCTGGTAAGAGCGCAGGCCTTTGTCAATCGCCAGGTTTCTTTCGTGCAGCGGTTGAAAATTCGCAGATTCGCAACCGGTCTTGCCTTTGGTGGCTTATTGAGCTTTTTTGCCTTTGGTTCGATGGGCATGCAGGGCAGTCATGAAAACGGCAGACTTTTGCCAGGCTATTTTCAGGCCCAGCAGTTCAGCTTCCATGAAGATTTTGCGCTCAGGTTCGAAAAAGATCTGCAGTCTCTGTGCCGCAACCGAAAACGGGGTGAATATGCCAACGCCGCCGATCTGCACCAGATAGTAGATTTGCTGATAAAACATCTCAAACCCCTGGCACAAAAACTCAATCAGGGCCGTTTTCCGGCCGATTCAAGCAGCGAATATGCAAAAGCCCTGCACAATTTTTCACGCGGCAAAGAAGTGACCCGTGGCACCAGTGCCATGTTGCTGTTTCACTTTCTGTCAGATTTTCTTGAGTTCAATTACCGCGATTTTCCGCAGGAAAGTTCATATAACGACATTCCAAGATTCCATTTCATGTGTGTTCCGGCAACCGCACTTAAAAGTCTTGGAATCGACCTTGCGAAGAGCTCTGAAGATTTTGGCATGACCGGGCCGATCGAGATTGCCCAGCTCTGCAATGCGGCCAGAACTATAGTTGCCAACGCCGAAATCAGGGCCGGCCAGAAAAAATCCTGAGCTGGCAAAACCCGGCTTTTCAACCCGGGGACATTCCTTGCCACACACATTCTCGCTTTTTCTGGATGACGCGAAACACCTTACCGCGCTGTGCCATGACAGGATTTCGCTGCAGCAAGGATTAAAGATTCGTAATTAAAATGTGGCTTTGTTTCCTCTGCGAAGCTTTGTAAAAAGATCGAGGGCTGTTTCACCGGCATGTGAAACAGCCCTCGATTTTTTCAATAAGATTCTTCAGTTATAATCTTCGCGAAATTCGACGCCGCCGGCGGGCGGGGTTATGACCACGCCGGGCTCACGAGCCGGAGCTGGGGCAGGAGCCGGGGTTTCTTCGACGGCAGGTGCATCGGCAAGATCGTCTTCATCGACAGCGGGAGCATTTGCGAGATCGTCATCGAGAAATGCTTCGTCAGGAATGTGCGAAGTCGGAGGCTTCTGCTGCGGAGCGCTCTGCAGAACTGCGGTATCGGGATTTTCCTGAGAAGACCAGGTACCACTGACTGCGGGAGGCTTGACCGGCTGTGCCGGGTTCTGATAATTGCCTCTGAAGAAATCCGGATCAGGCATGAAAGCACTGCTGTCTTCGGCAGCCGACGGCACATCAGTGTTGTCTTCGGCTTCAAACCCGTTTGAAGCCGCCACTACCGGGCCAAGCAGACCACCGCCGTGCCGGCATTCGGCCAGAGGCTGTGATTCAATCGGGAAAACCTGTGATACCACTTCATTACCAGGGCAGCCTTTTGAAGCCAGCTTGCCGGTTGCCATGCAGACGCGGCAGCGAACGGCTCCGTCAGGTACCGGGAAATCATTGTTCGGATAAGTTTTGAGAACCTTTTCCATGAAATCTTTCCAGACCGGGCCGCACACTGCACCACCAGCCTTGCCTTTGCCAAGGGTCTTCGGCATGTCGAAGCCGAACTGCACGATGGTGACCAGATCAGGAGTGAAGCCATTGAACCAGGCATCAACATAGTCGTTGGTAGTACCGGTCTTACCGGCAACGACCTTGCCGGCGACCTTGGCGCGTGCCCCGGTGCCGCGTTCAACTGCGATACGCAGCATGTCGCAGATCATTGCTGCATTGACGGCCTTCATGACCTCTTTTGCTTTCGGCAGGTTTTCTTCAAGAATATTGCCATCGCGGTCAATGACCTTTACGATCGAAATCGGACGACAATAAATACCGGAGTTTACAAAAACGCCGTAGGCAGAAGCCATTTCAAGCGGCGTAAACTGGCCAGAACCCAGTGCCAGCGAAAGGTTTGGTTCCATTGGGGCAGAGATCCCCAGCCTTTTGGCGAATCTGATAACTTTGGCAGGTGTTAGCTTGTCGATCAGCTTGACCGCCGGAACGTTAAAGCTCTTACAGAGAGCTTTCATAAGTGTTACTGTTCCGTGGTATTTCAGGTCATAGTTTTTGGGCGACCAGACCTTGCGGGTCCAGGGGTTGGTATATGAAATATACTCATCGACAATCGCATCACTGGGCAGACTGCCTTCTTCAAGCGCACTTGCATAAACAAATGGTTTGAACGAAGAACCCGGCTGGCGATAAGCCTGGGTTACGCGGTTGAACTGAGATTGCTCAAAGCTGCGGCCACCGTATAGAGCCTTGATATAGCCGTTTTTAGGATCGAGGCAAACCAGCGAGCCATTCAGGCCCGGGTATTTGGTGATGGGAAACTCTTTAAAAATCGGTGCAGAAGCCATGGCCTGCTCGGCGTATTCCTGAAATTCAAAATCAAGCGTCGTATGCACTTTGAGGCCGCCGCAATAAACCAGATTGGCGCCATATTTTTCGAGGAGCTGGTCTCTAACATAGGTCACAAAATACGGAGCTTTAACTTCCTGGGCTTTAAGCGGCACAAGAACCGGCTTTTCAACTTTCGCCTCTTCATACTGTGCTGGCGAAATAAAACCGAGTTCGACCATCTTTGCCAGAACCAGTGCCTTTCTTCCTTCATTGTTCTTGGGGTTTTTGAACGGTGAAAAAGCTACCGGGCTTTTTGGAATCCCGGCCAGTGTGGCACACTCAGCAATCGTGAGGTCTTTGGGGTCTTTGCCAAAATAAATCTCGGCAGCAGCTGCGATACCGTAAGCGCCGTGACCAAAATAAATTTCGTTCAGGTAAAGGGTAAGAATTTCTTCTTTTGAGTATTTTCGCTCGATCTGAAAAGCCATCATCGCTTCGATAGCTTTGCGTTTAAAAGTCTTTTCGCTGGTCAGAAAGGCATTTTTAACCAGCTGCTGCGTCAAAGTCGAGGCTCCCTGCACTACGCGGCCGGCCTGAATATTTTTGGCCATGGCGCGGGCAATACCGACCATGTCGATACCATAGTGCTCGTAAAAGCGTTCGTCTTCGATGGCAACCACCGCATGCTTCATGATGTCAGGAATTTCCTGGCTGGCAAGAATACGGGTGCGGTTTTCTTCAGCATGCAGCTTGGCCAGCAGTCTGCCCTTGGCATCGTAAACCTGGGTTGTCAGGTTCGGTCGATAAGAGTTGTCGGCAATGATCGGGATTTTTTCAGAAAAGCCTTTGACAATAACAACTACA
>CAZFUG010000083.1:10397-15716 GCA_964522035.1 uncultured bacterium
GCAATGATACTGAGAACAAAGCCGAGTTTGAAAAAAAACCAGAGCCAGCCAATAATCTTCTGAGTTATCGTCTCAGACTCATTATCTTCGTCTTCTTCGTTGGGATCTTCAATTTCTTCGGGGTCTTCCCCGTTAAAAAAAAGCATAAGGCACCATCCTGTTGCAACAGAGTACAATAAAACAATCGGCATTTTCAAGGCGACAGGTGAGAAAACAATATAAATTGTCTTTTTTTGTTGGCGGCGTTCTGCTATATTGGCGGCATTTACGGCCCTAATTCACTGCAACAGACGGAAAGCAGACCATGAAAATTCACGAAGCAACCAGATGGATACTTGACCGGGGTGTAAGAACCGGCCCGTACGGTCTCGACCGTATCAACTTTTTACTTGAAGAACTCGACAGTCCGCAGAACAACTGTGCCTGTGTTCTTATCGGCGGCACCAACGGCAAGGGTTCGGTTACCGCCATTACCGAATCGATCATGCTGCAATGCCCGGATTATCTAACCGGCAGCTTCACTTCGCCACACCTGGTTGATATCCGCGAGCGCATAAAAATTCAGGGGCGCCCGATGCCCGACAAACTATGGACTAAGGGCACCGAAGCAATCCAGGAAGTCTTCAAAATCATGGAAAAGGAGGCTTCGATCGGGCCGGCGAGTTTTTTTGAAACCGTAACCGCTCTGGCATTCTGGGGTTTCAATGAGTCTGAAATAGATCTGGCTCTTGTAGAAGTCGGCCTTGGCGGTCGATTTGACTCAACCAATGCCTGCGGCCCTGAAATTTCGGTGATCACCAACATCGGCACCGACCACCAGGAATACCTCGGCACCGGAAAACTGGCAATTGCCCGTGAAAAACTCGGAATTCTGCGAAAAAACCGGCCACTGATAACTGCCGAAAAAGCCCCGGAAATACTTGCAGAATTTGAAGCTGCCTGCAAAAAAAGCAACAGTCAGCTTATCATTGCGCGACCAGCGGGGAATTTTGAGGTTCTTGAAAGCAACGCCGAAGGACATCTGATCAGACTGCCAGGAAGCGAAGAGCCTGTATTTATGGCACTGCCTGGCGAACACCAGCTCGACAACCTTGCCATCGCTCTCGAACTGGTAAAACAGATGCGCAAACACGGCTTCGACATTCCTGAAGAAGCGATTGGCAAAGGAATTGCCAACGCCAGATGGCCAGGTCGCCTGCAGTGGATAAAAGGCAACCCGCCTCTGCTGCTTGACGGAGCACACAACGCCGAAGGCCTGGCGTCACTTGTCAGCTATCTGAGAGATTTCCCCCCTCCTGCTCCGCTTAATATCATCTTCGGAGCATTGAAGGACAAGCCATTCGTCGACATGGCAGAGCAGCTGGCACAGTTTGGCCATCGCCTCTGCTTTGTGCCGCCACAGTGCAGCCGCACCATGACCAAAGAACAGTTTGACGCCACACCACTGGCAAAGAAGTGGCAATGGCATGACAATCTGCAGACAGCTCTCGCCGATTGCCGTCAGAACGCCGGCTGCATTCTGGTAACCGGTTCTCTCTACCTGATTTCAGAAGCTCTCAAGGAAGCAAACGAAAAATGACTTTCGCACCCGGAATAGAAACGTTTTTTAACAGTTCATTCAAAGGTCTGCTCAGGGTCGCTGCGGTAACCAATTTTACCGGCCGCGACCGGCATGGTGTTCATCTCGTCAGGCGTCTCGCCGAAGACAAGCGCTTCGATCTGAAGCGGATTTTCACCCCTGAGCATGGCTTCAATTCAGACGCACCTGATGGTGAGCATGTTGCCAACTCAAGTCACGATGAGCTGAAAGTCGAAATCGTCAGCCTCTATGGCCCGAACAAAAAGCCTGATGTCAGACTGCTTGCCGACCTCGACCTGATTATCTACGACATTCAGGATGTCGGGGTAAGGTTCTATACCTACATTTCGACCCTGAGAAACATCATGGAAGCCGCTGATGAGGCCAAAGTGCCAGTTGCAGTTCTCGACCGGCCAGACGTGCTTGGCGGCGTCGTTGTCGAAGGCCCGATGCTTGAGCCCGAATTGACATCATTTGTCGGGCATCTGCCGGTCGCGCTTCGCTACGGTCTCACTCCCGGCGAGCTTGCCAGGTGGTGGAAAGCCAAAAAAGGCCTGAATATAGAAGTCAAAGTTTTTGAATGCCAGAATTATCGCTGCCCGACCGACTTCAATGATCTCGGGTTTCCCTGGTTCAAGCCGTCTCCAAGTATGCCCGACACTGTAACAGCCGCATTTTACCCGGGCACCTGCCTTTTTGAAGGAACCGAGCTTGCCGAAGGCCGCGGCACTGACGCGCCATTCCGCAATCTGGGTGCTCCCTGGGTCGATGGCCGGGCCTGGGCTGAATGCCTCAAGCCACTGCTGCCGGCAAATATCAGTGTCAAAGCGACCGAGTTTGTGCCCGAATTCGGGAAATGCGCCGGCGAACACTGCCACGGCATCAACCTTGTGAGCAGCAGCAGCCGTAACATCGACAATGCGGTCTATATCGGGGTTGCGGCATTACATGCACTGATGCAGACCCACCCGGAACAGGTTACCTTTGCCGGGCGCCCGAATCTGAGCGAACCATTCATCGACTACCTTGCCGGCACCAGCCTTATAAGAAAGGGGCTGCTCGCGGGCAAAAAGCCCGATGCGATTCTGCAGTCTGCCAATGCTGGTGTCGAAGAATTCAGGCGTGAGCGCAAAGAATTCTTCATCGACCCGCGCCATTGAAAAAAGCCGGTCTTATGCAGCGCGGCCCCGTATGTTAACGGGGCCGCGTTGTTTTAAAACTCAGTAATGTGGCGCTCAGCCTTCGGGCTGAACCATTTTCCAGCGGTTAAGCCAGAGTTCGCGCCCCTTCATTTCGAGCACCAGAAGATTGCCCTGATTGTCGAAGGCGACATCGCGCGGGCTGATCTTTTCGGGGCCGTCGATTTTCCAGAACATGCGGCCATTATTGCCGATAAAAGCGAGTTTACGGGCACCGTCTTCAATTGACGACACGAGAAGCTCACCTTCTGAACCGGGCGGGCCAAGCTCGATGCCGGCAGGCACAAATTCGGGTGAAAAGTTGTAAACTTTGCTCATCAGGTTTCCAAGGCAGTCATAGAGGTCTGCCCCCCAGTTGCCTTCGGGGCGGATCTGCATGCTCCAGAAAAAGCCGTTGGGAATCGGCATGGCAAAGTCGACCTGGTCAATTTCGACAGCCTGAGTGGCGGTTTTGCCAAGAAACAGAGCCTTGTCACCACCGGTCATGATCACGCCTTCATCGCAGGCTTCGACCCGGCAGGCATCCCAGGTTTTATCGGGCCAGCCCGGCAGAATATGACCGCCAAGCCTGCCGTTTTCATCAAGGAAAAGCATCTGGCCAAGAACGATGTCAAAGTCGACCATTTTTTCGCCGCCGGTCCGGCCGCTGAAGGATTCACCGGTTTCGAGATCGAATCTGACGAATCTGCCTGCACTGTTGGCGATAAAAACCTTGCCTTCAGCGCTGCGCATGCCAAGAATACCGGGCATAAGCTCATCGGAGACCCGAATAAGAGGTTCTCTGGTTATATCCTGGGCCAGAAGCAGGCTGCCCGACAAAACCATTACTGTGATAACAATAAACGATCTGAATGACCTGATCATTTTTTCACTTCCCATTCCATGTTTTTCACGGCAAAATCGCCAGCGGGGGCCGTTGCAAAGTCTGCCTCGGCGACGAAGACTTTCTGGCCGGCATCGGCAACGAATCTATTCATCGAAGCTGGCGGAGTAAAGGAAAGTTTGCGGTTGATCCGGGCCGCTTCGGTGATCTCGAAAAGCTGCAGCGAGCCCTTGAAACCACCGGCCGGAACGAATGATACCAGCAGACTGTCATCGGCGGTTACGCCCCAGACTCTGGCATTCTGCAGATCGGCAAGACCCACGTGCAGACTCTTGAGCAGCTGACCGCGGGCTGAATAGACGCGATGGAAATAGCCGGCTTTTTCGCGCCAGACAAGCAGGTGCAGCTGCCCCTTTTTGTCTACGGCAAAACCGGTGCGCTGCCACGGAATTTCACGAACCAGCTCGCCATAAGCGGTGAATACTGAAATTACGGTGCGGCCATAGTCGCCGACGTAGAGGCGACCACCAGCATCGACTTCGAGCTGGTTGATCTGAAGAAATTTGCCGGGTTCAGAACCACGACCACCGATGCGCAGCAGTTCTTTGCCGTCGGCGAGAGAAATCTTGCGGATGTCGCAACCGGCAGCATCGGCAACCCAGGCAGACTCGGGGCGCCCCGAAGCACCTGAGACCAGGGCAAAGTCTTCCAGAAGCTTGAAACCTTCGATACCAGAAACCGTCACATGGGTTTTGAGCTCGTTTTTCTGATCGAAGCCATAAATACGGCCACCAATCGAGTCAAGAACCCAGAGATTTTCATCGTGCACCCTGAATGCCATCGGGCCATAGGGCGCATCTTCAGCGAACTTCGGGTCGGTTTTGCTGTTATAGACAGCGACTTTGCCTTTTTCGCTGCCATAGGGAATTTTCCAGGACTGGGCGCTGGCCGCAACTGACATGGCCAGCAGACAGACAGCTAATGCTGCAGAAATCCGGCGTTTCATTCTGTCAAACCTTTCTGAGAACTCTGGTGATCGGGCCGATCGCATAAGGATCGGTAATACGCGGGGTGCGCAGTGACGAAGAGTTATTCATTGCCTTGTAACTGTTGCCTTCCTTGACGATGATACCGATGTGTGTATCAGGGTCTTTGATGCCGTCACCAGTGTAATCGTAGGTTTTCCAGGTGATGACGTCGCCTTCGGCAAATGGCGGCACTTTAACTTCTTTCCAGCCCTTTGATTTGAGGTCGGAAACGGTTGAGCGACAGTTCAGGTGAACCTGGCTGAGAGCTCCGGCATTCTTGAGAGCGGTAGTAACAACCTTGGCACAGGCCAGGCGACCACCGGCAACGTCTGAGGTTCTGAAAGCGGTGCTGCCCACGAGGGCTTTGGCTGCTGAAACAATGCGTTTCTGCAGGTTTCCTGATGCGGCCACGGGAGGAGTTGAATTGTTGCCGCCGCCTGAAGTGCCGCCTCTGGTCTTCGAAATATAGCTGGCATGCACATAACGCGTCTTGCCGTTGTAGTCGATTTTATACCAGTCGCCTTCTTTACCGGTCACTTTCACTGCAATGCCGTTCGGGATGGTGGTCTCAATCTTGCCCCAGGGGGATTGGCGCACATTGAGAGCGCTGGCAGTGACATAGCCAGTAAAGTTATACGGATTCGCAGGGGTTGCCGCCGGTTTTTTCTCGTCAATATAGCGCTTGGCGAC
>CAZFUG010000084.1:0-15612 GCA_964522035.1 uncultured bacterium
GTAAACTTTGACGAGAGAACGCATCTCGGCAACCACCCCGGTCGGTTTTGCAATGCCGCGCGCCACGACTTCCCAGATGTCGTAGTTGCCAACCAGAACACCTTTTGAGTGATGCGCGACGTTATAATAAGTTCTGTTGCCGTCTTCATAGGGCTTCACGCTCATCACTTTATATTCGCCATCGGCAAACACCATGTTGTATTCTTTGTCAACACGATCAGTCGTGAACTTTGCCGGGTAGGCAAGGTTGTGATTGTTCATGTTATACTGGTTGCATATATTAATTTTAACCTTTTCTATGGCGGCCTGGGCAAAATTTCTTGCCTTGATGCGCTGCGACTCGACGAGAATCATATCGGTGCTCAGCCGCGAACTGAGCCAATAGGCAACCCCGAGCACCCCAAAGATCACAAGCATGATCAGCGCGGTCATCGCAATAAAGCCCTGCCGGGGTCGGCAATTCAGCTGGTCAATCATATTCTTTCACCGTTTTTACGCACAGCAGATCGGTTTCGAGGCGTACCGCAAAATCTACCCTTTCGACATGGCCTGGCTTCTTCGGGTCTTCAAGAACGAATTTAACGTGCATCTGCCTTATATCGCCGTCATCACCGTAAAACTGCAGGTCTGAAGCCTTTTCAGCGATGGCCTTGCGCTTCGTATTACCGTTGTAATCCTGAACTTCACGGATCAATTCACCCTTTTCAAGGTAGTATCTGACGCGGTCGCGCATGTTAAGATCGTTCATCGAGGTGAGAAAAAACACCACCTCTTCACCGCCGTTTTCGGGCTTTTTGTCTTTATCGTAAATGGTCACGAGGTTGGGAAACAGATCGCCGATCTTCTCGCCCTGCAGATAAAGGTGCCCATCCTCGTCCTGCTTCAGAATCGGGTTGATCGATTTGAAGTCGGTGAACAGCTGTTTCATGACCAGCTGAATGCGCTGGTTGAATTCCATGTGGCGCTGCCCCCAGGCAAAGGTATTGAGGTTGCTGCGAAAAACCATGATCAGCACAAGTACAATCAAAGCTATCACCAGCGATGAAATGCTCAGTTCTATGAGGGTAAAACCCGCCCTGCACGAGCCAGTGTCGAGATTGATTAACCGTTTGTCTGAGAAGCTTTTTCATGGTCAGAGGTTTGCAGAAGTCTTAAGATTCACCGAGTTGGTGTTCGCCCGGTAGGTCAGCAGCCTGAACTCTTTAGGCATGCCATTTTCGAGCCAGTTGAGAATGACGGTCAGCTGCAACAGGTTGGTTTCGTTGGCACCGGTGCCGAGAATCGTGTGTCCGGGGGCAACTTCGACGGTAAGGGTGCCTGAAGCCTGATATTTATTAACAAAAGATTCCGGAATGCGAAAATCCGGGTAATCTTTGTCGGGAATATTCAGAGAAATCGGCACGGTTTTCCAGATGAAGGAGTCGCTGCGGGCCCGATCGAGAATGTTCTGGGCAGCAATCGAAGCTTCAAGCAGCACGCCGCCCTTCTCGACAGTTCTGGTGCCGCTGAGAAACATCATAATTACAGGAATTACCCCAACTCCGATGATAAAAACCGCCATCAGAACTTCAATCAAAGAGAAGCCGCGGTTTTTAACGTTCTGGTGACAGGTTCTGGCAGGGTTCATCAGTAACCCCTTCTCTTTCTTGATTCGACATCGGGCGAAATGTGTTCCTGCTCGTATTTTTCGAAGTTTTTCAGATAGTCGATGCCGGCACGGGCATTTTCAGCAGCATGTGACTGCGGATAATTGGCGACAATGCGCTCGTAAATCTGCAGAGCCCGCTCGTTCGATTTATTGCGAAAATACAGTTCGGCGATACAGAGCTCGGCGATACTGGCTTCTTCGGTGTTCGGATAGCGTTTGATCAGCTCATCAAAAAGCTCGATCGCCTTTGAGAACTCGCCTTTTTCCATGAGCTGAACGCCTTCGAGATACTGTTTTTCAAAAAAAGAGTTATTGGTTGCCGATGGAGCCTTTTTTGCGCCTGGTTTTACACCATCAATCGAATAGTTGAGCCCGGTTTTTTCAAGCAGTTCGACAGGACGGTCGGCTACGGCCGTCTTGCCCTCAGACTGACCGGCAGCTTTTGTGTTCAGCTGCGGATGGCTGCCCGGAGCAACCGGCGAATCTGCCGACCCGTCTTGCCTGCGGCAGCAGCCATCTGCAGACAGCAGAACTGCAGGCAACAGAATTGCTGTAAAGGCTTTTAAAACCGTCTTGTTCATCAGACTCAGCAGAGATGGTTTGAAATGGTTCTGGCGATACTGTCTACCAGTCCCTTGATTTCCCCTTCATCGGGGCCCTCGGCCATAACTCTGACCAGGTCTTCGGTACCTGATGAGCGCACGAGAACTCGACCGCGACCGGAAAGTTTCTTTTCGGTATCGCGGATGACATCGACGATTTCTGGTATGGCATCGAAATTTTTGCTCTTGACGCGGATATTGACAAGCACCTGTGGCAGTTTGCTCATGACGCCGCTCAGTTCTTTCAGCGATGCGCCGGTCTCGCGCATGATCCGCAACAGATTGCAGGCGGTCAGCAGACCGTCACCGGTCGTGGCATGCTCAGCAAGAATGATGTGACCGCTCTGTTCGCCACCGACAATCGTCTGCGTCTTCTGCATTTCTTCGAGCACGAAGCGGTCGCCAACGCGGGTTTTGAAAACTTTAATGTCGTGGTTGCGCATGGCAAGGTCGAGCCCGAGATTTGCCATAACAGTTGTTACCAGAGCGTTGCCAGGCAATTTCTCGCGGTCTTTGAGATATTTGGCGGTGATTGCCAGAATGAAGTCACCGTCGATGATGTCGCCATCACCAGAGACGGCGATAACACGGTCGGCGTCGCCGTCAAATGAAAACCCGACATCGAAATGTTCTTTTTTAACCACTTCAAGAATGGCATTGATGTGAGTCGAGCCAACCTTTTCGTTGATGTTGATCCCGTCAGGGTTAACACCGATCGCGTCAACACTGTAGCCGAGATCAGAAAAGAACTTTGGCGCCCAGCGGGCAATTGCGCCATTGGCGCAGTCGAGGGCGATTTTCAGCTTTCTGGCGCCGACGTTTTCGCCGGCCACGCGGGCAAGATTGTTGAGCCAGAAACTGATCGATGAATCATCGTTGTTGATCGTGCCGACATCGGCACCGGTAGGCATATCGATACGATTATTGGCGATCAAATCTTTTTCAATTGCCTCTTCAATGTTATCGCTGATTTTATAACCATCGGCCCCGAAAATTTTGATACCGTTATCGGCGAACGGGTTATGTGAAGCGCTGATCATGACGCCGCCCATTCCCTGCAGTTCGCGGGTAATAAACGCTACGGCCGGAGTCGGTACAACACCAAGCAGTCTGGCTTCGGCACCCATAGAGGCAATACCGGCCGCCACGGCATGTTCGAGCAGATCGCCAGAGCGTCTGGTATCTTTGGCGATAAAAACAGGGCGCCCCTGCTTTTTATGGTTGAGCAGCAATTGCCGGGTGGCAAGCTGAGCTATGCGGTATGCAGTATTACCATCGAGGGGGAAACGGTTAGCCAGGCCTCTAACGCCATCGGTACCAAAAAGTCGGCCCATTTGTCAGCACTCCTGAAATCAGCATTTTTTTTAAAATTATAGCACAGCCTGAAAAGAGAGGCTATATTTTCATAAGGTGAAGAATACCCATAAAAACCCAAGGTGGAGTAACAGCAACGACCGGCAGATTTTAACTTAATTGTTGCAAACCGCCTTCGGCGAATTTATAATCGTATCTGAAAAGAACAACTGTTGCCTTGTTTTACTCGGCAACAGTTTTTTCGTTTGCCAGATAAATCAGGATTTGAATACATTGTTTAAGACTCACCTCATTGCCGAAGCAGGAAAAACCTTTGTCAGCGACCTTATCAACTGGGTCAGCTTCAACAAAGAAATCAGCAACATCGTTGATCAGCTGAATCACACGCTTGAAGAACCGCCGATCAAGCTGAGACAACACTTTGCCTCGCACCCAGGCGGCTTCTGCCGCGAGTTTGTAAGGCGTCGGCTGAGCATGGCCGAAGCTTATATAATCATCACACGGCTTTACAGCCCGGAAAATTCAGAAAACCGGCTTCAGGCTCTGCGCACCTTGATGGAACAGTCAATGCATGCCAAAACTGTAAACATGCCCATCAACACGGCCAGAGTCCAGATTTTTCTGATAAAGGAAGCTATCAAAGCCTACGGTGACCGGCGACGACAGATGGAATGCGTTGCCGACTTCGGAAAAGCGTCATTTGGGCAGGAGGCCGTCATCAGAGGCTTTCTCAAAGACCATGGTCTCATTGAAATCCCCGAAGAAGGCAAACCTCTTAAGAGCCTGGATCTCGGCTGGGATGATCATGTTCACGACTGTCTGACCGAAGGCAGAAAAACTCCGACGCGGGTTCTCATCGATTCATTTGTCAAAGGTCTCTCAAGAATTACCCTGCTCTACAACAATTTTGATGAAGAGAACATGATCAGCGAGGCAATAACTGCCGGCGAAATTCTGGGAATTTCGGTGGACATCGGCATTGAATTCAGCGTTGGGCAGGCCGGTTCTCGGCGCCATTATATTTATATTCCACCAACTTTCAGACGCAGTCGTGATTTTTCTTCTTTTTTAAAAGAACACGAAGCTGAGCTAGCACAATTCAAGAGTGGTCTGCACAAAAACATCGAAAAACGCTACCAGTCGATAGTCTCGGTTATGAAACAATTCAATGAGATTCATCTTCCGAAATTGAATGAAGACTTCACCAGCGACAGTCCGTGCTGGTTTGCCCCCCTTACAGAACCTGAAATAAACAAAATAGTCGCTTACGGCCAGCCTTCAAGAGAGCATTTAAGCGAATTACTGTTTGAGCGATTCACGAAAGTATTTTTAAACCGCGTTCTGTTTTTCAAAACGCAGGCCATGGCAGCAAAAAAGCGATTTCGCCAGGGAACTTTCAGTCAATGGGAACTGGACGCCGTTCATGCGCGTTACCACGAATGCCGGCAGACCTATACTCATCTTTCACGGGCCGAACTGGCCGCAAAATACCTGGCTTCGCGCAGTTCGGTCGACTATGACAGTTCTTTTCCCTCAGAGTTGCCTCTGCTCGAGACTTTGAGCGACCTGCCCGGCAAACTGGTCATGATCCACCCGAACAGTATCGGGCTGAAGAAGGCAATACGCCATGTAATTGAATTTGCTCAATATATTACACATATCGAAACAATGAATCTTCGCGACAGCGCCACCAGAAATCCGACCGATCTGATTGTCTTCAATAAATTTATTTTTCTGCTGAACAATCAGCCGGCGACAGCACTGCTCGAGTTCCTTGAACAACAGGATGTTACAGATATTCCACGCGAACAGGTAGAAGAAGCATGCAGAATTGCATCTGCCAGGCCTATTGTTCCAACCTGCGGCAGCGATTCAAGTGGCAGAAACAAGATGATTCCGGGCATGGGATTTATCAGGTCTTCGATGATTTCACCCGCCGTCAAAGAAAAATTTCTTGAAAAACATTTTGTCATCCCCAAACCCATTAGCAGCCTTATTATTAATCACGGTAAATGGGCAAAAGACTTGCCCCATGAAGAAAGCGACAATGAAATGATTGTCTGCATGGGCAAGCAGCTGCCGCCCCTGCCCAACAAAGTTGGCGACGAAAAAGAAATCGAACTGATAAACTTCTGGCGCTTCTGGCGGTATCTGAACCCGGATCTGAAAAATATGCTGCGCCTTTTTACCGGTTTTTCGGTCGCTCTTTACTGGATGATGAATTTTCAGTTCGAAGCAAACATTGTTCTCGGAGCAGTTTTCGCAACCATCTGGTTTCTGATCACTTTCTACCGCAACGTTCTCGTCGATCTGATCGCCTCTTCAGGAACAGATTTTAAAAGATGGAGTCTGCACAACGTCAACTTCGACAATGCCTACCAGTCTCTTTTCTGGACCGGCTTCAGCGTGCCAGTCATGGGTCTGGTGAAAAACAACTTCGATCTGCTGTGGCCCTATATGAAAGCTGGCATGATCTATGAAAGCAGCAAATTTTTCTTCATCTGCATCGCCAACGGCATTTATATTTCCACCCATAACCGCCTGCGCAACTTCGACCGCAGCGTTATCAAGGCAAACTTTTTCCGGTCGGTTTTTTCATGGCCCGTCGCCGCTGTTTTTGCCCCGGCAGGCAATTTAATGGGCGTTCCCAGCATCGTTCAGGCCAAATTCTGGTCAGATGTGGTCGCCGGCTTCATCGAGGGCGGCGCAAAATTCAGTCAACGCTTTACGCTGCGAAAGCGTGACCTTACCGAAATTCTGCCAAGGCTTTATTCAGAAGAACGTAATGAACGGCTTACCGCGATGCTCGACATTCTTTACATCTGGGCCAGAGCCCCCAGAGGGAAAACCTGCCTGCGGCTGCTGTTTCTCAACAAACCTTCTCTCGGTGAAAGGGTCTGGAAACGCCGTCATGAAACCGGAGAAGAAGCCAAAGCCAGAGGAAAACGCTATCAGGCACTGTATCACCGTCTGGTGGAATTATTCAGTTTTGCCGGCATGTTGAGCATTCTTTCTGAATATGCACTTAAAAACTTCTCTGGTAGAGATGCGGTAGAGCTCAGCAACCTTATAGGCGCAGAAGCAGAAGATTTTCTGGCCTGGCTGAAAGCCCTGGAAAAACACATTCCTAAGGAAGAAGCCTGAAAAAAGGTAAAAAAAACAGCGCCCGCCTGAAAAAGCGGGCACCGTTTTTTATCGATAATTGCTACAGCTGATGCTGCCTGCGCTTATCAGTTACGAAGGGCTGGATCAGGGGGCAACAGTAGTAGCAATTTCAGCCGCTTTGATCATGATGCTTGAATTCAGAACAAGAATGCCTGTGACCAGAGCAAAAAGACCTACAGATTCAGCTACACCCATCGCCACAACCAGGTTACCAAAACCCTTGCCGCCGTTTTCAGCCAGACATCTGACACCGGCGCCACCAATTACACCCTGCATATAAGCAGAAAACAGTTCGCAAATACCGGCACCAATAGCGATACCGAGAAGAACCGGGCCATTTTCAGGGACTTTTGCGTAAGGTTCCATCAGAATGAACAGAATCATGCAGTAGAGGGTCTGGCTGACAGGCATTGCGACAAGAGCAACGTATTTACCGGAAAGCGGCTTGCCTTCCTTGCCTTCTTTTGCCCAGCCGCCGGCGGCGGCAGTACCGGCAGAACCTACGCCGAGGCTGCTTCCAAGACCGCCAAAGCCAACGATCAAACCGAGAGAGAGTTTACCGAGAAGTGACATTAAAGACAGCATCATACAATAGCTCCTTTAAAAATTTTACTTGATTTCCTTGAACGGATCATACTTTCGCCCGGCCCAGTCAAGCTCCAGGTGGTTGGAAAATTCAAGAAGATTCAGACGCACCCCGTGTGAAAGGATGCTGATTACCGTGAGAACAATGTTTCCGATATGCCCGATCACCATGAAAGGCAATTTCAGCAGCGGCAACGTTAAGCCAAGAATCTCGACACCCGGAAGCATACCCGCGATTTTATTGAAAGCAAGCGCCATCTGACCACCGGCAAGGCCGACAGCCCAGAGTCGAATATAGCTGAGAATATCGGAAAAAGCCCCGGCGCCATTTTGAAAAATCGCCAGCATACCTGCTGCCACACTCTTGAAAATATTGAAAGACGGGGCGGTGAACAGCAGAATCAAGGCGATCGAAATCTTGAACAGAGGCATTACCAGCCAATATGGCATTATGAATTCGGTTTTGAGTACAAGGTGGCATATCAGGCCATACATAGCCCAGATAAACAGAATCCAGGCAACTTCGCTGATAGTGGAGAGCTCGATGGCACGACGACGTATTTTCAGAATATGAGCCAACGTCAGGTGCATGGTGCCGATGAACAGACACAGGCCTTTGAGTATCATCGCACCCTGGTCAGTGCCTGGGTCAAACTTGTGAGATTCAAAAAGATGCCAGGTTTCGCCGAACCAGGCGTTTGTCAGCAATCCATAAATGGCTCCGCCACCGAAAAGAAACAGACCAAGCTTCAAGAACCCTGAGTCTGCGCCACGATTTACCAGCGGCTTGTAGATAAGAGCCAGCAACAGGACGACCGAGAGGCCATAACCCGCATCAGCGATCAGAAAAGCGGCAAATATGGTCAGAGTCGCCAGAAACAGCCCGCTTGTATCAGGCTCATTGTAACTGGGAGTCAAACCCATAAAATCGTATAGAGAATCGAGACTCCGAACCATCGAATTGTTTTCGAGCAGAGTCGGAGGCACGTCTTCTTCACCGGCGTCCTCAAAGCTCATACCCACACGAATCTCTGCGTCTTCAAACGCCTGCTGCAGATCGGCCATACGATTTTCAGGGCACCAGCCGGTAAGAACAAAAACATTGTCTTCCGTATGAATTCCAGATTCAACTTCAGCAATTTTTTTGCGATTCAACAGCTTCACGTAATGCTTCTGAATGTCATCACGCCGCATGAATAAACACTGCAAAGTCTGTTCATGCTCTGCAATCGTCTGCTGACATTTCTGAATCTCATCATGAAGCTGCGAAGCTTCGCGTTCAGGCAGTGAGACTTCGACAAATTTTTCGGGAAGTCTGATTGCATTTCGGGAAGCCACAATAAACAGGCCGTTTTCATCGACAGTACGAACCAATCCGACAAATTCTGCCTCAATAGCGTCGCCTTCATTAAGCGGAGCCTTGTAAAAGGCAATGCGAAGTCCTTCTGACTTAAGCCAGGCGAGGTCTTCAAGGCCGAGTTCACCCCATGGTTTAACTTCCTCAAGCTCTCTGTTGAGGAACGCGATTCTGTCTTTCAGCTCACGAATCGCCCGATCGTTGGCGAGGGTTTCTTCAACCAGTCTGGTAGGAGTACCAGGCGTAGCCAGGCATTCTCTGGAGGCGTCTGGGGAAACCTGTTCCAACAGCAGCAGTGCTCTTGAGCAGTTTTCTATCGCTTCGCTGATTTTTCCGGGGACCTTTACCTGTTCGGGCACGGCCGGTTCGACGTGAACAATCTCGGCGAGCCGCAGAATTTCGAGAACCTTTTCCCGTTCGGCGGTTCTGGCGGCCAGGAGAAGTTTCTTCATTTTACTGATCATAAATTCTCCTTATCAGCCGGCAGACTTGCCTTTGGCGATCTTCGAGCGACCGACAGCGGCAGTCTGTTCTTCGGCCAGAGAAACTCTGATGAGTCTGATGTTGTCTTTGGCCTGCGGGATTTTAACTTTTTCAAAGAGGTTAACCCTCTGGGTGACCTTGCGTAATTCCTGGTGCAGCAGCTCTTCCTGTTCGTGCAGAACTTTGACTTTTTCTCGCAGTTCGAGAATTTCTTTGAGAAATTCAAGACCGGCGTCGACCCACGGGGGGGTGCTCAACCGCGAAAAGTCACTGATCTCATATTCAACCCCGGCAACGACCGGCAGTTTAATACCGGCGACGTTACGAATGCCGCGCTGAATGTTCTTAACCTTGACCAGTCTGGTGACCGGCCCCGGTAAAGATTCACTGAACAGAGTAGCCCAGCCATCGCTCAGCCTGATCTTGTCAGCCATCTGCCGATCGAGACGGTCGCGCTCGGTTCTGACTTTAAGGATCTCAGACTGAATCTGCTGTTTCTTGAGCACCAGAGTAGGGAGAAAGCGCTGAAACATCGCCAGCTGGCGGCGTTGTCGCAGCAGTTCCGGTCTGGTTTTCTTGATTTTTTCAGCCATAAAGCCTCACGATTATTTTTTGGGCCAGAACTGGTCGCAGAGATTCGATCTGATACCAGTTTCGCGGGGTTCAAAGTGTTCGGCAAGGATGTTCCAGCACTGCTGCAGGGCATCGAAGAGACCGACGTTGGCAGAAAAGCTCATGATCTGCTTTTCAAAGCTTTCGCCGTATTTGAGGAGCTTGTTGTCCCAGTCTGACATTTCGAAACCCATAGCGCGCTTTTCGCGGGTTTCACGACATTTGGCGTAGAGCTGAATGCAACCGTCCATGATGGCGCGGTGATCGTCGCGGGTTTTACCGTTAACCTGCTGTTTGAGGCGTGAAAGTGAACCGAACGGGTCGATTACGCCGCCCTTGAGGTAGAACTGACCCTCGGTAATGTAACCGGTGTTGTCAGGAACCGGGTGAGTAACGTCGTCACCGGGCATCGTCGTAACTGCCATCAATGTGATCGAGCCACCTTCTTCGAAAACGACGGCCTTTTCGTAGCGTGATGCGAGCTGAGAATAGAGATCGCCAGGGTAACCGCGGTTAGACGGAATCTGTTCCATGGTGATCGAGATTTCTTTCAGCGCGTTGGCGAAGTTGGTCATGTCGGTCAACAGAACCAGAACTCTTTTGCCCTTGATGGCAAACTGTTCGGCCACGGTCAGAGCGATATCGGGGGTCTGCAGGCATTCAACGACCGGGTCTGACGCGGTGTGAATGAACATGATCGAGCGGTTCATCGCGCCGCCTTCTTCGAGGCGGTTGTTGAAGAACAGGTATTCATCGTATTTGAGACCCATGCCACCGAAGATGATAACGTCGGCTTCGGCCTGTAGAGCGATGCGTGCCAGCAGTTCGTTATAAGGTTCGCCCGGAATCGAGAAAATCGGGAGTTTCTGACCTTCAACGAGGGTGTTGAAAACATCGATCATCGGAATATTGGTCGGAATCATGCGGTGCGGCATCAGGCGGATCGCCGGGTTAACGGCCGGGCCACCGACTTCGATGAGGTTGTCGGTCAGTTCGCCGCGATTGTCGCGGGCTTCACCGCCGCCTGAAAAGACGCGGCCGAAGAGGTCATCAGAGAAGCTGAAGCGCATTGAGTTGCCGGTGAAAGAGACACGGTCGCCGGTAGAAACACCGCGGGTGCCTGCAAAAACCTGCAGAGAGACGTTGTCGCCGTTTACTCTGATCACCTGGGCGAGAGACTTGCCCCAGCTGCCTTCAACGACTGCGAGTTCTTCATAGCCGACGCCTGTAGCCTTGAGAGTGGCGACGTTACCGGCGATGTTGTCGATCTTGGTGTAAAACTTACGCATGTGCCGCCTCCTTGCTGCTCATAGTTGCCTTGATGGCATTTTCGGCAGTTTTCATCTGGTCGGTCTGCCAGGGTGAGTAGTTCCAGTCGCGGAACTGTTCGGTGAGAGTGAAGAACAGATCGCGGGCCCGGGCCTTGTCGGTAATTTCGAATTTATGTTTCAGAACATTGGTTACCATTTCGAACAGGTGCTGCTGCCGGTCAACCGGGCATGCGGCATCGACTTCGTCGAATGAGTTCTGCTGCAGATAAACGTTATCGAGAAATTCTGATTTGAGATAGATGATGAAGTCGTCGATCGATGTACCTTCTTCACCGACAACCTGCATCATTTCGTAGATACTTTTGCCGCGTTTGAGAAAGCCATGCGCCCAGGCGACTTTTTCGTGTGCGATGACGCCGGCATATTTCGACCAGGATTCGAGCGGGTCGATGGCCGGGAAACGGCGGGCGTATGATCGGGCGTATGACAGGCCGAGAAAGGCACCGACAACTTTGAGAGTACCCTGGGTAACGGGTTCTTCGAAGTTACCACCGGCCGGACTGACGGTGCCACCGACGGTGAGAGACGCCTTGCGGCCGTCTTTAAGTTCGACAATGCCGCCGCGTTCATAGAAGCGGGCGATCGAGCTTTCGAGGTATGCCGGGAATGCTTCTTCGCCGGGGATTTCTTCGAGGCGACCGCTCATTTCGCGCAGTGCCTGTGCCCAGCGTGATGTTGAGTCGGCAAGCAGCAGAACGTTGAGACCAACCTGGCGATAGTATTCACCGAGGGTGATCGCGGTATAAACAGATGATTCGCGGGCAGCAACAGGCATACTCGAGGTATTGCAGATGATGATCGTTCTTTCGATCAGGGTTTTGCCGGTACGCGGGTCTTTAAGATGCGGAAATTCACGCAGCGTTTCAACAACTTCGCCGGCGCGTTCACCGCAGGCGGCCACGATAACCAGGTCAATTTCGGCGTGGCGGCTGGTGATCTGCTGCAGAACCGTCTTGCCGGCGCCGAACGGGCCGGGGATGCAATAGGTGCCACCGAGCATGATCGGGAAGAAGGTGTCGATGATGCGCTGTTTGGTGACCATTGTCTGGGTCGGCAGCAGGCGTTCGCGATAGATCCCGAGCGGAATACGCACGGGCCAGCGCTGAATCATGGTAACAGAAACTGTCTGACCATCTTTTTCAAGAACGGCAATTTCTTTGTCTACTTTGTATTTGCCGGCGGGGGCAATGCTTTTCACTTTCCATTCGCCGTTGAGGGTGAATGGCGCCATGATGAAATGATCAAAAATGTTCTCTTTAACCTTGCCGAGGTTTTCGGCAGCGGTAACAACTGTGCCCGGGGTGACGAGCGGGGCGAAATCCCAGTCTCGCTTGCGATCGAGGGCTTTGAGGTAATTGCCGGGTTCGAGAAATTTGCCGACCTGGGCGGCCATTTCCGGGAGCGGGTTCTGCAGACCGTCATAAACCATGCCGATCAGACCGGGCCCGAGCTCGAGTGAGAGCAGCTCTTCGGTAATTTCGACGGGATCGCCAACCTTGAGACCGCGGGTCAGTTCAAAAACCTGCATGTCAGCGAGTTTCCCTCTGATTCGGATAATTTCAGACATAAGTCTGACTCCATCAGAGCGCTGACAATAAGCAACCGCGTTCTGTCGAACGGTGCCTTCAACTTCTGCTGTAACCATGTTGCCGTAAACAGTGACTATTCGACCGGTTGAACTCACAGCGTAGTTACCTCCTCGAGTATTTTGCGACCCCTGTCGGGGTTGAGACGTGCGTAACGATTATGAATGCGCAGTTCAAGCATATAAGCGATCAGTTCGTCGAGCGAGAAGCTGAACTGGGTCGCGGTTTTGCGCAGGTATTCAATGCGGGCCTGATCGAGAAATTTTTCGGCCTTCAGTGGTTCAGAAAAAGATTTCCAGGCTTCGACAAGCGGCGCATGATCGGGGTATTCAGAAAAATTCTTCATGAAAGCGGGCATAACATTCTCAAGCTCGGCGCCAGACCGGCCAGCGGCCTTCATTCTTTCGAGACGCAGAATGGTGCGCAGTGAATATTCCCAGCAAGCCCAGTTACACAGAAGCTTTGAGCCGGTTCTGCGGCCAGTATCGATCATCAGATCGAACCAGGCGGCATAAACACTGGTCAGCCAGTCAGCCTCACGACTGTTCTGAAAGCTCATGAAGGTTTCGATAAAGCTTTCTGGCAGATGTTCAGAGAGGCGTGGCTGAAAATCACGGCCGCCCATAACATAATACTGCAGTCCGCAGCGCTCGATTTCAGATTCGACTTCGAGCAGGTCGGCGAGATAAACAAGTCGGCTGTCGGATTCTTCGCGGATTCTTGCGAGAGTATCATCGGCCTGAACCGGATCACCGGCATTTGCCGGCAAGGCAGGAAGCACGGTAAGCAGATAAAACAGATTTGACACGGGTTTCCGCCTTTACTCAGGCTTCAAGCAGCTTTTTAAGCTCAGGTGACAGAAGCTTTCTGAAGGTTTCGGTAACCGATTCTTCGGTTACTTCGAACACTTCATTACTGCCGGCAGCACGCATTTCAAAACCGGCTCTGGACATTTCACCGGTCAACTGCACGGCAGCGCCATTTTCACGAAAAACGGCGGCCACTGCTTCGGCAAGAGGTTTTGCGATCTTTGCACCGAGGGTGATTTCCCATTTCTGACCGGGCTGCTGATTTTTGAGAAGCTCGGTGATGGCAGTTCTGATAATTTCTTTGTCGTTGAGACCCTCGGCAACCTTGCCCTTGAGCAGGCGTGTACCGATTTCCTCGATCTTTTTGCGAAAACTGTTGATCAGATCGCGGGCTACCAGTCTCAGTTCATCTTCTGAACGATGACGATTCTGCTGAATGCGTGCCTGCGTCTCTTTTTCGACCTTGGCGGCTTCAGTGCGGGCGGTATTTACGATCTTTTCGGCTTCCTTGCGGGCATCGGCGAGAATTTTGGCTGCCTCGGTTTTCGCGGCTTCAATGCCATCTTCTCTGAGCTGTCTGGCAAAAGTTGCAACATCCGTTCCCATTTTGGTCTCCTTCAATCAGTCAAAAATAGGGCTGATTAACTATATTCCCTAGTTGATAACACTTTCACAGTTTTTTTTCAACCAGCACGACATCAGCATGCCGGTTCAGCGCAAAAAACGTGCCAAAATAAAAACTAATTTTATGTTACGACACAGCCGATTAATTACCTGAAGAGCATAAGCTTGAGGAGGTAAACTATGAACCGTTGGAAAAAGGCGGCGATTCTCTGCGCCGTTGCAGCCGCCATCAGCAACAGTTCGCCCGTCGCTGCCGCACTGGACAGAACCAGTTACGCAGCTGAAACTGCTGCCATCAATGTTGCCAGACACTTTCCCACCAATATGGCTGTCGGAGTATCACCCGAAACCCCGCTGACCGTTGAATTTGGTGGTGCAGTCAACCAGTCATTCTATCAGACCGTCAATTTCAGCCTTTTCAGCGGCACTGACCCGATCGATGGTGAGTTGTTCTACAACCCATCCGCCAGACAGGTTATGTTCAAATCCAAACAGCCGCTGAACCCCGGGCAGACATATACAGCCCAGCTCAGTTTCTATGATGGACTCGGCCGCACCTCAGAAAAGGTCTGGAGCTTTCAAACTGCCGGCGCAGGCAATAATCAGGCTCCCGCTTTTTCCTCAGCCGCTCCTCAACAGGAAGAACAGACAACCGCCAATGCTCTGACACTTACCAATGCCAACATGGGTTCTGGCTCGATCAGACCCGACATGCCGCTCGAAATATCTTTTTCTGAACCAATCGACATTACCACTTTAAAGAAAGCACCGGTTCAGCTTTTTGAAGATAATCAGCCGATCGGAGTCGATTATCGCCTGTCACGCGATATGAAGACTCTTACCGTAAGTCCACGCAATGCCTTGAAGCCGGGCTCGACCTATGCAATCGCCGTTGAACAGACACTGGCTTCGACCAGTGGCAGTCGCCTGCGCAAGAAAACCATGATACCGTTCGCACTTGAAGGCTCTTCCGGCAGCCAGGAATCAATGGTTAATCTGCATGAAATCGAAGAAATGCCGGCACCGGCAGCCAAAGCCCAGGCAAGAAACCAGAATGCAGCAGTTGCCAACCCATTTGCAGCTCAGCAGACACAGGCCACAAGACCGGCACGCGTCGCTCAGACCGCAGCAATGTCGGATACCAGAACTGCCGCCATGTCACAGCCAACCGCAGCGCCAACACAAATTGTCGGCCTGTCGCCCCAGAACGGCAGCCGGGTAACCAACCTGACCCAGCCGATCACTATTGCTTTCAGTGAAGAAGTAATGCCCGATACTCTTAACGAATTCACCTTCAGGCTCGAAGATGATTTCGGTCCGGTTCCGTCAAGAATTCATTATTTCAAGGGAAACAAACAGGCAACCCTGACCCCCGTAGGGCTTCTCGACAGTAACAAAAGCTACCGCGTCATCGTTACCCAGGGCATCACCGATGCTTTCGGTCGACCTATCCGCAGCGGTATCAATGCAATGTTTTCGACCACCACTCCGGCAGC
>CAZFUG010000085.1:0-14564 GCA_964522035.1 uncultured bacterium
GCCACCTCCCGTAATGTCTACCTCGTTGGCAACCCCAACTCAGGAAAAACCAGCCTTTTCAACGCCATAACCGGCGAGCGCCACCGTGTCGGGAACTGGCCCGGTGTCACAGTGCAGAAGATCGAGGGCATCACCGAAACCGCCAATGGTCGCCTGATCATCAACGACCTGCCCGGCACATACTCGCTCACCCCTGCTACCCCTGAAGAAGAAATAGTTTTAAAAACCCTCGACGAAGCCGCAACCGGCGTCATCATCAACGTCGTCGACATCGCCAATTTCGAACGCAACCTGTTTCTGACCACGCAGCTGGTTGAACTGGGCGTCAACCCGGTTGTCAGCCTCAACTGCTTCGACTCGTTCACCCGTGCCGGTGGCAGCATCGACCTGCAGAAGTTCTCGGCCTTCACCGGCACAACCCCATTTCCGACCGTTGCCCGCAGAGGCGAAGGCGTAAGTTCGATGATCGAGCACCTGAGCCGCCCCGGGTCTCTTAGCCCCGAATGCTGCAACAACATGCTCACACTGCCCGATCTCTGGAAAAAGGCCGCCGAAGATGTGCTGGCCTGCCAGGGTCTCAAATGGGCTTCTGCCACCCCGGTTCAACGCTACAATGCGCTGCGTGAACTGATCAGCCTCAAGCCTCTCGAATCAGACATAAAGGTTCAGGAAATAAGGCGCCAGCTGGCAACTCAGCTCAGCCAGGGCCGCGAAAAACCGGTCAAGGTTATCGACCTGGCCTGCGAACTTGCCTCTGACCGTTACCGCCGCATCGAAAAGCTGATCGCTGCCTGCGCCACGATTCCAGGAAAAAGTATCCCGCCATGGCAGGAAAAACTAGACTCGGTGCTCACTCACCGTTTTCTTGGCCTGCCGATCTTTGCACTGATGATGGCCTGGGTATTCTGGACAACCTTCTCGCTCGGCGAGATCCCGATGGGCTGGATGGAATCTCTCGTTGAACTGGCCGGCAACTTTGTCAAAGCCAACGTTCAGGAAGGTCTGCTGCAGGAACTGCTTGCCGACGGTATCATCAGCGGTGTCGGCGGCGTTCTCGTATTCATTCCGAACATTCTCATTCTGTTCTTCTGGATAGCGATTCTTGAAGATTCGGGCTATATGTCGCGCGCCGCCTTCATCATGGACCGCATGATGAACAGCATTGGCCTGCATGGGCGCGCCTTTATTCCGATGATCATGGGTCTGGGGTGCAACGTGCCGGCAGTGCTGGCAACCCGCATCATCGACAACCGTTTTCAGCGCCTGCTTACAATGCTGCTGATACCTCTGGTCACCTGCGCCGCCCGTCTGCCGGTTCTGGTATTGCTGTGCGGCACTTTTTTCCCGGAACTTCCAAGCATATGGATGTTCTCATTGTTCTTTGTCAATCTGCTGTTGCTGATCTTTCTTGGGCACATGACCAGCTTTCTCTTTAAAACCGTTGAAAACAGCCCGTTTTTGCTTGAAATGCCACCCTATCGCCTGCCGACCGCCGCCAGCGTCTGGCACATGCTCTACGAAAAGGCGATGCATTTTGTCGAAAAAGCCGGCACCGTAATTCTGGCCGGCGCAATCGTGATCTGGGTTCTGTCGGTGTTCCCGCGCGAAGTGCCGCTCAGCTTCAACTACGAAACCGAACTTGCCGCCCTCAAATCGCAGGCGGTCACGGCTGAAACAACCGAACAGATTGCCGCCCTCACCCACAAACGCGACATAGAACAGATGGAAGGCCGCTATATGGCGCGCATCGGCAAACTGATGCACCCGGTCATGGCCCCGCTCGGCTTCAGCTGGCGCGAAACTGTCTCGCTGATTCCGGGGTTCCTGGCAAAAGAATCGGTAGTGTCGACTCTGACAGTTCTTTATCTGCCATACGATGAAGATCTTGGCAAGGGCATGAGCAAAACCGGCATGACGCAGCTGACTGCGTTTGTCTTCATGCTGTTCACACTTCTATACATACCATGTATCGCCACCCTTGGTGTTGTCTGGCGTGAAAGTGGCTCGACGAAATTCACTGCTCTCTCTCTTGTGGTTTATTTCGCGATTGCCTACCTGGTTAGTTTTGCCGCCCTGAAAATCGGCGAAGCTTTGCAGGCCAGCAACGGAACCGCCACCGAAGCCGTAACCATTATTCTGGCCGGCATTTTTGCAGGCTGGTATCTGTTGCGCACGCTTCTCAACACATTTGTCGGCCGTCAGTGCAATTCATGCGCCGGCTGCAGCGGCTGCCCGTCAAAGAGCAGCGACTGCCAGGGCTAAAAACAGGTAAAACCATGAAAGATCGTGTTTCAGGGGCTCTCGAATCATATCTTGAACAGATTGCCGAACTGCAGCAGGAACACGGGGCGGTTCGCACCTCTGACCTTGCCGAACGTATGGGCTGCAAGCGCTCTTCGGTGACCAATGCCCTGCAGCGGCTGTCTGAAAAGGGGCTGATCAATTATCAGGCATACCGCCCGGTAACTCTGACCGAAGAAGGGCAAAAGACAATCAGGGCCCTGAATCGGTATCATGGCATTCTTGCCCAGTTTCTCGGTGAAATTCTGGCATTTTCTGAAGACTTTGCCCAGCAGGAAGCATGCCGCCTCGAACATCGGGTCAGCGCCGCAACTATTGAAAGAATGCGAGCTTATCTTGAGTTTGCTGAAAAATGGGGGAACTGTTTCTGCGACAGCAGTTCTGAAATCAAGTGCCAGGAAAAAAGCCGGGAGGCTTTTAAAAAGTTCCTGAATCGAAAAATCGAAACGGCCTGAAAAAGAAAAATCGGGGTTTCCCGATCTGTTTTGTCTGAATTGCTCAGTGTTTTACAGCTGACTGATAAAGATTAAAAATTTCGTAGGTTGTGTGGTTTTCGAGCAGATCATCAGACTGTTCTTCCATCCAGCACACAAAATTATCGTCCATCATCAATTCTGTAATTCCGACCATCCCTGGGTGAACCATTTGCCTTCCTCCTTGTAATTTTCTACAAATGATTCATCGGCGAATTTATAAGAATGATTAACTATTTTTTTATTTATTTTTTGTAACTTATTGAACAGCGGTTATATATGGCTTAAAATAAGCCTAAGGTCTTAATATAGAAGGAGGATCAGATGCCAGCCGTAACTATTTCGCGTGAGATTGGTGCATCTGGAACTTTCATTGCTCTCAAGGTAGCTGAAGCACTCGGATATGTCTGCTACGACCAGCAGATCATCAACGAAATCGCCCAGAAAATGGGAAAAAACAAAGAACAGCTAGAAGACTTCGACCAGCAGTCGTATAACCGCATCGGCGTCTTCTTTCAGGAAGCCCTCGCCAGCATCGCTCAGGGCGGCATGGTTTTTCACCCCTTTGGTATCGGCCCGCTAGACTGGGATTCAGCCGAAATTTTCAGCACCTACCCGCGCAACGCCTTTCAGGAAAAAGACTATTACGAAGTTCTTAGTCAGGTAATAAAAGAAATTGCCGAGAAGTCAAACGTGGTCATTCTCGGTCGCGGGGGCAGCCAGATTCTCAAAGACCGATCAGACACCCTGCATGTGCGCATCGTTGCTGACCGTAACGAACGCGTTCAGCATGTAATGAAAGAACAGAATCTCGACCAGGCCAAAGCCGAAGAGGTGGTCAACCGCAAAGATGAGGCTGCTGCCAACTTTATCTACGACTTTTTCGATACCGACTGGAACGACCCGCATCACTATCACATGACTCTCAATACCAGCCGCGTTGCTCCTGAAAAGTGCATTGAAATGATCATCGATGCCGTCAAAAATCTCTGAACATGTCAAAACGTCTACTGGGTATAGTTATTGTTCTGGCATGTGTGGCGGCTTTTCATCTTCTCGGGTCGCATGTAGAGACCCCGGCAATCTGGTCGCGTGCCATAAGCGCCAAAGTTTTTTCTGATCCGGTCGCAGCCGGCGACAACTTTGTCTTTCTTGGCGGCGACAAGGGAAAACGCAGTTTCAAACTGTTTGAAATCGATGCGGCCGGGTCTCTGGTCGCAGAGTCACCCGAGCTGAACAGCCTGCCGTTTCAGCCGATCGTACTCGGCAATATGGTTATTACCGGTGACTCGTCAAGAATGCTGCGCGGCTTCTCGGTGCCTGGTCTAAAACTGGTCTGGGAAAACGGCACAGTCGAGCAGTTCAAAATCGCTCCGATGAAGGTAGACGATGAAAGAATTCTCATTCAATCGACTGCCAGCACGCTTTTCTGCGTCAACAGCCGCACTGGCAAACCAGTCTGGGAATACACTTTTCCCGACACCCTGGTGAATTATGCGGCTGGCAAGGTAATCGTGTGCCTGCACGGCTACAACGACCTGAAAGAACCAAAATGGAAAGCCACCGCTCTTAACCCCGAAGACGGCTCGGTTGCCTGGACATTTGCAGCCCTGCCCCTCAGTCAGGACACCCCGCTGTTTGTGCAGAATATCTGCATCATGGCTTCACACGAAGGCGAAATCATGATCTTCGAACAGGACCACGGCACCCTTCTGCATAAAAATGAAATCAAGGGTCTCAAGGCGTCACAGATTCTCGACGAAATGCTGCTCATGCTTGCCTCAGGTGGTTCACGGATTGTCTGCATGTCGCTCATGAGCGGCGCATCATGGTCAACCACCGTGCAGGCGGGTTATCTGGGGGCCGCCAGATATGGCAACCGGCTGATGCTGTGCGACAAGAAAGCCCTGCGCTGTCTCGACGTCAGCACCGGTGAACAGCTCTGGAAAAAAGACCTGTCTGACGCATACAACGCTTTTCCGCATCGCCGCGGCATCTTTGTCACTCACAAAGATTCGTTTTTTGCGCGCACGACCTATGGCAGCTACGTCGAAACCGATTCGAACCGCACCGTATGGGCAACCGGTGGCCGCAGTCTGTTTATGAAGCCGCTGGTCACCAATGCCGGAGATCTGCTGCTGTCTTACGACGGCTACTACATGATGATGCCGAAACCGGCCTATGAAGTGTCTTCTGACCAGGTCCCACCCGCCGACCCGACCCAGAAAAATATAAAATTCTGGAAAGATGAAACCGCAACGTCTTCTGCAGATGTTACTGCCAGCGGTTCAGCCCCCCAGCCTGCCCCTGCTTCATCAACGAATCAGGCCGACACAGCCGACAGTCCTCCGGTTTCCGGGGGCACAGATGCCGCTATCGACGACGGCTGGAAAAAGACCGACTAAGCACAGCTTTAAAACCGCATTTCAAGCCCCTCCGGCCCCATTGCCTGAGGGGCTTTTTAATGTTACAATAACAGACCCGTTTCACCCTCAGGAGGTAAAATGAAAACAGGTAAGCTTAATATAGGTTTTGACATAGGATCAGTCAGCATTAACGCGGTCGTCTGCGATTCAGAAGGCCGCTTTGTTGAAGAAATGCCATATCACCGCCATTTTGGCCGCACACTCGAACTCGTTGCCCGCATTCTCGGGCAGATCGAAGATAAATACGGCCGCGACAACATTCAGCGGGTCGCTTTCACCGGCACCCACGGCAAAGCCATGGCCACCGAGCTTAAAACATATTTCGAAATCGAGACCACTGCCCAGACCAGAGGTCTTTATGCCCTGATGCCCGAAGCCCGCTCCGCCATCTCGATCGGCGGCCATGATTCGGCACTGCTGATTCTCACCCCGAGCGACAAGGGGTTCATTCTCGACGATTTCAAACTCAACGAAGCCTGCGCCGCCGGCACCGGCAGCTTTATCGACCAGCAGGCCGAACGCATTTTCTCTGACGTAGAAGAATTCAACGCCATCGCCGACCCACAGAAACGCATGGAATCAATTCTGATGCGCTTCATGGAAGAGGGTCGCAAATCTGACTGCCCGGCCAGTGTCGCCTGCCGCTGCACGGTTTTCACCAAATCAGACATGATTCACCTGCAGAACAAGGGTATTCCGATACGCCACATCATCAGCGGCCTGCATGAAGGCGTTGCCAAGAACTACAAATCGACCCTGGTAAACAATCGCAAACTGCAGGCCCCCGTCGCCTTCATCGGTGGCTACGCTTCGAACCTGCTCGCCCGCCAGTCTTTCGAACGGATCCTCGGCCTGCCGATAAGCGTACCCGACCATTACACCAGCGTCGGTGCCCTTGGCGCAATTCTCAACGCCATCAGCAAAAACCAGGGCTGCGCCGTCACCGCTCATCAGATCAACCAGCTCAAAGCTTCTGAAGCCTTTGCTGCGGTACGCACCGAGCCGCTCGCCCTCAAACTGCACCCGTTCGCCGAATGCGGCAAAGCCGAAGGTCTGCCGGCCGGCAAAGACGTCGTCGACGTCTATATGGGCTATGACATCGGCTCTACTACTACCAAACTGGTTCTTATCACTCCAGAAGGCCGGATCGTCTATAAACGCTATATTCCGACCGAAGGCCAGCCGGTTGTCGCCATCAAGAAAGCCCTGCGCAACTGCGTTGAAACTATCGACGTCAAACGCGTCAACGTGCTCGGCGTCGGCACCACCGGCTCAGGCCGCGAAGTCGCGAATCTTTTCGTCGGCGCTGACGATGTCGTCAACGAAGTTACCGCGCATGCCCGCGGCACCAGCCATTTCGAGCCCGAAGTCGACACCATTTTCGAACTCGGCGGCCAGGATGCCAAATACACAGCACTCGGCAACGGTTATGTCGTTGATTTCCGCATGAATAAAGTATGCGCCGCCGGCACCGGCAGCTTTCTCGAAGAAAGCGCCAACAAGCTCGGCATCAATATTGCCGGCGAATACGAAGAAATGGCGATGCGCGCCAAAGCCCCCTATCGCCTGACCGAGCGCTGCACCGTCTACATGGAATCTGACCTGATGTCATACCTGCAGATGGGCGGCGCCGTCGAAGACCTGCTTGCCGGCCTGTCGCAGGCAGTCGTTCACAACTACCTGAACCGCGTCGTTCAGGACGGCAAGATCGGCCGAAAAATCAGCTTTCAGGGCGGCCCGTCACTGAACAAATCAGTAGTTGCCGCTTTTGAACGCATCGTCGGCAAACCGATCATCACCCTGCCCCATCGCGAAGTCATGGGCGGCATCGGCGCGGCGCTGCACGCCATGGACGAAATCAAGGCCAAACTGGCCGCCGGCCAGCCTTTCAAGACCAGATTCCGCGGCTGGGGCGTCGTTGAACAGCCGTTCATTCACGACGAAGAAATCTGTCAGCGTAACCCGAACTGCCACAACCAGTGCAAACTGCAGATTTACAAAGTCGGTAACGACGAAGCTATCTACGGGGGCGACTGCGGCATGTATGAATCACGCCAGCAGGCCACCAAACGCGCCCCCGATTTTAACCGCGTGCGCCAGGAACTCTTCTTCAAACATATGAAGGGACTCTACCGCATCGCCGGCGACGCTTCTACGACCGAAAAGAAGAGCGGCAAAATCGTTCTCGGCATTCCGAGAGCTCTCGGCTTTCACCAGCTCGGCCTGTTCTGGACCCACCTGCTGACGAAGCTCGGTTATGAAGTCGTGATCAGCCCTGAAACCAACAGCGAAATCGTCGACCGCGGCATAGCAGCCATGACCTGCGAGGCCTGTTTCCCGGTCAAGATCTCGCACGGACACGCGGCAACCATCAAGGATCACTGCGACTTCATCTTCATGCCGATGCTCATCGAAATGGAAGCGAATCAGGGCAACAATGCTTTCTACTGCCCCTACGTCGAAGCCAACACCTATATGCTGATGGCGGCGCTCGGCCTCGACCCGAAGAAGGTCATCAAGCCGGCCGTTTACTTCAAGAAGGGCAAAATGGACATGCACCTGTCATTTGCCCAGGAATTCAAGCGCCTCGGTCTGCGTTTTAACGACGCTGAATTCAGCAAAGCCTACGATGAAGCAACCGAAGTGCTCAAGCAGTTTGACGCCGAAATCAAGAGAGTTGGCGCCGAAATTCTCAAAAACCTCGGCGACCGCCGCGCCATCGTCGTTATCGGCCGCCCCTACAGCGCTTACGATTCGCGCACCAACCTCAATCTGTTCGCCACATTCAGCCGCCTCGGCATTCATGCGATTCCGCAGGAATTTCTCGATCTGTCGGGCATCGACATCGAGTCAGAATACCCGAACATGTACTGGGGCTTCGGCAATCGCATTCTGCAGGCCGCCAAGTATATCAACCGCGACAACCGGCTGTTCGGCCTTTACCTGACCAGCTTCTCATGCGGCCCCGATTCGTTCGTGCTGCATTTCTTCAACCATGAGATGAACCGCACCGGCCGCCCATACCTCGAACTCGAACTCGACGAACATTCGGCCGGCGCCGGTGTCGAAACCCGCCTGCTCGCCTTTATCGACGCAATCAAGAACCAGCAGCAGATCACCGTATTGACCAGCAAAGACATCAACTTCATGCCGCGCAAATCGACGGCACCGCTGACCGAGCGCACTCTGTATCTGCCGAAAATGGCTGAAGGCGCACGCTGTCTCGCGGCGGCATTCAGGGCTGTCGGCTGTAAGGCCGAAGTCATGCCGACATATTCGAACGCCGGCATCGAATTCGGCAAGAAGCACACGAGCGGCAAGGAATGCTTCCCCTGCATCGTCACCACCGGCGACATGTTCGACGTCATCGACCGCCACATGGCCGATGGCATGGATGTAAACAACGGGCTGGCATTCTTTATGCCAGAAACCGAAGGTCCCTGCCGCTTCGGGCAATATACCCGCCTGCAACGCATCCTACACGACAAGTATAAATAAGAGAATGAACAGATTCAGTCGCCGAGTTCAGAAGACAGCTACCGCTTCAGCGGCTACTTCACCGATGATCAGGCCCTGCAGTTCAGGCAGCTTGCCTGGCAGTCGATCGTCTATTCTGACCTCATCGAAAAGGCCCTGTGGCGCATCAGACCCTATGAAAAGGTCAAAGGCACCACCGACATGGTATTCGAAAATGCTATGCTTTCGGGCATTTCGGCAATCGAAGCCGGCGGCGGGCTGCAGCTGATCAAGGCCGCCAAACGAGCCGCCCGGGCTTTTGCCGCCATCGAACGCAACAACGAACAGCGCCCGCTGATCGGCATTGTCGGCGAAATCTTCGTGCGCACCCATAAAGAAAGCAATCAGCAGCTGGTCAAGACTCTCGAAGACATGGGCTGCGAAACCTACACTTCGTCGGTTGCCGAATGGATCGAATACACGACCCACACCGGCATCGAAGATTCTAAAGAAGCCTTCAGACGCCAGAAAAGCCTGGGCAATCTCGGCGAAACCGCCAAGTTCTGGCTCACCTCGAAGTATCAGCGGATGGTCGCGAAGTTCATTTCGCAGCCATTCTCAAGGATTCTCGACAACCGCTTCGATCATTCGACCGAGCACATTCTGCATGAAGTCGGTGAAACCTTCTCGAATCATATCAACGGCGAAGCCATTCTCAGCATCGGCGGCGCCCTGGCATTCGCCAAAGAGGGATACAACGGCGTAGTCAACTCGATGCCGTTCACCTGCATGCCGAGCACCATCGCCAGCGCCATTCTCAAGGTTCACATGCGCAACCAGGCACCGTTCGTCGACATGATCTACGACGGCACCATTCTGCCGAACCGCGAAACCAACCTGGCCACCTTCGTTTTCCAGGCCAAACAGAACCTCGAAAAGAACGGCCGCAAAGCCTGACCTGAGAGGTTTCGAGCACCTACCAAAAACAGACCGGGCTGTCACACGAGACTGTGCGACAGCCCGGTTTTTGTTTGTGATAACTTTCCATGCTTGTAGACCAATACAAATATGACCAGACTTATTAACAGCTGCATATTTTTTATTCTGATAAATAATTTTAACGGTCTCGTGTCTCATGTATATTGACACTGCAAAAGAAGGTCGTCTTAAAAATGGCAACAACCGGAAACGAAAAATCTGAACAAGCGGCATGGAAGATAATGGAGCTTTACCGGCGCAACCCGGCGCAGGGCTTCAAACTGCTTTACGACACCTATGCCGGCCGGCTGCAGGCCTATGCACAAAGAATGCTCGGCATATCGGAAAGCCGGGCCGAAGACCTGGTTCACGACGCTCTTCTGCCGTGGGTCGAAAACCCTGATCAGATGAAGGGAATTGAAAAACCGGCAGCCTATCTCTTCACCTCGATCAGACATCTTTCACAGCGTCTTCTGACACGCAGCCAGAAATTCCCCTGCGGCCTTACAGACAACGATACGACAGAAAATCAGGCGGATTTCGTCAGTCACGCCGAAAGCCGCCTGAACACAGAAGATGCGCTGAACTGCCTGCCACTCGAGCAGAAAGAAGTTCTTTTGCTGCGGCTGTGGGAAGACCTGTCGCTCGAAGAAGTGGCGCGAATCCAGCAGGTAAGCGTGCAGACCGTATCATCGCGCTACCGCTATGCGCTGCGCAAACTCAAGGAGATCCTCGATCATGAATAACCATGATTTCGAAAAACTTGAAAACCGGCTCCGTAATGACCTTGAAACCAGGCCTTCCGCCAGGGTTCTGCAGAGGCTTGAAAAAAAAGCCGCCTGGCGGACTTCGCCCTGGAAAATCCTCTCCAGTCTGTTTTTCAGACTTGCGATCGTGGGTCTGCTTATTGCTCTGGCAGCTTTGCCGCTCATGCAGGGAAACCCGCGCTCAGGCTCACAGCCAGATTCTGCTGCCAGCTACGTTCAGTCTGAGAACAGACTCGCTGACGCAACAAATTCAGACGATCTGCTGGCAGTATGCGGTGCCGGCAGCCATTTTGCCTGGCACAATCAGGCTGAATTTTCTGATACTCTTTTCGATGAAAACCATGACCGTTCTGCAAATTTCCGGCTTTGAGTCTTCAGTTACACGGTGATCGGCCGACATCGGGCAGCTGCAGATGACTTACAATTATTCAGGGAGAAAATTTATGAAAATGAAAATATTTATTCTGTCAGCCATGTTTCTCATGATTGCTGCCGTTTCGTTTTCGGCCACCGACAATAACGCCGCTCTCCGGTATCTGATGGCCGTCGGCCACATGCCGGCAATTGAAGAGAATGTAATCAACGAATTTGTGGCGATCTCTGCTTCACAGACAATTGACGGTATTTCATCCGCCGCCGTTGAAATCGCCGCGAAAATGGATGCAAGAAAAGCCTTCAGTCTGATTGTCAACGGGGCAAAACTCACAGAATGCGACTTCACGCCCGACAACCGGCGTTTCAGCCCTGAAGACCATTCACCGCCCTACCGGGCATTAAGAAATCTTGCCCGCATTGCGGTAGCCCAGGCCTGGCTGCTTGAAAAACGCGGCAATCTCGACGAAGCATTCGAACTGCTGACAGCAACAATTATCATGGGCTCACATCTGAGCAGAAATGATGTTCTGATAGGAGCCCTGGTCGGCAAGGCAATAGCAGAAATCGGTGTTAAAGGGGTTGCTGAATTTTTCCGCCGCCACCCTGAGCCGCGATTTCGCGAACAATTTTCTGCCAAACTGGCCTCACTGCCCCGCCCAATCATCAACATCATGGGTGCCATGCAAGGTGAACGGCGGTTTCTCGTCTGGGCCGATGACTTTATCAGCAGGAATGCCGAGCGGATCAGAAATCTAGACAACCCCGCCAGCAGCACCGCAGATACCGAAGGTGCAATCAACCTGCGCGATCTTTACCCGGAGGAACTGCGCAAACTGGCCGGCACCGAAGAACTCAAGGCAATGAGCCAGGAAGCCTTCGCTCTCTACGACAAAGTTCTGGCCCTTGCACCGACTGACCCTGATCTGGCCAGCAAAGCTGAGTTGATTGCCAAAGAGGCAGATCTTGGCAAAGAAACTCAGACTAAAAATTACTGGTTCAAAAATACCATTCCCAATTTCACTAAGGGTTTCCTGCACGTAGTCAACCTGGAAAAGGAAATAGACCAGCTTCTTCAACCCTGATCACAAATTCAAGGGGCTGTCTCGCCGATGAGACAGCCCCTGTTTTATCATAACAAGCCCCAAACAGCTCAGAATAAAGACAATCGCTAAAAACCTTTTTTCTTTTTGAGGTAATCGGAAACCTTGTCGTGGCCGCTCGATTTTGCGAGTTTGCGAGGTGTATCGCCACCCTGGTTTTTCAAACTGACCTGAGCTTTGTTTTCTACAAGAGTCTTTACCGCTTCCATCCGGCCGCTGGCGCTTGCGTGATGCAGGGCCGAACTGCCTTCGTTGTCGACGTCATCAACTTTCGCGCCGCTTTTGAGCAGCAATTTGATCAAATTTACTTGATTAAAGCGGGCGGCCATGATCAGAGGGGTCCAGCCATCGTTATCTCTAGCCTTGACGAGATCGGGCTTTGCCTTTAACAGGTTCTGCACCTGTTCGAGCTGACCGTTCTCGACGGCATTCATCAATTCTTTGACCTCCGATTCTGTGAAAGGCTTTGCCTGTCTGGTTTCATCAGGCTGCCAATTGAGAATCGCTTTGGATTGTGCCGCCAAAGGCTGAGCAAAGGCGGCAAAAACAAGAAGCATCAATATTGTTAAACACGGAGAGAGTTTTTTCATATCTTCAATTGCCTCCAGATGCATGTTCCATTTTAAAAGTAACATTTTATCTGACTTTCTTCCAGCATGTCACAAATCACCAGCGAGGCGCAGTATAACAGATTCCCGCTTACTTAAAGGTTGTGCCGGCAAACATTTAATCAGACTTTCTTTAATTTTATGCGGTTGCGGGAACCAAAGCTTCGGTGTGCTAAACTGGTTCGTAATATTTCATCACCGGAGCCAAAATTGATGCGCATATCCGCAGTAAACGCCATTTTCATTTATTTTATCTGCCTGGCAATGACATTCACAGCAGCATCAGCAGGAGCCTCAACCTGGCAGGTGATAACCGAAAATACTGGCCTGGGCGGCAGGGCAGCAAATTGTGTTGCCGACTTCGGCAAATATCTGGCGGTCGGCACTGACAAGGGTGTCAGCATCTATGACGGCGACAGTTGTACCTGGCAACCACTGCCGCTGCCAGAGGAAATTGCCTCGATCAGTGTCGTCGATATTGCCGCTGACGAAAGCGGTGGGCTGTGGCTGGCTACCAATAAAGGGCTGATAAACGTTCAGGGCAAAAGAACCTATGTTTATGGCCCCGAAAGCAACCTGCCAACTCTCGACGTCAACAGGATTCAGATACAGGAAAACCGCATCTATGCTGGCTGCTTTGGTGGTTACATCGTCAGCGCCTTTATTCCGCAGGGCGGTATGGCAAAATTTTCACCGGTCAACTACCAGACCGACCCCGATTCTAATGCCCTTAAAATCAGATCGGTCGGAGTTTCGGCCATGGCCATGCAGAGTAATTTTCAGGGCTGGATATCGACCATGGGTAACGGCCTGATCGAAGTTTCGGGCAGCAATGAGTTCACTGCCACAAACTGCGCCAATCAGCCCGAAAGCTGGGTTAACGATTTTTACATTTTCCACGAAGGCAAAAGCCGCGAAAAGCGTTTTCTGGCGGTAACTCCAGAATATCTCAGTCTGATAAAAAACGGGCAGGCACAGCGCGAAATCAGACTGCCAAAACCTGACCAGTGGTTGAACTGCGTGGTGACAGTCAAAGAAAACCCTGATTTTTTCGACTGGGTGCCATTACCGGAAATGCAGGGCGATGAAGAATTTCTGGCTGATTTTATCGGGCGGCGGGCGGTTTATATAGGCACCAGATCGAGCGGACTCTGGCGTTTCTACAAAGGCACCTGGCGCCAGTATATGGCCGAAAACAGCGTTCTGCCATCAAACTGCATCAACCGCCTGTATGTTTACAAGAAACTTCTGCTGGTCTGCACCGATGGCGGTCTGGTAATCGTTCACCTCACCCCCGACCGCTTTGACGAGCTTCAGGAAGCTGGAGTCGGCACCAGATATAATAAAACCTACTTTCCGTTCAAAACCGACATGGTCTATTTTCAGGTGGTAAAAAACTCAAGTTACTGGATATCACACCAGTATGGCCTGACCCGCTGGAAAACCGACGACAGAAATGTCAGTCGCCACATGCAGCAGAGAGACAGAAGCTTTGAAAATCTCAGCGCCAGAATGGAACCGGTTCCGGAATTTGAGAAAACCGAAGAAGCAGACGAAAGCGCAGAGGCAAAAACACCCGAAAATGCAAAGGAACTGGCGAAAGCCTTTTCCGAAGAAGAGCAGCAGGCGCAGGAGCTTGAGTCCGGCAGATACTGGGAGCACTACACTAACCATCCGGAGTATTCGACCGCTACCAACGCTTTTAGAATTCCGTATCAGGAAATAACCTGTATGGCGGCCGATACCTCGACCGATTATCTCTGGCTGATCTTTGCCGGCCGGCACATGGCACGCATGCGCATGGTGCGCCGCATCGAAAAGGTCGACGGAAAAAACGTTACGGTTGAAAGACCGGACTGGCAGATGCTGCAGAAATTCGTTCCATGGGCTGATGGCGAACGACTCAATACCGTCTGGTTCAGCGGTGGCAAGATATACATTGGCAGCAGCCAGGGCTTTTACATTCTTGAAAACCCCGAAAGTGAAGACATGAATGGCGATCCGTTCAGATGGCAGCATTACGGTGTTTTTCAGGGCCTGAGCATACCTGAGGTGCGCGGGTTTGCCTGGTGGCACGCGC
>CAZFUG010000085.1:14574-15511 GCA_964522035.1 uncultured bacterium
GAAGGGCAAGGTGCTGGCGATCATGCACAATCAGGGCGTCAGCACCTGGGACGGCAAATATTTCACCAGAATTGAGACCGCCGGCGACAATACCTGCATTAAAAGTGGCTCTGAAGGCAACCTCTGGATCGGCACCACCAAAGGTCTAAACCGTATCGATCCGACCGGTGAGATGTTTTTATACACAACGGTCAATGCGCATTTCATGTCTGACGTAATCACTGCGATCGGGGTGGTTCCGGGCGAAAATACTTCTATTGGACTGTGGGTGGCCTGTGATGGCTTCGTTAAATACGGCGAAAAAGGGCAAAGTCTCGATGGCAGTGATAAAATGCCGCATATTGTCAAACGCAAAGACGGTACAACAGTAACTTACGATGATTATTCAACCTCAGATATAAGGTTCCACTCGACTTCTCTGCATTACTACGACGGCCTGACCTGGGAAAAATGGCGGGTGGCAGGCATCAGAGACCTTTTCATCGACCGCAATTACATCTGGGCACCGACCAACGTCAGGGTGCGCCGCATGCGCATCAACCACAGCGATTACTGACAAGGATTGCCAACACTGACTCAGACAGATACAGACTTTTCAGGCGGCTTGTTTTATTTCGGCCGCAGATGAACACAGATAAACACCGATTATTGGCAACTGCAAATCAAAAGCAGAATCGTTTTTAAAATCGGGCGCGTAGAGAAAAGGTCGCCCGGCCGATAGACCCGGCCGAAGAACCGGCTCACTTTTTTATAATTGAAATGCTCAGGAAAAGCAGGTGAAAGCAAGGCTGCCAGACAGACATGCAGCCAGCATGGCTTCTGACTGACTTTTCAAACTTAAAAATACAGATGAAAAAAAATGGAATAAATCGGCAGCAGATGGACAGGGCAAACGCAAACCTTATTCAGATACCAAGGACTTTTGCGAGGTAATCCT
>CAZFUG010000086.1:0-15470 GCA_964522035.1 uncultured bacterium
GTAGCCGGTGACCAGAATGGTTTTTTCGCAACCAACCGCTTTGACGGCATCGATAACGTAGGCAACCATTGGCCTGCCAAGAATAGGGTGCACGACTTTGGGCAGCTCGGATTTCATGCGCGTGCCTTTGCCGGCAGCAAGGATCAGAGCGTGTAATTTCTGCGACATATGCAAACCTCGGTTCAAGTTTTCAGCGGTCATTATACACAGTTTTGCCTTTTTGTAACACCCGCCAGAAAAACTGCATGGTTACGGGCGCCAGAGTTTTTGCAGCCAACAGACATGAAGCCTTAATGAAAAAACCCCGCAACTGCGGGGTAATAATTTCAACAGGGGTGGGAGGATTCGAACCTACGAAATGCCTGCTCCAAAGGCAGGTGCCTTACCACTTGGCTACACCCCTATACCTGCATACTCAGGTTCACGAAAGATATCATAACTGAACCCGCGGCGCAACCGGGCAAATTCATCTACTGTCGAACGGGCCTGAATTGCCGGGCGCATTCAGTTCGTCTTCGAATGCCCGCAGTATTGTGCCTGCCAGGTATTCGGAAAACTCTGTGCTCAGTGAAAAAACCTGCTCACGCCATGTGCCGTCAGGCATTTTCCGGCTTGGCATGCCGACAAAATGGCCGCGCGCCGAAGCAAAAATCTGAAAATCTTTGATTACCAGCGTCTCGTCAATTGTGACGGAGGCAAAACCGAGAAGTTTGCTTTTTGGGGCTTTAAGAATCTGAATCCGCACATCGGTAATTTTCATGATCTTGAAAAAACCGCGGGTCAGAATTTCAGTATGAATTCGGTCCAGACTTTGGTGTCTTTATTCGACTTGGGTTCGGTGACTTCAGGGCGCACTTCATTATCAAACCCGGCTTTGATCTGAACATTGCTGGTCGCATCGACTATGCCCTCGACCTGAAGCTTTTCTTCAGATTCAAAGGTGTCGATCATCGATCGTTTGAAAGAAACTTTACCCTTCAGGGTCGGTTTGAAACTGTAAATGGCTTCGAGGTAATACCGCGAAGCAAGCGCTGCCGCCTTTTCGTGCGACTCTGGCTGATCTGGTGTGCCCGGAACCGTTGTTACGGCAGAGCCCCGCAGAACGCCGGCATCAGAATTTATCTGTGGAACGGCTATCTGCGGCGTATGCTTTTGTTCATATTCGCCATAAATCTGCAGCCGGCCATTTGCTCCGGCAATTGACAGACCGGAAGATGCCGAATCATTGAAGCCGATTGCATTGCTTTCATAAGAGTTGTTAAGGGTAATGACCGGCGACAGCTTTTTCTGCCCGTTTCTTGATTTGATGCGAAGCCCGGCCCGGTCGGCGAATGTGTCTGTCTGGTTATTCTGATAACCAGAAAAAGAAATTGCCTCGGAAAATCTGCTGTCAGACTGCGGCTGAGTAAACGTAGAAGAACTTTCGCCGAGCATCTGGCTGCCAAGAGAAAGTCGGAATTCATTACGTGCCAGGGTGCCAGAATGTCTGAGACCCTTACTTCGGTTCAGGCTGATAGATCTGGTGTCTTCGCTCTGGGCAAAACAAGAACCTGTCAGCAGTATTGCGGCTGACAGAATGAGCAAAACCCGGTTTTTAAGGGCCTTGAACACATTAACTCCCTGAATTCGTTACCCCAACTTAAAAATATATCACATTTCCGCATTTCAGCAACTAAAAACATGCAGGTTTTACAGCTGTTTTTGATGCATGGCTAATTTCCGGAGTCGATATTATTCGGGTCCGGTGTGCGCTCGAGGCGGGCATACCTTGGAAAAAGGTTTTCAGCAAGATGTTGTTCGGCTGTGTTCAGTTCAGATTCAGACAATTTACAGCCTAGAACGTCAGCATAGTGCCCGGCAACCGCTGCAGGCAGGTTTTGAATTTTCTCATCATCTATGAATTCTTTAAGTGATGCCATTTTCACTGCCAGGTCGCGGCGATTTTCAGAAAGAAAAATTTCTTCTGGCGGATTAACACTGCTGATTGGAATCGAGCCGTGAATAATAAGACAATCGTTGCGAAAAACTCCGGCAGCACCAATCAGCTTGTGCTGTCCGGCGAAAACTGAATGCCCGGCAGCAGCGGCATAACAGTGCAGATGGTTGCCGCGCCCGGCGCTCATTTCACGTGCCGACGAAAACCTGGCCGGCACGCCAATATTTACCAGCGCCTGAACCAGCGGTTCGATGGCAAACCTGAACATATCGAGAAAGGTTCTGGCTTCGGGGCATTTTTCTTTGATGAATTCGAGGGTAAATACAAGCGAAAACGTGTGCTCGTCAGCATGAAAGACCATTTTGCCGCCTGACATGCGCCTGACTATTCCCAGGCCGGAGTCTGTAACTGCATTTAGATCTACAAGTTTTTCGGGTGACTGATTGTATCCGAAAGAGAGCGCATACGGCTGCCAGCGATAAAACCTCAAGCAGGCAAAATCACGGCACTGGCCGGCAGATATGGCGAGTGCTTCGTCGACAGCCATGTTTTCGACTGCTGATCTGGCCCCTGAATCGATAAAGCGCAGCACAAATTTTTGCATGCCGGTGATTATACAGAAAATTGTTAAATATCGTTAAGGAAACTTCAACTGTTGACGACATGGGTCATGGATTTGTTTGCCTCCTTATTTTTTGGGCCGGGAATAACCCCGGTCTTTTTTTTTGCCAGAATTGCTTTATTCAGTTATAAATATCTGCATCCGACAGCAGGAGTTTAAGTTCTATGAATCTTGAATGCAGCAATCTCGACAAGGTTTTTCATGATTTTCTCACACTCAAAAAGATTCGCAGAACCGGTTGGCAACTGCGTGGCATCAGAAACGGCGAGTCACTCGCCGACCATTGCTTTGGCGTCACCCTGCTGACCTTTATGCTCGCCGATGTCGTTCAGGCCGGCATCAACCGTGATCGCGCCGTGGCGATTGCGATCGTTCACGAACTCGGCGAATGCCGGGTCGGCGACATACCTTACACCGCCCTGAAATATTTTCCCGATAAAAGCAAAATTGAGACCGAAGCCGTTGAAGATATTCTCGGCCCGCTCGGCGAAAAAATTACCAGCGCCAACCTCGAACTGTTCAAAGAGTTTGAAGATGGCAGTTCGCTCGAAGCTCGCTTTGTCAAGGCGATTGACAAGCTCGATATGCTGATCACCGCGGCTGAATACGAAAAAACCGGGTTTGCCAGTCTCTCCGATTTCTGGGCCAATGAGTCAACCTTCAGACCCTTTGCCGAATTTCCGGAACTGGCGACCTATGCTGAGCACCTGCGCCGCAACCGCGAGCGCCGCCTGGCAGGTCGGCATGATTAAAATCACCGGTCTGACACGCAAATTCAACGGGTTCACTGCGGTCGACAACCTTAATCTTGAGATTCCACCAGGTGCCATGTATGGGTTTCTTGGCCCGAACGGTGCCGGCAAGACCACAACCCTGAGAATGCTTATGGGTCTTCTGCAGCCGACCGCGGGTTCTGTCGAAATCGATGGTCTTACGGTCGCAGCAGACCCTGTGGCGGTCAGAGCACGGGTTGGCTACCTTCCCGATGAAATTTTTCTTTATGATTATCTGACCGGTTACCAGTTTCTTGAGTTCGTTGCTGACATTCACAAATTGCCTGATGCAGTCAGAGCGCCAAGAATAAAAGAACTGCTCGAAGTTTTCGGGCTTGCCGACGCTGCCGGCGATTACACTGCCAATTACAGCTACGGCATGAAAAAGAAGATTGCCCTCGCCGGTATTGTCATTCACTCGCCGTCACTGCTGATTCTTGACGAGCCTTTCAATGGCCTCGACCCGCAGTCGACCCGTGATTTTCGCACGCTTCTCGAACGCATGGTCAAGTCTGGCACGACCGTGATTTTCTCAAGCCATGTGCTTGAGGTCGTCGAAAAACTGGTGACCCATGTCGGTATTATCTGCCACGGAAAAATGCAGATGTCTGATACCATCGGCAATGTTGTTGCCAGACACGGCAGTCTCGAAAAGGCCTTTTTCAGTCTGACTGAGGCGGCGGCGGGGTAAGTGGCTTGCGCTTGCGCAGTCTCACACGGGTTGCCTGTTCAAACGTGTCGTCAGCCAGGCCTGTAATAGTGCGGGTTTCTACCAGAATATCGAGGTCGGGTTTGAGGTTTTCGAGAGTTTCTTCAGTTAGAGCAGAAAAGGCGAAAAAGATTTCGCGGCCGTCGTGAGTTCTGATCATTCCGACTTTTTTCTCGATGTCGTATTTTTCTATTTTTCCGGGTGAGGCGTCTGATGCTTCTGATTCGCCGATCTTTTCGACCTGAACGGCAATCGGGCTCATTGCATCTTTAACGACTCCGAATCTGACAGCATCACCCTTTTTGAGCCCGGCTTCCTGTTCCGGCTTCACTGCTGAATAATGCAGCAATACTTCGGGATATTCGGCGCAACTGAGAACACCCATGCCGGTTTCGGCGTTATACCATTTGACGACCCCTTCGACAAAGGCGTCTGGTGCCGGGTCGAAAACGATCTCTTCGACGGTGCGCCCGATTTCGCCACGAATGGTTTCGATCTGGGTTATCAGCTGAATGACCTCTGGCTGGTCTGGCGAACTCTTAAGGCTGTCACGCAGCGTCTGTACCGCCAGACCCAGCAGCCGGCGTTTGAAATAAACCAGTCCGAGAAAAAGCAGGGCCGCCGCATCGCCAGGCGCTATCCGCAGGGCTTCGAGCAGATGGGTTTCGGCTTCTTCAACCATGTCGAGTTCATACATTACGCCGCCGGCTTCGCGATGATATGAAGCATTGTATGGGAAACGCTTCAGCAGCTGTCGATACAGGTCGAGTGCCTCGTCGTAAAATTTCATGCGGCCGTAGATGTCGGCAAGCTGTTCCATCGCGTCGACGTTGCGTGGATCGACCTGCATCACTGCCTTGAAAGCTTCGGCAGCTTCAAGGTAATGCGTGTCGGAATTGTCGTCGTCATGCTTGAGCCGGTATATATCGCCCATATAGCGATGAAAGAACGCCTTGCGCTGGCCGGTGCTCAAGCCCTGGCGATAACTGCGCAGAGCGCTGTCAAGGTCGCCGCCTAGACGGTAGGCGAGCCCGACGGTTTCATAATAATCTGGTTCACCCGGGTTTTTGCCGATGCACCAGTTGATTTTGTCGATCGCCTGCTGCAGTTCGCCTTTTTCAAGGTGGCCAACCGCCTCTTCGAACTTTTCGTTGAGATCTTCAAGAAAATCGGCGAGCTTTTCGTCGTATTCTTCACGGCGGGAGTCATCTGAGAGCAGGTCAAAGGCATCTTTTAGTTCGCGCAATTTGGGAATATTGGCGAGAGGTGAATCTGATGAGAAAAGCTCGGCATGTTTCTGCTTGTAGGCAGCGGCAATTTCTTCGAGAGACGCAAAGTTGGAAACCCCGAACAGCTGATAAAAATTTTGCATGCTGAGCCTTTGATTCAGTTGGTTTTGCTTGAATTTGTGATGCGACGATTTTAACCGCTTTTCGCCACTTTTGGCAAGATCAAATGCCAACCGGTCTGTGTTAAAAATATTGAAAAATGTATCCTCTCTGGGGTAGAGTGTCTGATTATTTATGGCCATATCTATGAAAACAGTTGACCGGTATGTACTGAAAGAACTGCTCGAGCCGTTTCTTTTCGGCATGGCGTTTTTTGTCGCCATCTGGTTGATCGACCTGATGATGGAACTGATCAACCTGATTTTCGCCAAAGGGGTTCCGGTATCGGTTGTCGGGCTGTTCTTCGTCTACAGCCTGCCACCAACTCTTGTTATCAGCTTTCCGATGGCTCTGCTGCTGTCTAACCTCGTCGCTTTCGGGCGCATGTCGTCAGACTCAGAGATTACCGCTCTGAAAGCTGGAGGCTACAGTTTTTCGCGTATTGTCACTCCGGCGGTTATCGCCGGCATATTCATTACCGGTCTGACTTTTCTGTTTAACGAAAAGCTTGTGCCAGTCGCCAACGAGAAGTTTACCCGGCTGTTCAGGCGCGAAGTGACGTTAAAACGGCCTCTGCCGATTATCGCCGAAAACCGTTTCTTCGAGGCCGGCCCCGGCCGCAAATTCTTTGTGCGCAAATTCGATCAGAAAACCAAAGACATGTTCGGCGTCGTCATGTATGAGGGGCAGCCGAACGGTTTTCCGCGTGTCATCGAGGCTGATCGGGCCCGCATCGAGGGCGGCGTCTGCTATTTCTGGAAAGGCCGCGTTTCTGATATTCACATGAGTGGCGAAGACCGCAATTATACCTATTTCGACAACATGGAATATCCGATCGACACCCATTACGTCAACCCTGACCATGTGCCCGATTCGAAGAATTCGCGCACGATGAACCTTCAGGAACTCTATGCCTTCATTCAGGATGCCGAATCAAAAGGCATGTCGGCCGGTATTATCACCCAGCACTGGATCGAATTCTGGTCGAAGACCTCGATTCCGTTTGCAGGGCTGATCTTTGTGCTGATCGGTGCGCCGCTTGGTTCTCAGACTACTCGCTCAGGCACTGGTATCGGTATCGGCATGTCGGTGGTAATCATCTTTCTCTATTACGTTCTGTTCGCCGCCGGAAAAGCCTTTGCCAAAGGTGCTTATCTGCCACCCTTTGTCGGGGTATGGTTTCCGAATTTTATTATCGGCGCCATTGGCGCCTGGCTGATCGTTAAGTCAAAGGCCTGATTTAGAACAAAAGGACACACAAACCAGATGAAAAAGCAGCTTATCAACCTGATCCACAACAGGCTTGCCGGGATGTTCAAACGCTATGGCATCGAAGATTACAGCTTTATCGATGTACAGGTGCCGCCTGATCGTGCCAATGGTGATTTTTCGATGAATGCCGCAATGAAACTGTCAAAGGCCGCAAAATGCGCTCCCAGACAGCTGGCAGAAGAAATAAAAGCAATTCTTGAAGCCGAAAAAGACTGGTTCAGCCGTGTCGATATCGCCGGCCCTGGTTTTATCAACATGTATATTGCTGACGGTATGATCGAAAAATGCTTTAACGACAAGGCTGCGGGCAGTGTAATTCTGGCCGACGAGGCTCAAAAGGCCGAAAATACCGTTGTCGATTATTCAAGCGTCAATATTGCCAAGCAGATGCATGTCGGGCACCTGCGCTCGACCATTATCGGCGACGTACTTGCCAGAGTGGTTGAAGCCCTCGGAAACCCGGTTGTCAGACAGAACCACCTCGGTGACTGGGGTCTGCCGATGGCGATGGTGATCTACAAAGCCGAACCTGAAATTGCTGCCGCTGAAAAGGCCGGCGTTTCTCTTGAAAAAGCTCTGCCGCTGGCCCGGCTCGAAGAACTCTACAAGGCGGCAACCGCCGAGTGTAAAGAAAAGCCCGAAGTAGCCGAAGCCTGCCACCAGTATCTGGTGAGGCTGCAGCAGGGTGATAAGGGGTTGCTCGACCTCTGGCACAAGATAACCCGCGTCTCGATGGCCGAAGTTTATCGCATTTACCGCCTGCTCGACGTGAAACTGACCGAAGAGCATGAATGCGGCGAAAGTTTTTATCGCGACATGCTCGCCGAAACTGTCGAAGCAATTCGCAAATCAGGCTCACTGATCGAGTCTGATGGCGCTCAGTGCCTGTTTCTCGACGAATTCAAATCGAAAGAGGGCAACCCGCTGCCGGTGATCGTGCAGAAATCAGACGGCGGCTACAATTATGCCACCTTCGACCTGGCAGCTGTCAGATACAGAACCGCAAAACTGGGTGCTGAGCGCATCGTCTATGTTACCGACGCCCGCCAGGCTTTGCATTTCAAACAATTTTTCGCCGCTGCCCGCCATGCCGGCATTCTGGCCAATCCCGATGTAAAGCTTGAACACGTAACTTTTGGTGCCATTCTCGGCGAAGATGGCAAGCCGCTCAAGACCCGCAGTGGCGAAAACGTTAAGCTTGCCGAACTGCTTTCAGAAGCAATTGACAAGGCCTATGCCGTGGTTAACGAGAAGAATCCCGGCCTGTCAGAAGAACGAAAACAGGAAGTGGCTCGCATGGTCGGTGTCGGCGCGATCAAATACGCCGATCTGGCGCAGAACCGCAATAACGACTATGTTTTCTCGTTCGACCGCATGCTGGCTTTGAACGGCAATACCGCTCCGTATCTGCAGTATGCACATGCCCGTATCTGTTCGATTTTCCGCCGGGCCGGTGCCGACCCCGATACCTTTACTGCCCCGATGCGGATCAGTCAGATCGAAGAGCGCGATCTGATGATAAAGCTCATGGAATTCGGCCAGACCGTCGTGGCTGTTGCGGCCGACCTGCGTCCGCACATTCTCTGCAATTATCTTTATGAACTTGCTACCTGTTTTTCATCCTTTTACGACAAGTGCCCGGTGATGAGCTGCGAAGACCAGGGTCTCAAAGCTTCGCGCCTGGCAGTCTGTAACTATACCCGCAGAGTTCTGGCTCTTGGCCTGGATCTGCTGGGTATAGCAGCACCACGGGAGATGTAAAGATGGCGATCTGCCCGAAATGTTCTTTTGCTTCTGTTGCCGGCCGCTTTTGCGGTAAATGCGGCGCGGTCGTATTGTCTGCCGGATCGGCCGAAGGCCCGACAGTCGCTGTTGTTCACTCAGTGACTGCGGTTCCGACAAAAGATGAACTCGCCGGTCTTGAACAGGCACTTAAGAAGAACCCGGGCGAAATCACGAATTTTATCAATCTGGCCGAGGCCCTTGCGAGTATGGGGCGCTTCGATCAGGCTTATTCGACTTTCAGAGCGGCAAGAGCCATCGCGCCTGAACATGCTGGCGTTCTCAAAACCGGCGCCCGTGTTTTTGAGCTGATGAACCGCCGTGAAGAAGCCATAGACTGTCTTAAAAAAGCCATAAAAAGCAACAAAAAAGACAGCGATGCCATTTTTCGCCTTGCCGGCCTTCTTTACGACAGTGGCAAAAAAGAAGAGGCCCTCGAGTGGCTCCAGGAGCTGTTCGAACGCTCTGATGACCAGCCCGAAATACTTATACGTATAGCTCAGATTCATCTGAGCCTCGGTAATGCTCCAGATGCACAGGAATACCTGGCCCGTTACAAGGAAGTCGCCGGCTCTACCAGCGAAATGTATCTGCTGCTCGGGCAGACGATGTTGACGCGCAAGTTCTACGATGGTGCCGTCAAAAATTTCCGCGAAGCGATCAGAACTTTTCCGAATGATGCACAGATGCGCCTTGGGCTTGGCCGGGCATATCTTGGCATGAACGAGAAGGGTCAGGCTCTTCTTGAATTCGAGCAGGCTCTGAATAAAAGCCCCGACAACATCGACATTCTTATCGAGCTCGGCAAGCTTCAGAACTCAATGGGCATGGAAGACCAGGCCGACCTGACCTTCGCAAAGATCGAAAAGGCGAAGCCCGCGAACGGAGAATGTTACCTGGCCATAGCTCTGCATTTTATCGAACGCACCAACCTGACCCGGGCGACAAAATACCTTGAGATGGCGCATGAACTGAGCCCTTATCACCCCGAAATTCAGCAGATTCTGGGTCAGACCTATGCCCGCCAGAAGCGGCACGCCGATGCCCTGAAGATTTTCCGGCATGCGATTGAAACCTACCCCGAATGCCAGTGGGGCCACGAAGGTATTGTTGTCAGTGCTCACGAAAGCAAAAATTTCGAGCTGAAGGCAGCATCTCAGAAGCGTTTGCTGCAGATTCGTAAATCATCAGCCGAAGACTGGTGCGATTATGGGGAAACCCTCATCAGGCTGGGTCAGTTCGACGCGGCCCAGGATGCCTTCGAAGCCGCTTCACGTCTCGATCCTACCTGCGTCAGGGCTTACCAGGCGCCAGAACTGATTAAAATCGAAAAGGCCAGAGCCGAAGGCGAAAAACTGGCAATGCAGGGCAACGAAGCCCTGCAGAAAAAGTTTTTTCTTACCGCTGCTGAGCGACTCGAAAAGGCCCTCGATCTGGTGCCCAATCAGCCTGAATGGGTAAGAATGCTGGCCGAAGTTTCGCTTAAAACTGCCGAAATTGAACGGGCCTCGTCACTTCTGCTGAAGGCCAGAGCCTTCGATGCTTCTGATTATCTCACAACTTTTAATCTGGCAAGGGTTTATGAATTCGAAAACAAGATTCAGATGGCAATTGAACTGCTTTCGACCCTTACCCGCGATCACCCGACCCAGCTTGAAGCTCATCTGATGCTGCTGCGGCTCAAACGCAGTCAGATCAGGGGTAATCGTGTCGAGCCGGAAATGCTTGAAGCACTGGTGCGTAATCTCGAACTCGAACTGGCTCATATTCGCCGTGATTCCCCGGTGCCTCTGCTGGTTAAGGGCTACGCCAATTTCCTGTTTGGTATGCGTTCGAAACTTCAGGCCGAGGCTCTCGCCGCGGCCGAAAAAACTTTTAACGAAACCCTGGCGCGCTTCGGCGAGAATGAAAACGCGATTCGCGGCCTGGCCTTGTGTGAAAGGGCGCGTGGTAATGTCGAAAAAGCAGTCGAGCATACCCGCTCTCTGGTCAAGCTTTCTTCAGACCCGCAGCGTCTTTTTGAACTGGGGCGCTTGCACGAGAACTTTCAGCAGTTCGGCGAGGCCAGGAAGTGTTACGCGTCATTGCGCAGCCTTTTCCCTGAAAATGGGCATTATCGGCGCAAAATGCTCGAAGTTACCGCTGAAGTCTCGAAGATCAGCAGCAAGAATGAGCTGATGAATCTTCTGTCTGAGCACCATCAGTCGTTGCAGGCCAAACCAGATCAGATATGGCTGTTGTACGAATCGGCGATCGGCCAGGAACTGGTTGCCGAATTCAACGCCCAGAAAGAGGAATGGGTCAAGCGGTCGCTTCTCAACTGGCACAAGGCGATCAACCATCCGTCGACCAACCACTGGATGCGCTGGGCAATGCAGCGTTGCCAGTATAAGCATCTGAAAGGGCCGGACCGGCAACGCGCAGCGGCAACGAATCTCAAGGCCTGTGAAAAAATTCTGCGCGAGATGCCTGACAGTGCCATGGCTTACCAGGCAATGGGCAGATGCTATCTGGCGATGGGTGATCTTACCAATACCGATAAAGCACTTGGTTTTCTTGAAAGATCGTGGTTCCTCGGCCCGGATAACTCCGAAACCGGCGAGCTGCTTGCCAGAACCGCTAAGGAACTGGGTAAATCTGTTATAGTAGACTCAGTTGGTTATAACATGCTACTATTAGAACCCGAGCTGGCGAATGGTATTTTCCAGCTCTGATTTTGCTGTTGCACGAGAAAGGTTTGCTTGCATAACGACATTCAGATGCTGATCAATCAGATGCCTGCCAATTCCACGCAGATGAAAATGCATGTGAGAGGCAGCTCAGATACCCTGGCGTTGATTCGCCGGGTTATTGTCGCATGCGTGCAGCATCTTAACCTCGGAGCGTCGCTGCTCAACGATATCAAGCTCGCAACTACCGAAGCCTGTACGAATGTCATCAAGCATGCTTATAAGTTCAATGACGCGATGTCGTTCGATCTCGAAATTAAAACGAGCGACGAGGTTTTCGTTGTCGAGGTTTTTTATGACGATCCTGATTTTGTGCCCGAAAAGATTCCGGTTCCCAATCTCAAAGAAATTAAAGAGGGTGGGCTGGGCGTTTTCATCATCAGAAGCATCATGGATCACGTGAACTATATTACTGATTCCCGCAGTGGCCGTGTCAGGCTGCAGATGGTTAAGTTATTGAACTCGAAAGAGAGTATTGGAGGCCAGAGTGAAGATTGACAGCCAGATTGACAAAGACAAGAAAATTAAGGTCTTCCATGTTGAAGGGGAAGTGGATATTCACCACCTGAAGAACCTGAAGGCGGAAATCATGGATTCTATCGAATCCAACGGCTGGACCTATGAAATCAACATGGAAAAGGTTACCTACCTTGACAGTTCGGGTCTTGGCCTGCTTGTCTACATCAAAAAGGAAATTACCCGCCATAATGGCAAGTTGAGAATTCTCAACGTCAGCGAGCAGGTCCTTAACGTTTTCAAGGTTACCAAGCTCGATGAATTTTTTGAAATAGCCTGAAAGGACAGGATCAGAACCGGATGAAAGGTCTGTTTATTACATTTGAAGGCCCCGAAGGCAGCGGCAAATCGACTCAGATCAAGCTGCTGCGCCAGTTTCTGGCAGAGCGTGGCCATGATGTCGTAACAACCCGTGAGCCCGGCGGAACCGCAGCCGGTGACCGTATCAGATCGGTTCTTCTCGACAAGGATTGCGGCAGCCTCGAGCCTGAGACTGAGCTTTTTTTGATGCTTGCCCAGCGCAGCGAACATCTGAAAAAGGTAATTCTGCCAGCTTTGAAAGCCGGAAAAACGGTTCTCTGTGACCGTTATTTCGATTCAAGCATGGCTTATCAGGGGCATGCCCGCGGACTTAAGCTTGAACGCGTCCGCAGTGTACATGAGGCTTTTCTGCCGGGTTTTCTGCCAGATCTTACTGTACTGCTGCGCATTGCACCAGAAGTCGGTCTTGAGCGTGCCCGCCATGGTGGCAGTAAGCAGCTTGACCGCATGGAATCAGAAACTCTTGATTTTCATCGCAGAGTTCTGGCTGGTTATGATCTGGTTGCGGCTGAAGAACCAGACAGATTTGTTGTCGTAGAGGCAGACGGCGCGCCTGAAAAAATGGCTGACCGGATCGCCGCCGAAATAAGCAGACGTTTTGAGGAGCTGAGTTGAGTTGTACAGCGAAAATATCGAAGTGGTTGCACCCGAGCCGGGTGAGGTGGCTGGCTATTTTATGAGCAATATGAAAATGAGCATTGCGGTCAAGCTTGATCTGCTGCTGGTCTGTTTGTGGGCCGCAGTCTATCTTGCTGCAGTGTTTTTTGCTTTGCCCGTCAACCCCATGGTGTTTATGGTTGCAGGGCTTGGCACTGTCATATTTGTTCATTTCAGTATTACCCGCAAGGTCCTGATGCCACTGCAGAAGTTTATCGAAATTGCCGACAAAGTCGCTGATGGTGATGTCAACGAAGGGCTTAAAGATCTTCGTCTCAGTGATCTTGAAGAGGTGCAGGGTTCGTTTACCAAGATTGTTGGCAGTATGATCGAGTCACGCGTGGCGATCGAAGATTACATGCAGACAATCAGCGAAATCAACAAAGAACTCGAACAAAAGGTTGACTCGCTTTCGGCGCTTTATTATGGCAGTCAGGCCATGGGTGGCAGTCTCAATGTCGACACGCTGGTTCGCAATTTCATCACCATTTTTACCGACCGTCTGACGGTTAACGGTGCCGGCGTAATGCTTTATAACGAAAAGACCGATCTCGTTTCGGTAAAAGACCTGATTGGTATCTCACCCGAGTTGTTCGCCAAATTCAGATTCTATTCCGACAACCAGATTCTTGCCCGCATTTTCTCTGATGATGGCTACTGGCGCCCGACTGAGCAGGAAGTCAATTTGCTGGTTGCCGAATTTGAATCTGACGAAATGCGGCGTATCAAGCTTATGTTTCCGATGCGCATCAAAGACCATTTTGTCGGTCTGTTGCTTCTCACAGACAAGAAAAATGGCGCACAGTTTGCCAGTGGTGATTTTCAGCTGATTCAGGCGATTGTCGGTCTCGCAAGTACATCTATCAACAATGCAATGCTGTTCGAAAATTCTGAGACCACCAAAAACGAACTCGATCATAAGGTTTTCAATCTGATGACTCTGCAACAGTCAGGTAAGGTCCTCAGTTCAACCCTTGATCTGAATGAGCTGATAAACATTTCTATCGATATGTTTCTCGAAACCGTCTGGGCAAACAAAGGTGTATTGATGCTTTTTTCCGACGAGCGCCCCGAGCTTGAAGTAAAGGCTTTCAAGGGTATTTCGAAGGCTGAGGTCGATGCGCTCAAGAAAGACCCGGCCGAAGCCTGGGCAATGACCACGATCGAGAAAGAGAAAAAGCCGATTTTTGCCCAGGAAATATCGGGTCGCAGTTATCAGGCCTATACTACGGTTAACCGGGAGCTGCCATTTGCCGTTTATGTGCCGATGCTTAAAGAGGGCGAGCTTTATGGCGTCGTAAAAGTCGGGGCCAAGATCAATGGCCAGGCTTTCTCTGAAAACGATCTTGAATTTTTTGCCACTCTTGCGTCTCAGGCCGTTATCGCCTTCGAAAATGCCCGCCTCTATTCACTGGCGATCACCGACTCGATTACCAAGCTTTACGTGCATCGGTATTTCCAGCTGCGTCTCGACGAAGAAGTTGCAAGAAGCCGACGCTATAATTCGACCATTTCGCTGCTCATGTGCGATATCGATCATTTCAAGCCGATCAATGATAATTATGGCCATCAGCAGGGTGACGCCATCCTCAAGGAAGTCAGCAAGATTCTGCGCAAAAATGTGCGCAACACCGATATCGCTGCCCGCTACGGCGGCGAAGAATTTGCAATTATACTTCCTGAAACAACTCAGGCAGATGCCAAGGTTGTTGCTGAGCGCATTCGTCGTGACGTGGCTCACTTCGATTTCCCATCGATCATTCCCGGCCAGCCTTCGGTTAAGTGTTCTATTTCGATTGGCGTGGCCGGCTTTCCTCTGAATGCCGACAGCAAGGATCAGCTGATCCAGAAGGCCGACAGCGCTCTTTATAAAGCCAAGGGCAGCGGCCGCAACAAAGTCGTTCTCTGTGGTATTGACTGATGCCGGTAAAAATAGACAACCATAAAATCGATACGCGGGCGGGCGCCAGCCGCCCTGCCACTGCCGGAGCAACTCAGGGCAGCGAATTCAAAGGGGTTTTCAAGGAAGCACGCCTTGAATCCTTCAATGGCAGCATGCGCGAACTTATCGATCAGGTAAAGTCGCGTGGCGAGCGGTTTTTGAAAAGCCCCGAAGAAGGTCTGTTGAATTCTTACAAAGAGTCGGTTAAGCTGTTTTTTAAGAAGCTGAAAGACGAGTTTCTTTCGCTTAAGGAAGAGTTCGGGGCCAAAAAAGACGGCGAGCAGAAAGTGTATCAGACTGTCAGCGTCGCCGAAGGTGAAGTTGCTGCTCTCACCCGTGAAGCCCTGAACGAAGGCAAGGCCATCGAGCTTCTCGCCAGCCTCGACGACATTCGTGGTCTGGTTCTCGACGTGATAGGTTAAAAAATGGAACAGACAACACCTCTGCAGTTAATCATCATCACTGGCCTTTCCGGGGCCGGCAAATCGACCGCGTCACATTTTTTTGAAGACTCGGGTTATTTCTGCATGGATAATGTGCCACCGGCACTGCTGCCCAAATTCATTCAGATCTGTCTTGAATCGAACGGCAGGCTGACCAAGATCGCGGTTGTCATTGACGCAAGAGGCGGCAGCTTTTTCCGCAAGCTTTTTGAGGCGATTGACGAAGTTAAGAAGATGAATGTCGAAGTTCGCATTCTCTACCTTGAGTCTTCTGAAGATTCCCTGGTGAGAAGATTTTCTGAAACCCGGCGTAAACACCCGCTCAATCGTGGCGGCCGGGTTATCGATGATATTCGCGAAGAGCGCTCGCTTCTCGATAC
>CAZFUG010000087.1:0-7952 GCA_964522035.1 uncultured bacterium
GAACGACTTCTTCAGGAGTTTTGCCGGGGAGATGGTCGCGGCGGACTTCTTCGAAGAATCCGAGGTTGTAAAGACGCTGCAGGTCGCGAACGATCTTTTTGTTGTCATAGATTTCGCCGGGCTTAACGGTCAGTTCGCGGCGAACGACTTTTTCCTTGGTTTTCTTGAGGCCTTCAATTCTGATTTCCGAAAGAACGCTTTCGGTAATTACGATATTGATTTTGCTGCCCTGGTCCTGGACAAAAGCGTCAGAAACCTTTGAAAACAGGTAACCTTCGCGGCCAAGTGCTTCGTTAACATTCTGAATGTCCTGGGTAAGGAGCTTGCTGTTGAAAACAGAGCCAATTTTGCTTTCCATGGCGTTCTTCAGAAGATCCACAGAAACCTTGGTTACGCCTTTGACGTCAATTTCGCCGATGATAGCGTTTTCTTCAACTTTGAAAACGACTTCTTTGCCCTTTTCGGCCGGGCGGATTTCGGCGCCGACATAAGAGAAAAAGCCCATTTCACCAATTCTGGCGATTTCTTCCTGGACAGCCTGGGGCGCAAGGGTGTCGCCCACTTTCATCGTCAGGTTGAGAAGGATTACCTTTTCTTCAATAAGCCTGTTACCTTCGACCTTGAAGCCAACCACCACATTGCTTTCATATGCCTGCGCGGCAACGCCGGCGAAAACGAGAAATAAAACGATCAGAATCTTTATAAGGCTGAAGGCGGATTTGTTCATAGGCTCCTTCTTAGGTTAATCTTTTCAGAGTATCGGCATAATACTGTGTTGTCATGAGCTTGTCAAGAACACCTGAACCAAAGAGGGTTCTCGCCTGCAGTCAGGCTGAAATTGCCGATCTGATGCAGATTGGCTTTTTTCAGCAGAATTTTAAAATGCCACCATCTATTGATTGCCACGAAACAAAGGTTTCGGCGACCAGATTAAAACGAAAGCCTGAGATATGAGCATTTTCCGCCAACGAGTTTCTACCATTTAAAAAAGACAGGAACACTTGAATTAGTTTTGATTGACCGGTATCTTAGAATGAATTCTATACTGCCTGACATTATAAGAGCGGAGGGCGGACGTGGCGAACTGCAACATCTGTAACAAAGAAATTCAGGAAGGTTATATCTGCGCCGAATGCGCAAAAGCTCAGAGAGCACAGTCAGGCCAGGGACAACCAGCTCCCAGACCTGCCGGAAGCGGATTTTCTCTTAACAATCTTCTCAAAACTCCCCTGCCGTCACAGACCCCGACACCACAGACAGCGCCGCAGGCCCCACAGGGTCTCGCACAACCACGACCCACTGCGGCACCCATGACCCCACCGCAACCAGTAACCCCACCTTCATTCACTCGACCGGCGGCCCCACCACCTCTTCAGACACCTGTGCCGCCCGTCAGTCGCCCGCCGCAGCCGCCGATCATTGCAGAGCATGAAGCAACCGGCGATTTTGCCGCAGAAGATTCAGCGCCTGCAGATTACGACAGCAGTCAAATGCCTGCTCAGAATCAGCATATGCAGCCGCCGGCCAGACCCGCGACCCCCGCTGCCCCGGCATTCCCGCCGACACCGGGGCCTTCGCAGACAATTGTTCCTAACCGTCCGGCACCATCTACACCGGTTGCGCCGCCAGTGACACCGCCGGCTCGCAGCGCTGCCGCAGCACCACCGAAACCGATAGCCCCTTCCCTGAATCAGGAATTCAATGAAGAGCAGACTAAGCTGCAGACCGAAATATTCACTTCAAACGTAACCGGTTATGGTGACGAAGAGCTTGAAATCGCTATTCTTGCCGGCATCATGAAAGATTCGTTCGTGCTCGAAAGCCTCAAGGGCAAAGGCCTGATTTCGGGTCTGTTCTCGACGCGGGTGTCGCGCTCGATCTATCAGTGTATTCTTTCGCTGCGCGACGACAGCCCCGAACTTTCAGGCCTCGACAAGATCGTTCTCAAAAACAAACTGCGGCAGATGAACCTCTATGATGCCGGTGTTCAGAACCTTATCGACAAAATTGTCGCCGAGATACCGCCTGCACTCGACCAGGCGCTGCATTACCTCGAACTGATGAAGGAACAGGCGCTGAAACGCAAACTCAAGGAAGTGGCGCAGAGCATTCACGGCTACATCGAGAGCCCGGCTCAGAAAGAAAACCTCAACCTTGAGACCTTCACCAACAAGGTAATTCAGGATGTGCGCAACATTCAGAAGGCCAGAACCACCAAGCGTATCAATCTGGTCAAAGAAGAGATGCGCGATATCATCGAAGACATCGACAATCGCGAAAAGACTGGCGAAATCGAGATCATCGGCTATTCCTGCGAACCGATGCATTATCTCAACACGGCCATTTCCGGCTTTCGCAAAGGCTTCATGTATGCGATCGCCGGGGCGCCGCGCCGCGGTAAAACGACGTTCACACTTGAACTGGCCACCCGTGTTGCCACCCTTAACAAGATTCCGGTACTGTTTTTTACCTATGAACAGACCAAAAAGAACCTTACATACCGTCTGCTGGCAAAAGAAAGCCGACTCAACCCCGACGCACTGCAGCGAAAAAAGATCAGATCGGACATGATCGTCGACGCCAAATTCACCGGCGGCTGGAAAAAAATGCAGGAATACATGGACAATTTCTACATCATCGAAGCCACCAAAGAAGATACTGTCGACCGCATCAGATCATATGCCTACAATGTCATGCAGGATTTCAATACTGAAAACATAATGATCTTCATCGACTATATTCAGAAAATGCCGCTGTCGCGCAACTATATGGATGAAAAGTTCAAGGTCGAAGAAATATCGACCGAGCTCAAGGGTCTGTGTATCGAGCTCAACAACCCGATCATGACGATCAGCTCTCTGTCGAAAGAAGGCTGTATGATCGATGCGACGCCTGATGCCGACCGGCCGACCATGTATCACTGTAAGGGTTCGGGCGATCTTGAATACGATCTCGACTGCGCCATGATTCAGGCCAAGGACTGGGGCGATACCCGTGAGCTTTTCCAGCAGCTGCAGCACAAAGCAGAAGAAATGGGAAAAGACACGACCCGCATTCCGAAGGTCGACGTGGTGAATCTCTATCTCGACAAGAACCGCGACGCCCCCGAAGGCATTTTCTCGACGATTCAGTATCTGTTCTTCATCGAAGACAACAAATTCATCGAACTGGGGCCGAAATTCGATGACGATCGCTATCGTTTCAGCAAGATCGAAGAACTCGTCGACAAACTGATCGAACAGAACTTCATCATTTTCTACGACCGACCCAGAGATACGAGCTACAACAAAGGCCGCGTATCAATCAAGCTTAAAAATTTCTAGTCACAGAACGGGGAAACAAATGTCATTCAAAAGAATCAGCATGCTGCTTCTGGCAGTGGTTGCGATCTGTGCTGCCGCCATCAACATGTCGGGCTGCTCAGCCGGGCAGAAGGGTCTTCTGACCATCACTCCCGAGCAATACCTCTCATCTGCCAAAGAAACTCTTGAAACCATCGACGAACGCAATTACGAAGTCAGAGATCTCGACGAAGTGATCCGCATTCTTGAAAATGCCGAAAAAGATGCAAAAAAGAGCGATACAATCGACCGGTCGCGCATGTATCTGTGCCTGGCACATACTCTCAAGGCAAGAAAGCAGTATCAGACTGCCCTGGTAAAAGGGCAGTACATGGCCAACCGTGCCGAACCTTTTTTCGTCGTCGACACCAAAGATATCAAGGAAACCCTGCGCGTTGCCAACAAATGGCTGCGCAGCTGCAATGCCCAGTTCAAAACCAGCCTGCTGATACCTGATCTGAACTTTGTGCGCGGCCTGTATTACACGCAGAAAATGCTCACTCAGCACAGCCGCGAGAAAAAGGAAAGCCTTGATGCGGCAGTTCTGGCATTCAGACGCTGCCTGGGTATGGCACCAAACTACAAATCAGATTTCCGACTGTTCACCCGGCAGCAGACCCCGCGCGAAGTCAGACTGCGCCTTGTCGAAGCCCTGGCTCTCGGCGGGCAGCTGGCAGAGGCTTATGGCCTGCTTTCTGAATTCACCTTTTCGGCAATTTCGCCGGTCTCAGGCGCCACCGACGTTCAGGATTTCGCCTGGCATCACATGCAGGGATTCGTTCTCGGCATGATGGGCAAATATGAAGAAGCCGCCGCTCTGCTCGAAAAATTCAAGATCGTTGCCCCGCAGGATTATCAGCAGGTCGATGAAGTATTGTGGCTGCTCGAGGGCATTTATGACCGTCTGGCTGAAGAACGCCGCAACGACAAATTCAAAATGGAAGCCAGAATTGTGGCGGCGCTGCAGAAAAAGCTCAAAGGACCGTTTTCGAAAGACAAATACGCCACCGCAGCGCATCTGTTCCCGAAACAGCTGCCCGGCGATCTGAACTTTTTTGACGGAGTGATAAAGTTTTATCAGGGAAAATTTGCCGAAGCGGCCACGATTTTCAAACCCCTCACCGGTCGTGGTCTGATGTCGAGCAGCAACCGGCTTTCAGTTCTACTGCATCAGATCGAGGCCAACCTTTTTGCCGGCGAAAAAATTTCTGACGACCTGCTCGAAGAACTTCTGCAGCTCGCCGGAAACCCTTCTCTGACGCCGCTGCAGCAAGAACGTGCCGGCTTTTTGCTCGCCCGTTACGTAATGGACGAAGACAGCAGTTTTGACACGTCGCGCGTTAAACATGAGGGACAAAGCTTTATCAAAAGCATCACCGGTAAACCCTGGACCCTCGATCTGACTTTTAAACGTGGTGAAATTAAAAGAGCCCGCAAAGAATTGCAGAATCGCAATCAGTCGAAAGAAGAAGAAGATGAGTCGGCGAAGCGCGAACCGGGCTCGATTGTTGCCGAAATCTATGCCAATCGTCACGAAGACTGGGTTGTCAGTGCCAACCTCTATCTGGTAGCTCTGCCGGAACTGAGTCTCATCGGCAAGGGGCGCATTGTTGGCCGAGAAGACGGCGAAAAGGGCGGCTGGATGTTCAAAGACACCGAAATCGATAATCTGAAAAGGCGCAACCGCTATCTGGCAATTTTTGTCTACGATAATTCAGACAGTGAAAAATCGATTCAGGGCATCATCTTTCAACCACAGCGATAACAGCCTTAAATACAGGAATTACACCCACCCCGCCGGTACATTGCGGGGTGGGTTGTTTTTTCTTATACTAAAAAAAGTTTCGTGAGGGAGGTATGTTATGTTTTATCGACTTGTAAGAAACAGACAGTTCAACATTCTGCTGATCGCGTCTTTCGTGTTCGCAATTCTTCTCGTTCCCATGACAGCTCAGGCTGGCATTCTCGGGAGCGTTCTCAATGCCGTCAGACCCTTTGCCAAGATTGCAGGCAACATTGCCGGAGCAGTTGCAGGTGCGTCTCTTGGTGCCGCTTTCATGCCGCCTCTTGGTATGCTTGCCGGCGGTGTGGCCGGCTGGATAGTCGGTGGCATCGTGACCAGTTATGCGACCGGCAGCCTCAGTAACCTTGCCGCACTCGGTGGTGCAACACTCGGCGTAATGGCCATGGCATCCATGGGTCCGGTTGGCTATGTAGCCGGCGCCCTCATCGGTGGGCTGCTCGGCAAAATAGCGATGAACCTTCTCTATAAAGCAGACAGAACCGCAACCGGCGGCATTCTTTTCATGAATGGCGGCTCAAGTGCAGGTTCTGCCTCTACAGTACCCGGCGTTGCTCTGGCGCCCGAAATTCCGGCCTCTTATGACAGCAATGCCCAGGCTCCGACTCCGGTTACCACCGAAACTGTCGCAGGCCCGGTCAGCATTTCGGCCAGCAGCGAAGAAATAGCCAAAGCCGACAACGACTACCGCACCGCCTATCAGGCTTACCTGAATGCGACCCGTGAAGGCAACGCACAGAAGATCAGCGAAGCCAACCAGGCATATCAGGCTGCTTTTGAAAATTACAAAAAACTGACCGGTAAAGAACCCGCGAAATAAAACCAGACTTTTACAGCTGAAAAGATATGCGGCAGCAACAGCGCTGTCGCATATCTTTTTATTTCTGCTTGCAGATATTTTTTCTGATCTGGTCGCTTCGGCAAGGCCCAGCAACCGGAAGGGACTTCACAGCTCGAACAATATTCGACCTTTTAATCCCTATTTCCATGAGCCTGTCAAATAAATAAAAAGGCATGTGAAAAAGCTCACGATCGAACATTAGAAACGCCAGAAAGGTCGTTACTGGTGAAAGTAGAATTAAAACGACTTACCGTTTCGACGGCTCGGCGCCTATCAGTCGGGAAGTGGGCTTTATTATGCAGTCATCTTAACGAAACACAGACCTGCTGCAAAAAGCTTATTACTGAGTGGCCTGCAGCAGCCAGTTGACCTTGCGCGGGGTAATCATCATGAAAAAGGATTTAACGCGCGGATCGTCGTCTGGTTTGTCGAGAATCTTCTGTTTATCAGCATCAGTAAGTTTATCGAATTTTTCGGTATAAAGAATTTTCATTGAAACCTTGAACCAGACCTTCGAGTTCAAAGCCAGTTCTGACTCGACAAAAGCATTCGAGTCGCGATAGCTGGAATCGTATACGAAGCTGAGAATTTGCCCATCATTGAACAGAAATGGCCGCATATCGGAAATGCCCGGGTCAGGGTCGTTGATACCGGCCTTTTTACCACGGTAAAGACGCCTGGTTTCAGGATGAAAATAATACTGCACCGTTTCAGTCGGCGAAATCGGGATATTGAGGCGGTCGTTGAAAACCTGTGGTTTATCGGAAGCGTTGCGCAGCTCGTTTCTGATACCAGACATGATGATGCGGGTCGTCTGCAGAATGTCGAGTTTGTTCTGCGAATGTGTGAACGTGGTGCGCACCGCCCGCATGATCTGATACATCGATACCGACAGCAACAGAAACAGACCAACGGCGAAAATGAGTTCGACCATGGTCATACCGTTTTTGCGTCTGTTGTTGTGCATATCAGTAATAGTTGTATCTCGGGTCGGTCAGAATCGAAACGAAAGTCAGCACCGGCACGTCAGATTCAGCAGTCTTATGTTTTGAAACCACAGAAATCTTGATGCGCAGCAGAAACATCGGCTTGGCACCCTGCGGCAGCGGCGTCACCGGCTGCAGGGTCGGCTCGAATCTGAGCTCAAAGCCGTTCTTGTCAGCGGTTTTCTGCAGTTCGAGAAAGTCTTCGTCTTTCTGCAGCCGCTGGGCCTTGTCATAACCGAGAGTTCTGGCGAGTTCAAGAGCCGAGGCCCCGAAAAGTGTCGCCATGGTTCGTGTGTCGGCTCTGACAATACGCTTCTGACCAGAGCGCATCAGTGAATAGATCGGCAGAATACCCGCCGAGATCATCATGATGACGATCAGGATTTCGACCAGTGAAAAAGCCCGTTTTCTGCTTCTGTTAATCATTCGCGTTCGTATTTCCAGTCGAATTTGCCGACCCCGCCGGTAACAATTTTTGCTACATACTGTTTGTCCATCAGGGTTGGCATCATATTGCGCCAGATTCCGTTGAGAGCATTATATACGATAATGTTTTCGCCAGGAGTCGCAAAGTGTTCTTCAAGATTCAAAAATGGCGTGACCACGGTTCCCTTGATGGTGACAGGCTTGTCGCCCTTCACGATCATGGGCTCAGACACCGAGATCAGATTCGCTTCAACGTAGCAGCGGCTGCCCTGAGCCATGGTGGTGTCGATGATGATCTGCGGGGCAATGATCGTCAGCAGATCGTTGCCGATCGATGAATGAATAGCCTTTTCGTCGGTGTCGACACCGAGAAGATCGCCGGCAATTACGACTTTGCCGCCACCCATCATCGGGCTGGAATAAATGATGCCATGTCCGCGGAATCTCAGATTTCTCAGGCCAAGCGGCTCTGAGTCGTTAAGAGCCAGAATGCCATTGAGTTCGAGCGTCTGGTTTTTGGCGCCGCTGCGGTAAGCCTGCACATTGTTGATATATTT
>CAZFUG010000087.1:7962-15418 GCA_964522035.1 uncultured bacterium
TCATAAGAGGTACCGCCGATTGCGACAGTAGTTCGACCGCGGAAAAAGTCTTCGGTACTTCTCGGTATGAAGTAGAAGTCGAGAAGATATGAACTGTAGGCGTCGGGAAGAGCGTGCCAGAGAGCGCCTTCATAGAATTCGAGCATCGGCGTCTGGCCAATTACTGAATCCATGCCTTTGGGAACCTCATTATAAGGATAAGGGAAATTTTCAAGATAGCCACCCATGAAATCTTTCAAGGCTCCGTCATACTCAGCCTGTCGGTTGCGCAGGCGGTTGAGAAAGTTGGCAAGGCCTTTATTATAGAGTTCAACACCCGAATCGCTCATAAAGTTGGCGTAGTTCTGCAGCTCGCGCAGACCATCTGGCAGTTTGTCCCAGTTGCGACGGATCTTTTCGATAAAATCCTTGTCGACACCGGCCAGTTCAAACAACTGCACTGCCTGACTGGCGGTCATCTTGGTCTTGACATCGAGCCCCGGAATCATCTGGATCAACGGCCCCTTCGAATCGATAAAGGGCAGCTCGAACGGTTCGCCATCTTTCGGATGAATCTGAACCGCGCGGAAATACTGACGCATGGCCGGCCCATAGATAAGCGTCGGCGACATTTTTGAAAAATCGGCGCGGCTCATCGGTTCGAGCCTGTCGAGCGGCGGCGCGGAGCCGAACGGGTCAAAACCGCTGCGGTCAACTTCAGGCATCAGGCGGTATTTCATCAGCCCTTCGCTCGAGTTGATACCGCCCGGAGTCTGGGTAATCAGCTTGCCGGTATGAACAGAGTAGCTCTGAAAACAGTTGATAAATGAAGGCGGCCCGTTGGTGGTCGGCTCGGTCAGCTCTTTGCCGGCACCGATATTGAACAGCCTGATTTTGTGTTCGTTGCCCCAGCCTGTAAAAATGAGACCTTCCTTGGTTTTTTCCTGACCCTGCAGTTCCATGAAATCTTTAACATAGTCTTTCATGCCCATCCAGGGAACGTCGAAACGCAGGTAAAAGTTTTCTTGGGCGTTCATCTGCGTGAATTTATCAACATTGGCGTTGAGATTTTCGCCAAAAAGCAGTTTGGCGCCGTTGGTTGAGCGGACGAGAACAGCCGGGCCGGCCTGCATGAGGCTGTTGAGATCCTGGCCGAGATAGACGCGCCCGGGCGGCGTGATGGCGCTGCCACCGAGCTGCGCCAGGTCTTTTTCCCACTGGTCGAAATTGACGGTCGGGTTGAAATCGCGGCGAATGGCGTTCCAGCCGTTGTCGAGGCGCAACTGGCGTTTCTGTTCGATTGACGAGGTGAAGGCATTGAAATGTGAGCCGCCGTAGACGCTGCCGTCTTTAACGTAGAGAGTAAAATAGTTGAATGGCGGAATAAAAGTCTTAACGACACGAATCATGAACTTAAGCGAAACTTTGGCGGTATGGCCTCTGTAAACTACTTTGGCGCGAACTTCCATTTCGCCCTGTTTTTCTTTCTGGTCTTTTTTGAGCTTGTAGAGAACCTGATCGCCGTTTGCCGCCTCGACCGCATTGATATGCTGCAGCTTGATTGACGCGTCGACGACGAAATCATTCGATTCAACCAGGCCGCGGCCAAACTGAATGCCGTATACCTGGCGGGCGGTTTCGCGCGTATAGGCGGTCAGCTTGGCAACCTGCGCCGCTTCGAGCGGAATTTCTTTGGTCACATCGGTATCGTGGGCACGCAGAACCTTATACAGCTGATTGTTGGCGTCATCATGGTTCAGCGAGTTCTTGATACGGGCCACAAACTCTTCTATGGCCGATTCGGCAAGGTTGAAGGCCACTTCTGATTCATATGACATCGCCGAGGCGTAGTCTTCTGAGCCGGTAAAGAAGGTTATCGAGAACCCAAAAATAAAGAGAACCGTCATCGCAGTCAGGGTGAGCAGGAAAATCGAGCCACTTTTATTCAAATTTGCCATAGCGGTCGCTTCCTTTCTCACGCGCCAGATTCATCAGTTCCTGGCTGATCATGCCATCTTCAAAGGCAGCACGGAATCTCGGATCTTTCTGAACCTGTTCCATGCTTTCGAGCATTTTGCGCATTGCCCTTTTTCTTCGGCTGGGTTTGTCGGATTTGTGATAGATCATTGCAGAAAGATACCAGCTCTGCATTTCGAGGTATGGGTCATTGTTGATCTCGAGCTGCAACCGTTCAACCTCACGCAGAGCCCCGTCAAAATTAGCGCTGTTATACATGTCGAATGCATATTCAAGCCGCCGGTAATGCTCCCTGGCGCGCTTGTCCTGTTCGCGAAGCGGCCTGACCGACTCGTTACCTGAAATAAGAACTTCGCCGGAACCCTGTGTCTGACTGCCACTATTCTGAACAGGGTTTGCAGTCGAACCGGACACAGTTTTTTTGCCGTTGCCATTTCGTTTTTCAGTTGTCTTGCGCGAACAACAGCCCGGCAGATTCAGTATCGCCAGGACCAGCAGCAGCAACAGGCTGCGTCTGACAGCAGGAGAATGATTCATTATTTCCCATGACTTATTCAGAGTTGTACATTATGGTACTGTATAGTTAAGAGAAAGTCAATCCGATGCGCCTTGACAAGCTATTGTTTAACCGCTAGAATTTCGTTCATGAAAAACACAAAACTTTTTTCCGGAACCATAGCTCTCACATTGATCATAGCCCTGCTCACCGGCCAGACCTCTCTCAACGCTGCCGAAAAGCAGGAAAACAAGACGGCATCAGTAAACTTCGTCGCATTTGACGATGCGGAATACCACACTTCGCCGGACAAGCGAATTGGCGCAAAGATACTGGTTGACCCGTCAAAGGTCGGGCCCTCGATTGCAACTCTGGTGCATCTGACCTATCTGCCAGGCGCTCACATCGGCAGTCACCGCCATGTGTTCGTAACCGAGATCATTCACGTTCTCGAAGGCAACCTGACTCTGCGCATTGGCGAAGAAATCAAGATTCTTGGCCCGAACAGCACCTCCTTCATTCCCGCCAAATCTTTCCATGAATATCTCAACGATTCAACCGACGTGGTTAAATTTCTGCAGTATTATTCACCTTCCGGCCCGGAAGAAGAATACCGCAACTGGACCAAGCCGGCCGAAGATGCAGCCGCTGCCGCTAAAGCCGCACCGGCCGCAAAAAAAGAAGAAGACAAGCATGTCGTAGCACCGCCACTGCCGGCAGTTCCCGGCAGCCCGACCGAAGTGAAGCTCGGCGGCGTCACCGAAAAACCGGCTGAAGCGAAAACCGAGCCGAAAAAAGTTGATGACAAAGACCGTCTCTCGCTCAACAGTCAGCCACCCAGCGTCGCCTCGGCTGCCAAAACAATCAAAGCAGTCGAAAAAAAGTCTGGAAGCAAATAATGACCGCAGATGCGCCCCGCTCCTATTACAGTGAAGGTCTTATAGAAGAGGCGGTTCAGGAAAACCAGCGCAAACTGGTTTCTGAGCCGGGCAATCATCTGCTCAGATGCAGTCTGGCCAATGGTCTGGTGCGCCTCGGCAAATTTGAAGAGGCAATCGAGCATTACCAGAAATGCATCGAACTTAGCCCCAGCAGCGAATACTGGAACAACCTCGGCAAAGCTCTTCTCAACGCCGGCCGTTACCAGGAAGCCGTCGATGCCTTTGCAAAAGTTATCGAAAAGCATCGCTGGCCGGATGCCTTTTTTCATCAGGCCCAGGCTTACCGCAGCCTTGGCATGCTGGAAAAGGCCAACGATCAGCTTTGTGAAGCGGTCAAGATCAACCCGAAATACCGCGAGGCGCTCAACGAAAGAGCACATATACTTGAAGCCCTGAACCGCAAAGATGAAGCTCTGAATGAATACAAGAAGGTCATCGCGCTGTTCTTTGCAGAATATCAGGCTCAGGACGCAGAAGACTACTGTTACGAAACCTCTGTATTGCTCGACAACAGCGATCTGGTTGAAGAACTGATCAGACAACTGCGCCGCTACATCCAGAAATACCCCGGTTTTGCAGACGGTTATTACAAACTCGGCCAGGCTCTTGAAGCCAAAGGGCTGAAAAACGAAGCGATGATGGCCTTTCGCAAGGCCCTTGAGATCAACCCGAGCTACGAAACCGCCAGAAAATGCTTCTGGAAAAGATAAGAGCCCCAAAAAATGTCTGCAAAATCCGGTAATCAACAACGTAAGCGACTCGGCGACATTCTTGTCGAAGCCGGCCTGATCACCGGTGAACAACTTCAGGAAGCCCTTTCGAAACAGAAAATTCTCGGCAAACGCCTTGGCAAGGTTCTCGTCGAAACTGGTCTGACCAACGAAGACAGCATTGCCAACACTCTTGCCAGCCAGATGAATATTCCGTGCCTGAACCTCAATGAGGTTACGGTGCCACCCGAAGTTCTGACGACGATCCCTGACGGTATCGTGCGCAGCCACAACCTGCTGCCGGTAAGGCTTGAAGGCAACCGTCTGCAGATCAGCATGGCCGACCCGCTCGATGTTTTCATCATCGACGAAATAACCTTTCAGACCGGCTACGAACTTGAGATCGCCATCAGTCCTGAATCGCAGGTAGAAGCCGCGATCAGGCACTATTACGGCAACAGCGACAGTCTGCAGAATGCGGTCGACAACATCGCCGCCGAACGCAGTTCTGAAGTGAAGCTCGACGAAAGTTTCTTCAACACTTTCGACATTGGTGGCGAAGAGCAGAGCGTGCCGATCATCAACCTCGTCAACACGATCATTCAGCAGGCCATCAACGACCGCGCCAGCGATATTCACATCGAGCCGGACGAAGAAATCATCAGGGTAAGATACAGAATCGACGGCATTCTCAACGAACTGATGAAAGCGCCAAAGACCATTCAGAGCGAACTGCTGTCGCGTCTGAAAATCATGGCGCAGATGGATATTTCCGAGAAGCGTCTGCCACAGGATGGCCGCATCAAGGTAAAAGTCCAGAACAAAAGCATTGACCTGCGCGTATCGTCGCTGCCGACTGTTTTTGGCGAAAAAATCGTCATACGTATTCTCGACAAGAGCCGCATGCAGCTGACTCTCGACCAGGTCGGGTTCGACGAAGACCTGCTCGATCTGTTCAAGACGCTCTCTTCTTCACCGAACGGCATCATTCTGATGACCGGCCCCACAGGTTCGGGCAAAACATCTACCCTGTATGCCGCCATCAACTTTATCAGAAACGGGCAAATCAACATTACCACCGTTGAAGACCCGGTTGAATACCTTATTCCGAGTATCAATCAGGTGCAGGTCCGGCCCGAAATCGGCCTGACATTTGCTCGAACGCTGCGCTCGATTCTGCGCCAGGACCCGAACGTAATTCTGATCGGCGAAATCCGCGATTTCGAAACTGCCCAGATTGCTATCGAATCAGCTCTTACGGGCCATCTGGTCTTTTCAACCCTGCATACCAACGACGCCGCATCGGCAGTTACACGCCTGATCGAAATGGGCGTCGAGCCATATCTGGTTGCCTCTGCAGTTATCGGAGTAGGTGGTCAGCGTCTCGTCAGAAAAATCTGTCCTTCATGCAAAACCGCTTACAAACCAGACGGCGAAGCTCTGCAACTGCTTACCGAACACGGGCATGAGAAAGCCGAACTGTTTAAAGGCAAAGGCTGTCTGACCTGCCGCCGCACCGGCTATACCGGTCGAACCGCCATTCACGAGATCATGACGATCAATGACGAAATTCACAGCCTGATTCTTAAATCGGTTTCGGCGAGAGATATCAGGCAGGCCGCGATTCGCGGCGGCATGCGCACCATGCGCGTCGACGGCATTTTCAAGGCTGTCAGAGGCGTGACCACCATCGACGAAGTAATGCGCCTGACCCGCGGTGAAGAGGTTCGCCGGGCGATTGCCACCGGCGAGGAGTCTGAGCAGTGACCAGAAGGTTTGCTTACAAAGCTCTCGACGTCAAGGGCAAACCAATGGAAGGCTTCATGGAAGCCGCAACCGCTGAAGAAGTTGGCACCTGGCTGGCAGACCGCAGCTATTTCGTTCTCGAAATCACTGCCGCACCCTTACATAGCCTCGTTGCATCCGGCACTCCCGATCTTAAAATCGCGCCGCATGCGATGAACTTTTTTCTGCTGCAGCGGTCGAGCCTCATCAATGCCGGCTGTCCTCTGATAATGAGTCTGCACGCACTCTACCGGCAGCTGCCGAACTGCCCGCTCAAGACGCTGCTCAAAGATCTGCGCGAAAAGATCGAATCGGGAAAATCTTTTTCTGATGCTCTCAAAAGCCATCGCGGGGTTTTCTCGAATCTGTTCATTACCATGGTCGAGGTTGGCGAAATAGGCGGCATTCTCGGTGAGATTCTCGAGCGCTACTCATACATTCATGATGCCATGTACCGCCTGCGGGCAAAAATCATCAAGTCGATGATTTACCCGGCAATTCTGCTGCTCAACACCATTATTGTCGCCTGGGCGCTGCTGGTTTACGTTTTTCCGGTTTTCATCGAAAAGATTCAATCACATGGCCAGATACTGCCGCTGCCAACCCGCATCGTCCTTACTGCGTCAAATTTTCTGACCGGGCACTCGATTTTGATCATTTCAACAATTGTCCTGGCAATCGCCATGTTCATGATATTACGCCGCACCGAAGGCGGAGCCCGGCGTATCGCCGAAGTTACGATCCGCATGCCTATTTTCGGGCCGGTGGTTCAGCAGATGGAAATGTCACTGTTTGCACGTATTCTCGGCACCCTGCTCAAGTGCGGCGTGCCGATTCTGACCTCTCTTCAGGCCGTCGAAAAGGCACTGAACAATCTGGTCTACAAAGAAGCCATAAATAATATCCGCGAGTCGGTCAGCCGCGGTGAGTCGCTTTCACAGTCTGTCGGGCGCTTCCGCCATCTTTTTCCCGAGAGCATCATTCTGATGACCGATGTCGGGGAACGGGGCGGCAATACCGGCGAAATGCTTGAAAAAGCGGGAATTATTTATGAACGTGACCTTGAATTGACGCTTGAAACCGCAGTATCACTGATTCAGCCGGCTCTGGTAATCTTTCTGGCGATTTTTGTCGTGACTCTGGCACTTGCCATGTACATGCCATTGTTTGACATAATCAAGACGGTGCGTTAAATTAACAGGACTGCGTTTGACGTGTTGCAAAAAATTCGTGGAGGCTCTATGCGAAGAAAAGGTTTTTCACTTGTCGAGTTGTTGATCGTTGTTCTGGTAATAGGCATTCTGGTTGCCATTGCCATTCCGCGTTACCAGAGTATCGCCTCCATTGCGCGCGCCAAATCATGCCTTTCCAACCAGAAGGGCATCGAAAGCCTGATTTCCCTCTGGGAAGCCAAAAATTTTGAACTTGATATAGGTAAAAACCGCTGGGCATGGGTTGACCGTTCGGGCAACCTGCGCTGGAAATATTCCAACGCTCTGCTGCAGCTGAATGACATTGCCAAGGACACCAAGCTTTTCATCTGCCCCGAAGCCGCCAACCGCTGGGGT
>CAZFUG010000088.1:0-15368 GCA_964522035.1 uncultured bacterium
GTGCTTGAAAAAACTCCGGTTATTTCTCTTGGACCTGTATACAAAACAGACCCGTCGTGGGAAAGAAAAGTCTTCAAGTCAACTGCCAGCAGCGGCCAGCATTCGATTAAAATCTTTTACCTGCATGAAAACAAACTGAAAGCCGCTCTTCTATGGGGAGATGTTACCAACGCCGGCCTGTATTTCGAGGCGATAGTAAACAAAAGGCCGGTCGACCGTGATATGCCGCATCTTGATGTGCTTGATGCAGCCAAAAGGGGCTTCGAACAGCTACATGTACTCTGAACTGTTTTTGTCTGAGACGCGACAAGATTTCAGACAGAAATAAAAACAGCCGCATCATTATTCTGTGATGCGGCTGCTTTTATTATCGTATGCCTGACCCGGTGTCAGTCAACCAAAGCGTTGGCGTCGGCAGCGCAAAGCGCGCATATAAGCTTCGCGATATTTGGCATCGCGGGGGTTTTCGTTATTATTGCCGGATTTGTAGCAGATTTCACGGTCTGGACAATTACTGCAGTTCATATTCATAAGCATCTCCTTATTTTAAAGCTCTACTATATCTATCGACAAAAAAGCGGCAGAAAATAAGTGAACTGGAAATGTCAGAAGCCGGGGTTAGAACCAGAGATACTGCCGAGTATGGCTGACTCCTGGCGGCAATAAACCATTTCAACAGGAAGCCTTCAGGTTGCGGCAGTCAAGAGGGTGGCAGGCCGTCAAAAGACCCCAAAGAGGGGCGGCGCAGTAATTTTTAAAAGCTGTTGCTGGGGATTGGCAAGTCAGAGACTGACAACTTCACTCAGAGCCTGTATGGTTCGCTGCAGACAGCCGCGACTGGCGGCAAGCACAGCATCAGCCGCTGCAACTCTGGCAGAGGCAAGGCTTTTATCAGCAAGCAGGCTTTTTACAGCATTCTGAAGCTGGGTGGCATCGGTGACGATTTCGATACCGCCGGCGCTTTTGAGCTGTTCGACAATATCGGCGAAATTACGGCAGTTCGGCCCCATCAGCAGGGGAACATGCTGCTGCATGACTTCGAGCGGGTTATGGCCGCCGACAGTGGCATCGATCGAGCCCCCGACAAATGCCACATCGGCAAGCCGGTATAATGATGCGAGTTCACCCATGCTGTCGAGCAAAAGGATATCAGACGCGGCCCCGGTATCAATCCGGCTGCGCAGGCCTGCAGCAAGACCGGCATTTTTCAGCTCTTCAAGCCATGGGCCGCAATTGGCAGGGTTTCTCGGCGCGATAATCACGGCGACACCAGTCTCGGCAAAATGCGGCAGCACCGGTTTCAGAACCGCGAATTCAGAGGGATGCAACGAGCCAAGTGACAGGCAGTGGCGCGATCCCAGCCAGGCTTTGAATGGCTCGTGTGATGCGGCGGCAACCGACGTCAAATCGGCTTTCATGTTGCCAAGCACTTTTACCCGGTCAGCAGTCACCCCAAGGTTAAAAAGACGCTCGGCGTCGACAGACGTCTGAACCGCCAGCAACGAAAACGCCGGGAAGACCAGTTCGGCAAAAGCTGGAAACTGCTGGTAGAATCTGGCTATTTTCTCGCTGATGCGGCCGTTGATCAAGATGAGCGGGACATTGCGACTGCGGCACTGCCACGAAAATTCTGGCCAGAAGTCAGTTTCTGCGACAAATACAGCCTGCGGCTGCCAGCGATCAAAGACCCGCTGCATGGCAACCAGATTATCGAGCGGGAAAAAGGCTGTCAGGTCGGCAATTCCGCGCTTGCAGATGCTTGCGTAAACGTCGGGATGGGTTGTGGTAAAGGCAATCTGATAAGCCGGAAACCGCTTGCGCAATTCGGCCACAAAACCGGCTGCCACCATAGACTCACCCATCGAAACTCCGTGGACCCAGAGAACCGGGCCTGTTGCAGTCTTAACCTGACCGAAAAAATCTTTAAAGCCATTTTTGACGCGGCGGCTGTAATGACTGAGAACCGGTGCAGCAGCAGCGCCGGTCATGGCAGCAAAACCATGCAGCAGTCGGTAAGCCTGCAATGCCAGAAAAGCTTTTCTACTAAGAGCCATAGCGCGGGGTTCCGTGCCACATCTGGCCATCACGTTTTTTCTCAGCGGTTATCCAGGCTTCGTGTCTGGGTTTGAAGCGGTCATAAAACCAGAGATACTGGTCAGGGTGAGTAAGAATAATGTCTTCCATCCAGCGGGCCAGTCTGACTGTGCGGGCAATAACTTTTTCACCGTGGCTCCCCTGCTCTTCTTCTGCCATTGCCGGCAAAAATGCGGCCTTGTATTTGAAACCGTGCCCCTGGCGCAAGGAAAACAACGGCACCAGAGCGGCACCGGTCTTCAGACTCCAGTTTGCCGGCCCTGCAGGCATGCTGACCCAGTGGCCGAGAAAATTCATATAAACCCCGTTGTTGGCTCCATCCTGGTCGGCAATCATGCCGAGCATTTCGCCAGCCCGCAGTGCTTTCAGGGCTTTGACACCGCCGCGGTCACGGTCATGCAGAATGATGCCGGAATACTGGCGAAAATGATCGAGCAGCCCGCCAAGTTCGTCTTCTTTCTGAGCGAGATAAAAAGAGTTGATGCGGTAACCGGAATGGGCGATCGCGGCACCGAGGACTTCCCAGTTGCCGATGTGCGGCAGGGCAAGAATTACTCCCCTGCCCTTTGCCAGAGCCTGGTCGACGTTTTCACGGTCATTGAGACTGACGCGGGCGGCCAGGTTTTCTGCGGTCAGGGTCGGAAAGCGCAGCAGTTCACAGACTGCCACCGAAAAATGTATAAAAGCATTTCTGACAATCAGCTCTACAGGGGCGGGAATCTGCCGGTTCAGGCGAAAGTAAACCCGGTCGATACAGCTTTCGATACGACGCCGTTCGTTTCCCCAGGCCAGCCAGGTTGCGAGACCGGCGCCGGCGGCCAGAGAGACGGCGGCCTTTTCCGGCATGCGGCAGAGAGTTTTAGAGAAAAGTAAAACAGATTTTCTGAGAATCTGCACTGCAGACATGGTTATTTTACGGGCGCCGGGTTGCGCAGCAGATCGACGACCATCTCGGCAACTCTCTCGTGTGCCCCGGGTTCACCGAGATGCGCGATGACATCGGCAAAGTCGTTTTTCTGCTGTTCATACTTTTCGGATGACTCTAGCAGCTCAAAAGCCCTAGCAGCAAGGTTTTCCGGTGTCAGGTCGTGCTGAATCAGTTCAGGAATAGCCATTCTATTGATAATTATGTTCGGCAGCCCGATAAATTTTGGCAACCGGTAGAACAGTCTGGCCTGAATCTCGGTAAAAACTGAAACTTTGTAGCAGATGACCATCGGCGTGCCGACATACGTGGCTTCGAGAGTTGCGGTGCCGGAGCTGATCAGCAGGATTTTTGCGAGGCGCATGACATCATAGATCTTGCCTTCGGCAAGAGTCACTGGTATACCGCTGGCTTTGAGCTGTTCGCGCAGATCAGATTTCTGAACTCCGAATACTTCAGGGCCTTCGGTAGCGATAACCGGCACGATGAACTGATATTCCGGGTAACGCTGATGAATGATCTTGCCGGCAGCGAGCATGATTGGCAGGAGCTGGCCGAGTTCACTGCGACGTGAACCGGGGCAGAGACCGATAACCGGGCGGGCCGGGTCGAGACCGTATTTGCGGCAGGTCTCTTCGGCGGTCATCACCGGTTTGGCGTGGTCGAGGAGCGGGTGCCCGACGAACTCGACATTGGCACCGGCGGCTTTGTAGATTTCGTAGGTTGAAGCAAAATTGGCGGCAACCCGCGTAATGCTGCCGGCAGCATCGGTAACGCTGGCAGGATCGGTAGCGAACTTACTGGGCGGGAAATAATAGAGAGTCGGAATACCGAGCTTATTAGCAGCATGCACCAGGCGCATGTTAAAGCCAGGGTAATCAACGAGGATCACCAGATCCGGCCGATTTTTCATCAGAAATTTTTTCAGCCGGTAAAGAACGAGACAGAGGCGCGGGGCCTGTTTTATCGCCTCGAAAAGACCGATCGCCGCCCAGTTGGTGCTGTCGCAGAGCATTGTGACATCGCGCTGCTGCGTCTGAATACCGCCGACGGCGAAAATTTCGAAATCGCCGTATTTTTTCAATACGTCGATCAATGAGGCTGCGTAAAAGTCGCCAGAGGTTTCTCCGGCTACGATCAGCAGTTTTTTCTTTCCGGTCAGTTCAGACTTCACAGGTATTTCCAGATTTCAGATAGATTTCAGCCTGCCTGTTACTTTCGAACAGGCTCTTTCTGATCATTTCACAACCCTCTTCAACGCTGGCCGCAGCATCGATTACAAACGGCCTGCCGCTGTGCATTATCACCCGGCTGAACGGCAGCGGGATTTCGGTTTTATCCCAGCTGTTCACGGTCAGCTTGCGGGAACAGGCAACCCCTACCGGGAGAACGTAACCACCCGATTTCTGCGCAATCATTACCATGCCGGGCTTTACTTCATGCCTGGGCCCGCGTGGCCCGTCAACAGTCAGAGCAGCGTTCATGCCACCTTTTACCATCTTGACCATTTCAAGCAGGCCCCGCATACCGCCGCGCGAAGACGAGCCGCGGATCGGGAAATGCTTAAAATGCTCAAGCACCATGGCCATAAGTTCACCATCATCTGAAAGCGAACTCATGATAACAAGATTAAGGCCTCGAAGACAATAGAGAGGAACAAGCAGCGTTCCATGCCAGCTGGCAATGAGAACCGGGCGGTCAATTTTTCGGTGCGCGGCAAAATCGGTGAACCCCGTCTGTTCAACGCGGACCAGAGAATTCAAAGAGCTGATCAGACCAACCAGGAGCATGGCTTTCAGCCGCAGACCTGCGGAAACGGCGGCAGAGCGTGGCGACCGCTTCTGGCTGGCGGCCGGGCTGGCAGTTTCCTGGTGTTGTATGATTCTGGTCATATATTCACCTGATCGGCATACTGCGATCTGTAAAGATTCGAGTAAAGCCCCTGTTTTTCAAGAAGTTGGCTGTGCGAGCCAATCTCAACGATCTGACCGCGCTGCAGAACGAGAATTTTATCGGCTTTAACGACGGTTGAAAGCCGGTGCGCGATCATGAAGGTGGTGCGATTGGCCATCAGGCGGTTCAATGATTCCTTGATGAGATTTTCGGTCTCGGAATCGAGAGCGCTGGTGGCTTCGTCGAGAATCAGAATGCCCGGGTCTTTCAGAAACGCGCGCGAAAGGGCGACACGCTGTGCCTGACCGCCGGAAAGATTGACGCCACGCTCACCGAGCATCGTGTCATAACCGTCAGGCTGGCTCATAATGAAGTCGTGGGCGTTGGCAAGCTTTGCTGCCTCGACGATTTCATCGTGAGTTGCGTTAAGACGGCCAAAGCGGATGTTGTCTTCGATTGTGCCAGAGAACAGAAGCGTTTCCTGGGGAACCATGGCGATAAACTGGCGCATGCTGTTGAGAGTCAGGTCGCGCACATCAGCGCCATCGATCATGACTGCCCCATCGGATACGTCGAAAAATCTTGGAATCAGGTTGATGAAAGTCGTTTTTCCGGCGCCGGAAGGCCCGACCAGAGCCACGACTTCGCCGGGCGCGACCTTGATATTGACATTGCGCAATACCGGTTCGTTCTCGTTATAGGCGAAACTGACATTGCGGAATTCAACTTCGCCGCGGCAGGACTTCATTTCACGGGCTTCAGTGCGTTCCTTGACATCGACATGGGCATCGATAATTTCGAATACACGTTCACCCGCGCCAACCGACTGCGAAATGACATTGCTCATGCGCGAAAGATTCTTGATCGGGGTAAAAAGGCCGACAAGAGCAGTCAGAAAGCTTATCAGCTGCCCGGCATCGAGATTGCCATGAATGACTTCGTAGCCGCCATACCAGAAAATAATCGCAAGACCGCAGGTGTTGATAAACTCAATAACCGGCGTCGTAGCGGCATTGATACGTCCACCGCGCATGGTTTCAGAAAAATTGGCGCCGTTGGCCTGTTCAAAACGATCTCTGACAAAATCTTCGAGGGTAAACGATTTAACGACCTTGATGCCGGTTATGAATTCCTGCAGAACTGACGAAATATCGCCAATGCGGCTCTGCATGCGCGAACCGATCTTCTTCATCTTACGGCTGAATTTGTTGATGAGAGCGCCGATGAATGGAATGATGACAATCGAGATCACTGCCAGTTTCCAGTGCAGGTAGAAAATATAGCCACAGAAACCGATAAATGCTATAACGTCGCCAATCAGCGAAGAAAAGCTGGTCAGGAGGTTCTGCAGAACCAGGACATCGGCAGTAATTCGGCTCATAAGCTGACCAGTGCGCTGTTTTTCGTAAAACGACAGCGACAGTTCGAGCATGCGGTCGAAGCAGGCGCTTCTGATACGCCGTAAAATGCTCTGCGACACGTAATGCATCAGATAGGTTTCAAGAAAATGGGCAATGCCTTTAACGAACATCACAACAACGAGTGCCAGAGCTATCCAATGCAGCATATCCATGCTTCGCTGCACCAGAACGTCGTTAACGACACTCTTCATGATCCAGGCAGGGAAAATTGTGCAGACGGCAACGATGGCGCTGCAGAAAATACCTACCAGCAGATATGGCAGATAATCGCCAAAGTAACTGAGAACTCGTTTCAGGGTGTTCACTTCTGGTGTAACTCCTGAATTCTCTTCGCCAGATGCCCGGCGACACGCTGGCTGGCTCCGGTTTCGCCAAGACTGGCCCTGACTTTGGCAAGCTCTTCACGCATGGTCTGCTGTTTCTGAGGGTCGTCAAGAATGCTCAAAGCCTCTCTGGCAATGACGTCGGGCTTGAAATCACCACGAATAAACTCTGGTACGATGCGACGCCCGGCAATCACGTTCGGCAGGCCGATATGTTCGGCCTCGATAACAAACTTTGAAATCAGCGATGTCAGCCAGTTAACCTTGTAAACGACAACCATTGGCGTGCCGAGGATCGCGGTTTCAAGGGTAGCGGTTCCTGAAGCGACGAGACAGACGTCTGAAACCGAGATGGCGTCATAGGTCTGGCCGCGCAGCATGGTGATCGGCAGATTGCGACCGCGCAGATGCGCGAGAATGCGTTCATCATCGATGGTGCTGGCAACCGGCAGCAGGAATCTCGTATTGGGCTTCTGCTTTAAAATCAGCTCAGCCGCATCGAGAAGCACGGGGAACATGTAATAGATTTCCTGGGTGCGACTACCCGGAAGCAGGCTGACAAGCGAAGCATCGCCAAGCTGCATCATCCTGCGAATTTCTTCTTTGCTGGTGGTGGGCTCAGCAACGCCGATGAGCGGATGACCAAACCAGTTCACTTCAGCACCGGCTTTCGCCCAGATATCGACTTCGAACGGAAAAACCACGACCGCCTCATTGATCAGGCGTGTGAATTTCTCGACGCGGCTGGCATGCCAGGCCCACACCTGCGGGCAGATATAGTAGAGAACATGAATACCCAGCTCACGGGCGATTTCGGCAACCCCCAGATTGAAACCGGGGTAATCGATAAGCACCAACACATCGGGACGCTCCCGGGTAAGCCATTCTCTGACGTCGGCAAGAATTTTATAAAGGTGACGAAGGTTCTTGATTACCTCGACGAACCCTATCACGGCCAGCTCATCGCTGCTGTGAATACAGTTCATACCGGCTGCAGCCATCATCGGGCCACCTATACCGTCAACCTTCAGGTCGGGCAACAGCTTTTTCAGATGGCCGATAACCAGAGAGCCATGCAGGTCACCGCTCTGTTCGCCGGCCAGAAAGAAAACCCGGCCAGGCTTGTTGCTGTCAGCTGGTCTGAGACTGGTCAAGGGCATTTCTCCCGGCGGAAGATAGAGCAGAGCGAAAGCACCAGCAATATTGCCGAGGTTGACGCAAAGGTGCGCTTTTCTGACTTGAGAGCTTCTCGCAGCTCAAAGCGTGGTTCGGCAGCCATATCCGGGCCAGGGGTCGCCGTTGGCAGAAACACCGGCACTGCTTCACGGTAGGCTTTGTGAGCATCTGGAAACTTTTCTGCCAGAAAACTTTCTTCGTAGGGAATCATCGTTGCAAATTCGACTGCATAAAAAGCGAGAACGCAGGCCGCATAAGCAGGGTTACCCGCAATCAGCATAAAACCGACAATTTTGAGCAGATTGGCAAGATAAAGAGGGTTGCGGCAGCAGCTGTAAGGGCCGGTCGTAACCAGCTTATCAGCACATATTTCACGGGTGCGGGTGGTTGGGCCGATGTGCATCAGCCCCCAGACGCGCAGGGCTTCGCCGGCAAACACGAAAGGCATGCCTAACAGCCAGTTCAGCGGCCGTGGCCGGGCGCAGGTGAACATTGCCAATGCCAGAGGCACCGGCAGTTTATCACGCCATTCAAAGAAAAAGCGGCCCAGACTGTTTGTAGAACCCATAAAAGCTTAATGAGAAGCGGGCAGGTTGCTCTTGATCTGCTCGAGAATTTCGAGGGCAACTTCAAGGGCATTTTTACCGTCTTCGATGGTAACCAGGGGCTTGCGACGCTCGTTGATGCAGGTGATGAAATGCTCGAGTTCAAGGCGCAACGGCTCGGCCTTGTGCACTTCAAGTTCTTCCTGGATAATTTTTTCTTCGAGATTCGATTTGCGACGCAGTGTAATTGCCTGGTTGGCATAGTCGAGAGAACAATATTTGTCCATTTCGAAAATGCGGAGTTTGCGGATTTTTTCGTCACTGATGCGTGAAGCGGTCAGATTGGCGATACAACCATTTTCAAAAACGATATGGGCATTGGCGATATCTTCGTTTTCGGTGAGTACCGGAATACCAACGGCATCGACACGCTTTATCGGCGACTTAACGAGTGACAGAACGATATCGATGTCGTGAATCATCAGATCCTGGACGACGCCGACGTCCTGAATGCGGGGTGAGAACGGCCCCATGCGCTGGCATTCGATAAAACGAGGGCTTTCGCAAAGAGACTGCAGTTTGATGATGGCAGCATTGAAGCGTTCGACATGACCGACCTGCAGAGTCAGCTGTTTCTTGCTGGCAAGAGCCACCAGATCGTTGGCTTCTTCAAGCGTTTTGGTGATCGGTTTTTCGATAAAAGTATGAATATTGCGTTCAAGAAAAAAGCGGGCGACCTCATGATGCAGAAAGGTCGGCACGACTACGGTTACAGCAGAGGCAACCGAGGCGAGTTCCCGGTAATCTTTGAAATAAGGAACATTGTATTTTTCAGCAGCTTCGCGGCCGGCAGCTTCATTTACATCTGCAATTCCGACCAGGTGGGCGCCGTTGATTTCGGCGAGAAGCCTGGCATGGTGTTTTCCGAGATGGCCGATACCGATAACCCCAATATTAACGCTTTGACTATTCATTTTAACCTCTTTTGAAAAGCAGCAGATCAGACGACCATGATGGCAATACCGGCTGAATCAGCCAGCTTAATTACTTCCTCACGGTCAAGCAGCAGGGTTTTCTTCTCTTCGAAGGCCAGGCAACGGGCCTTGGCGGCAATCAGATTACGTATGGTATCGACGCCGATCGTCGGAATATCGTAGCGCATATCCTGTTTCGGGCGGGCGACCTTCACGACGGTTACGCCGCCATTGCCAAGCAGACCACCGCGCTGAATCGCCTGATCCGTGCCTTCGATTGCCTCAACCGAGAGAATTACGCGGTTTTTAACGACAACGGTCTGGCCAATGTCGAGACCGGCAATCTGTTTGGCGATTTCGTGCCCGTATTTGATGTCGAGCAGCTCTTCTTCGCTCGGCTTTCTGCTGGTTAAAATACCCTTTTCGGGAAGCAGAACCGAGAGAAATGTCGTCGAATCGCAGACGTGAATGCCTTCTGCAATAAATTCCTCGCTGAGCTGGCGCAGAAGTGCGTCATCATTGCGAATCGGGGTTTTTTCAAAAACTTTCATCAGCCGGGCATCGGGTCTGATGCGGTCGAACATCAGAGTTTTGGTTATTTTACCGGCCATCACGATACGCTCGATGCGCGCGTTCAGGAAAGTATCGATCATTCCCTGCAGCTCGCCGACATGGAACCAGTGAATCTGGTTGACCAGCTTTTCAAGTTCGGGCGACGTTTCTTCACGTATAGCTACTGCCACCACTTCATTGCCACCCTGCTTTGCGGCCTGCGCAAAATAGAGTGGAAACCTTCCACTACCTGCTATTAATCCTATGCGTGACACTGAACTCCCTCGCTTTTCTGCCCCGGAAGCGAAACGACCGACCCCGGGATCGGGCATAAGTTTATGGATTATATCATGATTCGCGAATAAGTTCGACAGACAATTTTAAGAAATGTTAAGCGGCGGCCACCCGCTGTAAAATCTGCGAGTAGCCGGCCTGCTACATATCAGAAAAATCGTTGTCGTCAACGTCACTGCCAGAATCATCTGCCGGCGCTGACGGCTCAGCAGGCTTGTTTTCATGGGCAGATTGAGGTCTGGGCCCTCTTTCTCGGCGTCTTTCAGAGGGCTCGGGCTGGTCCTGTTCGCCATCGTCTCTTCGCTGCGAGCCATCATTCTTTTTCTTCTTCTTGCCGGTTCCTGGCGGGTTGAGGTTTTTAAGAAGAATACTGAGGTCTGGCTCTTCAGCGCCAGGAATGCTTACCCACCAGAGGTTACGGCCGGTGGTTGCATCTTTGCGGCCGCAAACCTTGTCAAGGTCATAAGTTACCTTGCGCCGGTCGATAAAGCTGATCAGGATTTTGCGGGTGATGTAGTTGATGTCCATGACGCGGCCGGTTTCGGCACCGACAACCACTTCTGCGGTAATTTTCGGGAATTTGCCATGGAACGAAGCATAATATTCATGTTCATGGGCCAGACAACAGAGCAGACGCCCGCAAATACCCGAAAGTTTTGCCGGGTTGAGGCTAAGATTCTGCTCTTTGGCCATTTTGGTCGAAACCGGGTAGAAAGTACTCATGAACTGGGCGCAGCAGACTTCTTTGCCGCAGCAGCCGATGCCGCCAAGCAGCTTGGTTTCGTCGCGCACCCCGATCTGCCTGAGCTCGATGCGGGTTTTGAAGATACCGGCCAGGCTCTTTAGCAGATCGCGGAAATCGACCTTGTTGTCTGATTTAAAGTAAAGAATCAGGCGGCTGAAATCGTAGAGGTATTCGGCCTTCAGCAGCTTCATCGGCAGCTGGTGGTGCTGTATTTTATCGCGTGCCTGCAGAAAAGCTTCTTTTTCGCGTTTGCGCAGGTCGCAGATGCGGGCGCGGTCTTCGGCATCGACGACACGCTGAATTTCTATGATAAATGGATCAGATTCGGTTTTAAGGCCTGCGGGTCGGGTGTCGACGACCTGCAGAACCCGGCCGATTTCACAGCCGTGCTGAGTGGTGACCACCACATCCTGGGTGGCTTCGATGCTCATGGCTTCCGGCCTGGGTGTCCAGTAGACTGTCGGCAGTTTGCGCAGTCTAAGGGCAATGTATTGATTCACGCTTCGGGTCCTCCGATCTGCGTAAGCAGGTTTTCAAGTATCAGCAGCGGTTGAACGTAGCGGCGCAGCAACCCTGAGCTCTTTTCGAGCATTTCGAGGCGGGCGCGCAGAAGGGCAGTTCCTTCAACCTTTGCGAGAATAATGATATCGTCTTTGCGGTCGAGGTTCAACAGCAATGTTTCATCGGCACCACAAGCCATAAGCAGGGCGTCAGCATACCAGTTCATCAGACAGAAAAAGAATTCTTCGATCTGAGCGGTAGACCAGCGATCTACAGCAGTCGACAACTGCCCGTCGATTTCTTTGACCAGAGCGGCCGGATAGGCTTTTTTCGCCTCGGCAAGCACCGGGTCGAAGCTTTTCTTCATGGCTGAAGCGGCCCGGTCGAGCCGGTCTACGAAAGCATCAGAAAACATCAGGGCGAAAGCGGCCGGCAGACAAGTATTCATCACCAGCGAGCGGCAGAAAGATTTTCGCGCCGCCTGCAGGGGAAGGAAGCCGGCATTGTCTATCTGCCCAGCCAGCCTTAGAGCGCGGTCGCAGGTATCTGCTGCCGCGAACTCATTCTGCTTGAGTTCAGAAAGCATATCGATCTGCACCAGATAATCAGAATGACTCTCACGGATACCGGCAGGAAAATGCAGCTCATCATAACTCTGCGCGATCAGCAGAGCCTGGCCGAAACGGCCTTCAGAAAGACCGTAGCAGACAGCAGCCTGCATTTCATCGAGACCAGCCACCCGGGCAACCGCCAGGCGAGCCTCGTGATGTGAAGGCACCGCAAATCTGACAATCTCAGAGCGGCTTAAAACTGTTGGCAGAACCGAACCGGTATCGCGGGCAATAAGAATAAACACCGCATGCGATGGCGCTTCTTCGAGAATTTTCAGCAGGCTGTTCGCCGACGAAACATTCAGACGCTCGGCCGGATCGAGAATAAAAATCTGCCATCTGCCCATGCCAGGCTTGAGCGAGGCCGCATCCTGCATGGCACGCACCTGATCGATTCTGATTTCGTTGCCGTCAGGAGTAATGACACTAACATCAGGGTGACTGCCAGCCGCAATGCGCCGGCATGAATCGCATACGCCGCAGGCATCGGCTTTATTTTCACCGGCAACTAAAGGCTCCCGGCACTGCAAAAGCGACGCAAAAGCAAGAGCCGTGGTCAGGCGGCCGGTCGATTCTTTGCCAGAAAACAAATATGTCTGGGCGATGCGACCGTTGGCAAATGAGCGCGAAAGATGTCTTACCGGGGCTTCCTGCAGCAGGATACCGCTGAAGCAGTATTTATTTTCTCGCATTGCTCTTCCTGATGAAGGTCGAGATGCAGAGAAAAACCATGACTACCAGCAGAACTGCTGATGCAATCTGAATACCGCGGTGCGGGATATCGGCTGCAAGCAGAGCTACAAAGCCAAAGCAGCATGAGACCATCCAGAGGAACTGGGTTGTTTCGCGCTGTGAAAAGCCGCGCTGCAGCAGGCGATGGTGCAGGTGTTCCTTGTCAGCCTGAAAGATCGGCACCTTCTTGAAGTAACGGCGCAGAATCGCAAAAAGAACGTCGAGAACCGGCAGACCAAAAGCGATGAGCGGAATGATCAGCGGAAAAAGAATCGAACCTTTGGCAGCGCCGGCGACAGAGAGTGCCGAGGTCATGAAACCAAGAAAATAAGCGCCGCTGTCGCCCATAAAAATTATGGCCGGAAAAACATTGAACCTGAGAAAAGCCAGCAGTGCCCCCATTATCGAAGCAGAAAGAACGAGAACGTTGGTTATCAGCTCCGGATCCTGCATGTTGGGGGTGGCGAGGCGAACCGACAACAAAGTTGCGAGGGCGATGAAAACGATACCGCCAGCCAGGCCATCGACACCATCGACGAGGTTGACCGTGTTCGTCAGGCCGATCACCCACAGCAGGGTCAGCGGGTAGGTCAGAAGACCGAGGGCCACGAGGCCTTTTCCCGTGATAAAGTCGGTGACAAAGCTGATTTTAACGCCGAAAAAGAGAAGAATCAGACAGGCAAAAATCTGCCCGGCAAGCTTGGTGCGGGCCTGCAGCTCGATCAGGTCGTCGAGAAGCCCGATGAGAAAGATAAAGGTGCCGGCGAGCATGATGCCCATGGTTTCAGGGCTCTCTGAGAGGAACGGTAATGCGCCGATCAGCCCCCCAAGATAAAGGGCAACACCCCCGACTCTTGGAATCGGCGCCTTGTGGATTTTGCGGCCACCCGGACGATCGACGAGACCAAGGTTCAGGGCAATTTTTCTGACCAGGGGAACCAGCAGCATGCCGGCCGCCCAGGCCACCAGAAATGGTAAGATTACGTGTTTCAAGCTCATGGATTATAGCAGAAGGCAGGTTAATGGGCAATGCCCGCGAAATCTCAGCATTTCAGCGCTTCAGTTAAAGCTGAAGGTGAGAATGTGGCTCAGCATCCAGACCCCGGCGAGCAGTGACAGAATTGTCGACGGAATCCCGAAGCGGGCGAAGCCCCAGAACGACATCGGGCATTCATTGCGGGCGGTTTCGGCCACAATCATGTTGGCAACCGAGCCGAAAATCGTGAGATTGCCGGCGATGGTGCTGACGAACGCGAGCAGGCACCAGAAAAGATCAGGGCTGGCCATTGCCGGAATGCTCTGTGAAGCCAGAAGAACGAACGGCACATTCGACAGCACGTTCGAACCGACCAGGGTAACGCCTGAGAAAATCCAGACCTGCGAGGTCAGATCACCCGCAATGAGTTTGAGAGCCCATTCGGTTACCGCCTTTGCAAGGCCGCTGGTCTGCAGACCGCCAATGACGACGAACAGAGCGGCAAAGAACATCAACAGCGACCATTCCATTTTCTCTAGTAGCTCTGACGGGTCTTTGCGATGAAAGGTAATGACGACAACCGCTCCAGCAAGGGCTGAAAAAGCCATCGAAAAACCGGCGACAAAACCGGCACAGGCCAGGCCAAGCCCAACCAGACCGATACGCAGGCGGCGGGTCTTCTGAATCTTTTCGGGCAGGCTTTCGCGCGGCAGAATTTCACTGTCGGACGGCCCGCTGACCGGGTCTTCTACAAGTTCATGCCGGTAATAGAACCAGGCAAGCACGAGATTTATCAGCATCGAAACCATAAATGGCGCAGCCATCAGGCCCATAAAGCGCAGAAAACCGAGTTTTGACAGACTGCCGATGATCATATTCTGGGGGTTGCCGGTCAAAGTCAGCGTCGAGCCGATATTACTGCTGGTTGCAAGAATCATCAGATAAGGAAACGGCCTGAGACGCTTGCGCCGGCAGATTTCGAGAACCAGCGGCGTCATGACGACACAGACCGGGTCGTTAACCAGAATTGCCGATGATATGGCAGCCGTAAACCCAACGATAACAAGCATCCCAAATGGTGATGAGATCTTTTCCGAAAGTCGCGAAAAGCGTTCAAACAGGCCGGCGGCACGCAGGTGTTCGGCAATGATCATCATACCAAGCAGCAGGCAAATGGTATCCCAGTTTACCAGCCGATAAGCCTCTTCGGGGTGAACCACCCCGAATGCCACCATCAGAACCGCACCAGTCAGGGCGGCTGAAGGTCGGCCGATCGGCAGCAGACTGAGCCGGCGAAACGATATGAGAATGAAGGTCGCGATAAAAATTATACCGGCGGCCCATGGGTGCCTGAACGCTTCGGTGGCGGTCTGCGCAAGTTCGTGCATTTAAGAACTCCTGTTAATCTTGAACCGGCAGTATAATTGCCCGCCGCCAAAAATTCAATACCAGCAGCTTTCAATGAGTTGCAAAGCATTGATCAATAGACAGTTATGTTCAACTGGTTGTCTTTGCAAAGTGGCAGCTTCGGCCTATCAGCCGGGCGTCGCTTGCCGCCATCCTGGCATAGCAACCCCGTCTTCTCGCCTCGCAATTTTACCTTAGA
>CAZFUG010000089.1:0-15316 GCA_964522035.1 uncultured bacterium
TAAACACCGGGTTTTAAGACGCGTTTTTTATGTGTCGTTTAGCACTGCGGTTTCTTCAATGACGGATTGCGCAGGCCTGGTTGTTTTTGCGGTATTAATTGCCGCCATTGCCCGAAAACTGCAGTTCATAAAGTTTGTGATAGTGCCCCTTTGCCGCAAGCAGTTCTTCGTGGCTGCCGTGCTCGACGAGTCTGCCGTTATGCAGAACCAGTATTCGGTCACAGTTTCTTATTGTCGATAAGCGGTGCGCGATGATCAGACTGGTTCGCTGACTGGTCAGTCTCTGCACAGCCTTCTGAATTATCGCTTCGGTTTCAGAATCGACTGACGAAGTTGCTTCGTCAAGAATAAGAATCTCAGGGTCGGTTGCCAGGGCACGCGAAAACGCGATCAACTGGCGCTGACCTGCTGAGATATTGCTGCCACGTTCGTAGATCTGTGTATTTACACCTTCGGGCAATTTATTTATCAAACTCTCCATTTCTAGCTCTTTGATAATGTTATCAAATTTTTGATGATCAAAGCGGTCGTCGGCTAGAAAGATGTTCTCAAGCAGAGTTCCAGAAAATATATTCACATCTTGTTGTATAAGCCCTATCTTTAGACGTAGCGAAGTCCGCGAAAACCTCTTCAGGTCAACTCCATCGATTAATATATCACCATTCTGATAATCATAGAATCTTTTCAGGAGTGACGCGAGGGTGGTTTTCCCGGCACCTGTATGCCCGACGATTGCCACCCGCTCACCCTTTCTGATCTTGAAACTCAGATCTTTAAGAACCGGCTTGTCCGGGGTATAGGCAAAATTGAGATTTCTGAATTCGATACTTTCACGCAGAGTTTTGAATTCTTCACCTTCGAGCAGGTCTGGCTCGGGCTGCTCGTCGATAAGTGCAAAAACCCGTTCGGCCGAAGCCATGGCGCTCTGAAAGACCGAGATTTTTTCGCTGATCTGACGCACCGGGTCAAAAAAGGCCTGGGTATAAGCAATGAAAGTTATCAGCAGGCCCATGCTGATTTCGTTGCGACTCACCAGCCAGCCGCCATAAACTATGACGACCGTCAGGGTGATGGCGGTAAAAACCGTCACGGCAGGCACGAAGAATGAGTTGTAGAAAACCGACGTCAGTTCGGCATCGCGCAGCTCGAGGTTCATCTGATCAAATTTTGCTTCCCGGGCCGGTTCCTGATTGAATATGTGAATGACGCTCATGCCCGAAACATTTTCGGCCAGCGATGCGTTCATGGTTGCCAGTTTTGCCCGGGCGAGTCTGAAGGCATCACGCATTTTTGCCTTGAGAAACCAGGCGATATAAAACAGGCCCGGAGTGGTTATCAGCGCTGCCAGCCCCAGCTTGAAATGCAGGGCCAGCATCATGCCGCCAATTCCGAATAAAATGCAGATTTCGCTGCTGACATTTATCAACGCCGCTGAAAACAGTTCGGCCAGCGTGGCAACGTCATTTGTGATGCGGGTAACCAGTCTGCCAACCGGTGTTCGATCGAAGAAGCTTATCGGAAGCTTCTGTATATGAGTGAACAGGGCATTTCGCAGGTCATGCAGCACTCGCTGGCCTGTGTACTGGAGCAGCCAGCTGCGGGCGGCCGAAAGCACAAAAAAGGCCGTATGCCCGGCCGCATAGAGCATGACATAATGCAGCAGCAGTCCATAATCTTTGCCTTTGATGCCAAGATCTACGGCTTTGCCCAGAATCAACGGCAGCCCGATGTGAACTGCGGTGCCGAGAAGCACCAGTACAACGGCAATAATGAAATGCGATCGCCAGACCCGCAGGAATGGCCACATTCTCCAGGCCAGGCCGCTGTCCCAGGCTGGTGCCTTTATGTCATCTTCGTTGAAATATGAATCATCCATGATCAGCTCTTTTCAAGTTCGGCTTTAAGGCGCTGCCGTTGCCAGGCCCTGGCATAACGGCCGTTCTTTTCGAGCAGCTGCTGATGCGTGCCCATTTCGGCAATCTCGCCGTTGTCGAGATAAACGATCAGATCCGCATTCTGCAGACTCACCATACGATGCGAAACGATGATGCAGGTGCTGCGGCGGGCGTTCTGTCTCAGACTGGCAAGAATTTTCTGCTCTGTTTCGGTATCGACAGCGCTGGTGCAGTCGTCGAGAATCAGAATCGGCCGTCCGGCTGCCAGGGCACGCGCCAGCGACACTCTCTGTTTCTGCCCGCCCGAAAGATTGACGCCACGTTCGCCCAGCATCGTTTCGAGCCCGTCAGGAAAATCACGCAGATCGCCGCCAAGCCCTGCCCGGTCGGCAAAACTGCGGGCAACCTCGGGCTGATTTTTGTTTTCCTGAGAAAAAAGAATGTTTTCACGTATCGATTCGGAAAATAAAAAGGTTTCCTGGGGCACATAAGCGAAAAGTTCGCGCAGCTTTTTCAAGGGAATTTGTGCCGCATCTACACCGCCAATTCTAATCTGGCCACTGTCCGGGTGAAACATTTTCATCAGCAGTCGCAGCAGTGTGCTTTTGCCGCTGCCGACCGGCCCGGTGATGCCAAGCGTCTGACCTTCTTCGAGCGTGAAGCTGATATTTTTCAGTCCTGGCTGCGTCGCTTCCGGGTAGGTGAATGACAGGTCGCTGACTTCGATCGCTGCGCCTGTGCCGCTGGCTTCTGTTTCCTGTCGGTCGGCTGCGGTTGCCGGCGGTTCGCACAGAATCTGCAGACAGCGTTCCATCGATGCCATGCTGCGCTGGTATATGTTGATTATCCAGCCGATTGCCATCATTGGCCAGCTGAGCTTTAGCATGTATGACTCGAGTGCGATGAACGAGCCCAGCGTGATACTGCCGGCGATGACCATATTGCCGCCAAAATAGAGCAATACGACCATGCCAAAGGCTACCACCAGGTCGTGAGCGGGGTGAAACAGTGATTCGATATTCGCCAGTTTGATTTTGTCGCGCACAAATTCAAGACCGCAGCGATTGAACCGGCTGATTTCACTTTCTTCAATGCGGAACCCTTTGATCACTCTGACGCCTGAAAGGTTCTCTTCGGCGCGTGAAGAAAGGTCTGACAGTCTTGCCTGCACATCTTTAGACCGGTTATGGATTGAGTTTTTCACCATTACTACCATTGCCGGTATCAGAATGAAAGGCGTCATGGTTATAAGTGTCAGTTTGGGCGACAGCCACAGCATGATGAACGGCACGGTGAGAAAATAGAAAGATGTATCGAGCACGACGAGAATGCCGATGCCAAGCATGAAGCGTATTTCCTGGATGTCGTTTGTCAGTCTTGACATGATGTCGCCGGTGCGGGTGCGACTGAAATAGTGAAACGGCAGTTTGAGGAGGTGCGCAAACAATGCCTTGCGCAGGTCATAAACAGAGTTGTGCGAAGTGCCGAGAAAAAACTGCCGCCATAAAAACCTGAAAACTCCCTGAATGGCAGCGGTCAGCAGTAGCGCCAGGCCGCACCAGGCGAGAGTGGTGAAGTGTTGACCGCGCTCGATGCTGTCAATCGCATACTTAAGAATTACCGGCGGCATGATGTCCGCAAGGTCAACAATAATGAGCGATGCCATGCCATACAGCAGATGCTTCTTATATGGCGCAAGCAGCTGTACAGTAAATTGCTGCGGGGTGGGGTGATTGTCTGCCTGCAATGTCATGCGGTCAGCTTACAGCCCCGAAGTTGCAATGTCAATACTGGCCGCTGATTAACACTGATGCCTGTGAACGTGAATGCGCAGGAATAAACCGGCCACGGATTGACACGGATGTACACAGATGACTATTGATTAGCTTGTCTGTCGAATTTGAATCTGTAGTTTTATAGTCATGCCTTCGCTCGTGCTCGTTCACGAAGAGGCAAATCGGATGGGGGCCATCGCTAATAACTTGAATAGCTGCTTTTGCTGCCCCATAGCACAAGCGCAGAGGTGACGTCGAATGATTGATTTTGCTGTTCAATGCTGACCGACCACTGATTTGCCCGATTGAATATTTTTCTTTGCTTCGGGGTTATCGGTGTTTATCCGTGTTCATCCGTGGCCTGTATTGTATTCGTGTTTATCCTGCTCAGACCTTGAGCTGCGCCTTCAGCCGATCGACACGGTTCTGCAGTTCTTCAGAATCGGGCTGAAATTTGGGTATGTCGAGATACTGTGAGTAAAGCTGAAATCTTTGAATATCGCGGGCTTCGAGGGCGGTGCTTTCCTGACCGGCAGCATTTGAAACCGCCAGAGCGGTGCAGTCGAGGATCATCTGCTCTTCAAGCTTGGTTTTCAGCCGGCGAACCTGTTCGATGCTTTCAAATAATTCACGGGTCTGCGGCAGTTCAGCGGCCAGTTCTTCGGCGGGCAACGGGTGTTGCGGCAGCTTCTGGTGCCAGAAAAAGCGCATTCTGAAAGTCATTTCAAACGTCACATGCTCGAAATTGCCATAATATGCTTCTGTAAGCGGGCCGTGCGGGCCAAGAAAGGTTTCGTTAACCGCGGCGCGGCGGTCCTGGCTTGAATTGAAGCCGGTTTCACCCGAGAGGTGTCTTTCCATGATCTGCCAGGTCTGGTCGAGGCGCATCATCCAGCGGAAGCGCATGATGATTGCCTCGGCTTCTCTGATTTTGTTGGCGATGGCGACCACCTTTTCCTGGTAGGTGGTTTTCGGGTCGGCAACGATTGCATAAACGTTGTTGCGCCAGATAATCGACGAGGTTTCGAGAGACAGCTGGGCAAATTTCTGAATGCGGGCGGTAATGGTTCTGGCGGCCTGCAGAAAACTCTCGGCGGCCGCCTGCATTTCGACCTGCGGGCCCGACCAGTTTTTATCGAAAAACGAATTCAATACCAGCTGCAGACTCGAAAACATCTGGGTTAACTGATCTTCGATGCGGAAATGGACGGAATAAGGGGAAGAACCGCCGCGCATCTGCAGGCGGCGCACGAGCAGCGATACTGCTGCGGCCCGGCTGAACTGGACAGCATCATAGGCGCTGAAGACCATGCCGCCCCAGAACAGCATAAAGCTGAGAGGAAACAGAACATGCATCATCATCATGCCGCCGCCAATTATCAGGGCTAGAAAAGCGACGATGAACAGCCAGCTTTGGCCGGGATTGCCAAGATATTTCCCGAACTCGACAAGCATATTGCTGGCGAGGCTGGCGGTAGGGTTTATGGTCTCACAGAGATGGTGAAACTTCGCCGGCACCGAGGGCGGATTCGCCAGATACTCTTTTTCGATCGGATTGAGATTGTTGAAAACCGGCCTGGCCAAGCCACAGAGCGGGCAGGCGGCCGCCTTCGAAGTGACAGCCGTGTGACACTGGCGGCAGAAGTTGCTGAGCATGGCATTTTTACTGGTCATACTGCCGATTCTAAAGCATTTGCCCGCAATAATCAATCAGGCTGCCACGGACTCGATTCGAAGTGTTAATTTGTATTAAGGCGCTGGAAAAATTCTGACTTTGCAGGCATAATATCAGTGAATTTATTTACAAAGGTTGGTAAAAAATGACTGTTATTAAAATTAAACGATTAATTCAGGCGCTGTTGTGCCTTGTTCTGATTGCTTCGGTAGTAGGTTGCGGCGGTGGAGGCGGCGGCGGTGGAAGCCCGGTTATCCCTCCTGCCGAAGGAACGTATGTGGAAGCTCCGAACACTGTCGGCACTCTTGCCACAACCCAGCAGGTTTATAATTACAGCAATACAGCGGCAAACGTCTCGATGAAGCTGCCGGTTCAGAGCGGTACTGCGGTAAACTATCTTCTTACCGTCACAAACAGCGGTTCAACCGCTCAGAATGTTCAACTGTTCCAGGAAACCTCACTCAGTGGTTCTGCACGCCCTGAAGAAAGTCTGCGCGCCTCGCTGTTATCTGCTGAAGATGCCGACTTGATGCAGATGGCGATGGTCAAAGGCCGTCTTGAAGAAAAGCTGCGTCAGGATACAATCAATGCTCTTCGCAGGAGCGGCGGCAATCTGCGGGCTTCGATACGCCCTTCCAACCACAGCAATGAGGTTCTCGGCGGCATATATCAGATTTCGGTAGTCGAAGACGGGCTTGGCTATGCTTACACCACCAGAAGCTGCAAGCTCGAGCGCATGACCGCGCATTGCAAAATATTCGTCGATCAGGGTGAATTTCAGGGATTGAGTGCAGTTTCCGGCACCTATGCCGTAACCGGAGCCGATCTCGATCATTTTACTGAAGAGTTTGAAACCTATATCTACCCGCTTCTTAATGGCAGTTATGGCGCAGTTTACGACATCGACAACGATGGCAGACTGTCGATTCTGATTTCGCCGGTGTATGCCAAAATCGGTTTTGCCGGGCTGTTCAATTCAATCGACATGACTCCTGGTGCAACGGCCAACAGCAATCAGCGTGATCTGGTTGGCATCTGGAGTCCGAGCAGCGCCAAGTGGTCGGGTGCATACTGGCTTGCCGCCACCCGCGAAACCATGGCTCATGAAATGCAGCACGCGGTCAACTACAGTGCCAAGGTTTACCCGAACGGTGTGGTGCGCACCGGAATCAGCAATTATGATACTCTGCTTGAAGAGATGTGGCTTGACGAAAGCCTTTCAGTGGGCGTTGAGGCGAGATATCGCGCTATGCGCGGCGCCGCCGGTAAAACCACCTATTACAATTCGCAGACGATAACAGATTCGGCAGCCAACGACGCGCGGTTTGGCTACTGGGCCAGAAGCCCACAGTCTGTAAGGGTCGACAGCTTCAGTTACTCAGTCAATGCTTTTGAGCATTATGGTCAGAAAGGTCTTTTCAACTTCTATCTTTTCGAACAGTACGGCGCCAATAAGATTAAGTCTCTTGTGCAGACCACGAGCACCGGTGTGACCAACTTTAACAATGTTTTCAGTGCCGACGGCGGCTTTGCAACCATCGTTAAAAACTGGCAATATGCGGCCGTGAACGAAGGTTTGCGCAGTGTTATAGCTTTCAATAGCCTCGATGCAAAGTATCGCTACCAGACCCCTATGAATATTACTGTTCATAAAGCCATGCAGTTCGATGCTTCGTATCCATCGGCTTATGATAATGTTCAGCCCGGGGCGACTGCATTTTATGCGATCAGGCAGCCGTCGACAGTATCGGTATCTGAATACAAATTCAGGATTCAGTCGACTGAAGGCCAGGGTATTGAAGTCAACATGATGCGCCTGCCGTAAAAACCACTAAAAAGACCGCCCCGCAAACCATAAATCGTTTTGCGGGGCGGTCTTGCTTTATATGCCGATCCCAAACCGGCTTCAAAGCATTGTCTTATGACTTTGGGGAGCAGAATGTTAATTCGATTGTTACTGTTTTAATTTTATCCGGCGGATTTTGACGTATCTGTCGAACCAGTCGAACATTTCGGCAAGGGTGTGCAGTATCGACTCGCGGGCCTCGTAACTGTGCCCTTCATAAGGCAATACCACCATGCGGGCGGTGCCGCCATGCCCCTTGATCGCGCCAAGCATGCGCCGGCTCTGAATCGGAAAAGTGCCCGGGTTCGGGTCGTCTTCGCCATGAATCATCAGCAGCGGTTCTTTGATTTTATCGGCATGGGTGAACGGTGACATCTGCGTGTAAATCTCGGGGGCTTCCCAGTAGGTGCGGCGTTCGCCCTGAAACCCGAACGGTGTCAGGGTGCGGTTATATGCGCCGCTGCGGGCAATGCCGGCCGCGAAAAGGTCTGTGTGTGCCAGCAGATTGGCGACCATGAAAGCACCATAAGAGTGACCGGCGACTCCGATACGTTTTCTATCGGCAATGCCGATTTCAACAAGTTTGTTGACCGCCGCTTCGGCACCTGCCGTGATCTGCTGCACAAAATTATTATTCGCTGTCAGAGGGTCGCCGACTACCGGGATCTCTGCATTGTCGAGAACCGCATAGCCGCGCAGCACGAAAAAGAGAATCGAAGTGCCGCTGATGCGGGCATAGCGATTGGTTGCCGATCTGACCTGACCAGCCGTTGCTACGTCAGTGTATTCACGTGGATATGCCCAGACAATCGTCGGATAACACCGCCCAGGTTTATAATCAAGGGGGTAGTAAAGAGTGCCGCTGAGAGGAACTCCGTCATTGCGTTCGTATTTTATCAGTTCTTTGTGCACTTTTTTCAGTTCCGGTGCCGGCGCTTCAAAGCTGGTAAGGGCAACCGGGTTGCCGACTCGATTGGCTTCAATCGGCCGGATAAAATAGTTCTGCGGCGTTTCGACGTCTTCTCGTGCTGTGACGATACGTGTATGCTGCGGGTCGGCGAATTCAATAAAACTTTCGTAGGCTTCAAGGCCGGATCTGAAAAGTTCAATCTTTTCGCGGGTGCGCAGGTTCATTTTTACCAGAAAAGGTCTGAATCCCTCTGGTGTGGCGCCTTTGCCTTCAAGGTAGACCCAGTCGCCATCATCGATGATACCGACCGTCTGTCCGTCGGGGCGCATGCGATAAACCAGACTGCCTTCATCCTGATACTGGTCGTAATAATTGCGCGAAAAAATAATCTGACACTCAGAAGCGATATTGTTGCGGCTCATATCGATCATTCGAGCTTTGATCCAGCGGGTATCGCGATCGTAATCCCAGGCGAGCGCAAGGTTTTCACGCTCGAGATGATCTAGACCGGAATAGCGCATCGGCAGTTTGATGACTTCGCGTGGCTTGCCTTCGAATGGTGCGTCGTGGGCCATGATAACGTCTCTGAACTCGGCCGTGCGGTTGGGGTCGCCGCCGTCAAGGGCTTCGATCCAGCACATGGTAGCCGGGCGCATCTTCTGCCAGAAGGGGTTGCGCATGCCTTCTTTAACGCCTTCTATCGGTATTTCTTCGCCGGCCGGAATCTGTGCCAGCACTTTCAGAAACTTGCCAGACTCGTCCCAGAGTTCGTAGCGGTGCGCAAAAAGATTGACCGGTACGGTTCGCGAGAAGGGCTTCTCAATGATTTTAACGATCGAATATTTTTCATCGGGTGAGGTGTTAACGTGACTGAGCAGCCCGGGCTTGCCAAATTTGCTGCCTTTACCGGTCTTTACATCATAGCGAAAAACCTGCGAGGTGGCATAATACTCGAAAAGCCGCTCGTCATGGTCGGTTTGAATCAGATCCTGGTAGGTGCGAACCTGCGAAACCTTGCCGTCGGTTTCCTGAATTTCGGGGCTTTCAGGGATAATCGGAGTTTCGGGTGTTTCACCGCGTTTTTCAGGCCAGAGTGGCACGAACAGGTGCCGGCTGTCGCGACTCCACCATGATGGACCGATGAGAACCGAATTCAGCCGGGGTGGAGTTATACATTTGCCTGTGCCTTTGAAAGGGTCGAAAACCCAGATCTCAGAGCCGCCCTTTTTATACCATGAGGCGGCCAGCATTTTGCCATCCGGTGACCAGGTCGGAAACCCGAATTTGGCGCCAGCCGGGAGTTCGATGGTCGTGGTCTGGCTGCTGTTCAAATCGAGCAGTTTCATGCTCTGAACGAAATAGCTGCGCCGCGGAATATTGTATCTTGTTAATATCCTGATGCCTGCAAGCTTTGCCTGCGGTTCAGCGAGGTCTTCAAGGCTGAGCTGGGTTGTGTATTCGACGAGCAGGGCATGGTTTCCTGCCGGGCTTACGCTTATCTGCGGTGGATTGGGTGTATCGACAATTCTGGTTATATTTCGGGCGGGTTCACGGTATCCGGTTCTGGCCATGCTCATTACGCTTGTTGCAAGAGAAAATACCAACATGCAGGCCAGCAGCCTGAAAAGTTTGTTCTTTCCCATTTTTCTGCATCTTTCGTCATTTTATCCATATTAATGTATTGGTGTACGGTTAACAATAAATAAAAGCATAAAAAAAACCGGGGCTGTCGCAATTTGACAGCCCCGGTCGGCAGATACATTCAGTTTCGGCCCTTGATAAAGTAAAGCAACAGACCAATTGGGCCGGTAAAAAGAGTCAGCAGCAGCCATAACACACGGCGCACCTGACAACGAGGGTCAAGGCCAATAAAACCCAGCGCTATGGCCTGAAAGGCAAAGGCAGCCATTACATATGCGGTTGAAAGACCTGCGAATATTCCCATGATTCAGAAAGGCTCAGCGGGCAAAGACGTAGCCGAGCTTTTTAGTGAAGTTGCCGGCCATGGTTGCAACGCCTGAGAGCAGGTTGCCAGAAGCTTTTGCCACGTAACCGACTGCTTTGACCACACTGCCGCCAACTACTGCGGTGCCGCCGAGCAGGGTGTTGCCGAAGCCGCCCTTGTCGAGGCGTGATTTGCCCCAGTCAACGGTCATGTCGCCGAGCTTGTTGATGCCCTTGGCGGTGATGCCCAGAACTGTGCCGGGAATTCCGAGAACACATTTGGTGATGCCGCCGGCCAGCTGCATCGGAGCGATGCGTTTGAAGCCGGTTACTACATCGTTGATACCGCTCGACATGTTGTCTTCCATCGCGGTGTTGAAGTTGAAATTAAGTGCTGAAGGTGACTGTGCCGGCTCGCGGGTACCTTTGATGTCGATCATCAGGTTGCTGTAGCCCAGCAGGCTGTTCGGCAGTTTGGTGCCGACCGGGTCGTTCCAGGCGGTTTTGAAGCGTTCGACATCCATTTCGTAGCCCTTGCTGGTGCCCCAGTATGAGTCACGCAGCTTAAGAGAAACCACTTTGCCTTCGGCATCGGTATTGTAGCCGTAGACGTTAACCCAGTGCGGAACTCCGCCACCTGAGTTCATCAGCACGACCACCGGCAGACCGGCGTCAATTTTGCGGGTCAGATCGCTGAGGCTGGCATTGTGCTTCTGTGAGGCATCGATACCATTCATGTTGAGGTATTCGACAATGGTCGGCGGTCCGGTGAAGATGCCGGCCGGATTGGTATCCTGATAAATTTTCTGCGGATCTTTTGCAATGCCCATGCCATTAAACACAGAGGTCATGGCAAACTGGCCGCAATAATTGTCACCATCGATACTGATTTTGAAGTCACTGTAACCGGGCAGTTCTTTGCTGGCGGTTACAGTCGGAGTCGCGTCACGGTCGCCAGTTGAAAAAAGCTTATCGACAGTGGTTTTTACTTTTTCGGCGGTTTCTTTTATCTTTTCCTGGGTCTTCTGCGATGGGGTCAGAGCTTTTCTGGCTTCCTCATAGCGGCGTTTGGCCACTTCGACTTCTTTGCCGAGTTCGGCGGCGGCACTGCTTTTCGCATCGCTGAGTGCGTGGGTATACTGCTGGTACAGGCGCTCGTATTTCATGCGCAGTTCTTCCACTTCCTGGGGGATACTGGCTGCTCCAGCCAGGTTGGTTCCTGCCAGAACCATCATCATGGCTGCTGTAAATGCCCAGGATCTGATTACCGATTTAGTTTTTGTCATAAGCGACCTCCAGAAAGTGCTGGCCGAAATTGTCGATTTTTCTTCAAGTATAAGAATCGATCGGGAAAGCGTCAATGTACCGGCGTCGGATTTTATTTACCCGGTAAAAAACAAACGCCGGTCTTTTGACCGGCGTTCGTTGTGTAAGAACTTACAGCCTTCAAGTGCAGCTGCAATGTTTTTCAGATCATGCCTGAATCTCACTTCTCATTTTTGAGAAGGTTGAGAATACGGGTTACGGCGAGGTTGAATTCATCACTTGAGATCGTTTTTAAACTGTTGTTGGCTGTGCATGAAACTGTATAGACCGGGCTTACCGGGGTTTTCTGCAAAACCCATGTGTAATTGATAACACCCGGTTCACTGCCGCCCTTGAAGCCGGCAATATGCCAGTCGGCCCGGTTCACCAGGCCGGAGGCCGCATTGATTCTGATGCGGGGGCTGTCGCGCAGTGTCCAGATTGTTTCGCAAAGGCCGCGGGTGCTGATAAACCATTCAAGTTCATCTATGAAAACCGGTTTGTCGAGGGTGTAGATTGATGAGTATGAGGCAATAGATGCGGGAATAATACTGTCCATTTCACGCAGAATTGCGTCTTTGCCTTTCTGGTCGGCTTTGATGAATTCTGCCGCCCTTTCGGGGTAGAAGAATTTCATTTTCAACAGTTGGCTGGTGTTGAATACATCTTTGCAGGTTTCTGGCAGATACTTTCTTACCGTCTCAGCGCCAAGCAGGTTGAAAATGTGATCGGTGGCGGTATTGTCGCTTATTGAAATCATCAGACCGGCAACAGTTTCAAGGCTGTGGCGGCTGCCCGGGTGCCAGTCCTGAAGAATCCCGCTCGGAAAAGATTTCCAGTCTTCGCGCAGTTCGATTATGTCGCTCCAGCTGCGGCGGCCGGCAGCTACGTCGTCTTCAAGAGCCTTGAGCAGATACAGCTTGAAGGTTGAACCAATGCCCATTGGCTGTGAAGCGTTGAGTTCAGCCACCACTTCTGGTTGCAGAGTATCAAAAGTCTGACTCGCAGCGGGCGGGTTGGATTCTGCGGTAGTCGGAAACTTGTAGCGCAATATACAGACCGAAGTGCGGTCTGGGCTTTTCTTGAAAGCTTCGATGATTGCGGCGAAGCTGTCTTCTGATTTTTCAGGCACGCCGAACCAGAGGCCGCTGATAAGATTTTTTTCGTTAATTTTGAGACTGGCGGGCACGGTTCCTTTGACAAAATGCAGTTTGTAGCCTTCTTTAAGAGTTTCTACGCTGGTAAAACTGCCGATTTCGTTCTGATAAAAGCTGATGATTTCATGCAGACGCTTCTCGGTGACGGTTTTGAGGAACTCTTCGGTGAACATGGCGTTTACCGCAGCCTTTTCCTGCGAAAACATTCGCCCAAAGGCTTCATCTGGGGTCAGGTCGGCGTTGTCTCCGGCAAAAACCGCCGGGGCCAGGCCTAAAAACAGGAACATCAGTGCCGTTAAAATAACTTTTTTCATGGCAACCTCCAGAACATTGATTAAATCGCAGCTTATAACATTCAACGGCTAAATGCAAAATTTTGCGCTTGTCTCAGGATTGGGTTATAATCGCACGAAATCATACCACAATTCAGGAGACAGACACATGGCAAAGAAACTGGTAATCGTTGGTTCCGGCCCTTCCGGGCTTACTGCGGCAATTTATGCTGCCCGTGCCGATCTGCAGCCACTGGTGATCGAAGGTTTCATGAAAGGTGGGCAGCCAGGCGGTCAGCTGATGACCACAACCGAGGTCGAAAATTTTCCAGGGTTCCCTGAGGGGGTTGACGGGCCCGAACTTATCAGCCGTATGAAAAAACAGGCTGAGCGTTTTGGTACTGAATTCATCATGGAAGACATTGAGTCGGTCGACTTTTCGTCGCGGCCGTTCACTCTTAAAACCGGCAGTCGCACGGTTACCGCCCATTCAGTAATCGTCTCTACCGGTGCCAGCGCCCAGATACTAGATCTGCCGAGTGTTAAAAAGTTCTGGGGAAAAGGCATCTCGGCCTGCGCAACCTGCGACGGTGCTCTGCCGATCTTTCGCAATCAGATTATCGCAGTCATTGGCGGCGGGGATTCTGCGATTGAAGAGGCGATTTTTCTGACCAGGTTTGCTTCTAAGGTGCTTCTGATTCACCGCCGCAACGAATTCAGGGCCAGCAAAGCCATGCAGAAAAGGGCTTTTGATAACCCGAAGATTCAGATCATTTTCGATTCGGTTCTTGAAGAAGTCTATGGCGGACAGTTTACCGAAGGCGTGAAACTCAAGAATGTAAAATCAGGTGAAATAAGCGATTATCCGTGCAAGGGGCTGTTCATGGCGATCGGTCACACGCCGAATACCGCATTTCTTGGCGGGGCACTCGACCTCGACCAGAAGGGTTATATCAAGGTTAAATCTCCGTCTTCGGCCACCAATATCGCTGGCGTTTTTGCCTGCGGCGATGTTACCGATCCGCACTACCGCCAGGCGATCAGTGCTGCCGGCACTGGCTGCGTTGCGGCTCTCGATGCTGAACGCTGGCTGCACGCCAACGATCTTGGCTGAACCTGTATTTCGAATCACAGACTGAACAAAAAAGCTGCTCAATCCTGACTGGTTGAGCAGCTTTTTTTGTCCGGCTGACCGATTTAATTCTGGAGATTTAAGACTGGAGTTAGAGGCCGGCGCGGGTGGCAAGCCAGCCACACAGACTCAACATGGCGGTTCCGCCCATTATCTGCATGAATGGCATTCTGAACATGCGGTGCAGTGCCAGGAACAGTGCGAAAATAGCAATTCCGACGGTTGTAAAAGCAAAAAACCACAACATCTGCTTTTCTCCTGCTGATTATTTTTTGACCCGCTTCAGACTGGTTTCTGCCAGAGGCCAGGCCGGGATTTCGCTGATGGCTTTTTCATACCACGACTTTGCCTGCCCTGACTTCTTAAGGCTTTCATAAAGACTGGCGAGATTGAACATCAGAAACGGCCTGGTATAGCCGGGTTGCATGGCCTTGATCTTCTTTTCGAGCTTTTCGGGGCTTTTTTCGATGATTGCCTGAAGGGTCGTGAGGTTGGCATTGATCAGGTCGATGGCGACCGGTGTCGGAATCGCAAAGGTTTCATTGTTGGCGCGGCTGAGCATGAGTGGTTCTTTGCCGGTTTCGAGCTTTTTGATCAGCATGTTGCCCGCAGCCTCAGCACTTTTAAGGTTGCTGTTACCTATGGCAGAGGTAAATGCCTTGAGTCCTTCACTGGTAAGTCCTTTGCCGAACCCAGATTCGGGGTACCAGAAATAGAACTGCTGCCCGTTAACTTTAAAGTCCGGCTTGAGAGCGGTTTCGGCCGCGGTGCACAGGGCGATGTCTTCGCGCACCAGCAGAGGCATCGATCTGCCAAAGTTGATGGGCTTGTCGATAGTCTGTGCTTCGGCTTCAAGAATGGCTGTGGTGACAGGTTCATTGGCATGGGCGCTTTTTACGAGAGCCAGAATGCCGTCTTTGTCGGGCTGTGCGGCCAGTTCTATTTCGGCCCAGCCTGCAAAATCAGGCTTGACGCTGAATTTGTGCAGAAAAACCACCTTGTCGCCTTTTTTGAGAAGCGGGCGTTCGTGCTGGCCGGCATTTACTCCAAGCTCTTCGGGTAAGTGCAGTTTTGAGGTGATTTTTTCGAGCTGAACACTCGGGGCTTCGATGTCGACCCTGATTGTTAGAAGTTTCTGATCGGGTTTCCATTCAGAAACGTCGATTTTTGAGCGCTGCCATTCTGGCAGTCTGATTTCAGGGGTCATGGCGTTCAGAGTTGAGGCGGCAAAAGCAAGAATTCCCGCGAGTGCAGACCTTGCAAAAAAGTTTACTGGCATCGATTGGCTCCTGTTTTGATTCAATTCGCATTTTACTCTCAGGTTCAAGATTCGGCAACCGTCACCGTATCCCGAAAAATAGCGTTGCTATTTTTTGTGGAATGGGTTTTAGAGTTTTCGGCCTGT
>CAZFUG010000090.1:0-15307 GCA_964522035.1 uncultured bacterium
GAGTTGATCCGCGTTAATCCGTGGCTTGAATTAATTTATCAGAGTTGATCCGCGTCGATCCGTGGCCTGACTTAATTTATCTGTGTTGATCTCAGGTGCCGCTGGCAATCTGCTCAGCCGAATAATAAATGACCCAGGTTTTGAAGTTGCCTTCGGCGGGAGTCGAGCCGATGGTGACTTCGAGGTCGCCCCAGTTGCCCTGGGCGTAATTTACCAGGCGGCAGCCATAACCCTTGAGTGACAATATGCGCACCGGGGCCGGCGATTCACCGAGGCCGGAACCGCGCAAACCGCTGATTCCGGAATGTTTGCCGCGCAACTGAAGGCCGCTGAACTGATGCCGGGTCGGCACATAGCCGGTGAAGCCCGAAGGCAGATTAAGGTCATCGCAGAACAATGCGAGACAGAAGTCATTGAAAAATTCGTTCAGGCCGGCAGTGACCGGTGAAGCCTGCGGCAGCAGGGTCTGTTCGACATCGGCAAGACCTTTTTTAAGATTGGCACCGCGTTCGAGCGCCTTGATGGCATTGTAACCGCCGCAACGATCGAACAGATACTGGGTGAAAAGAAACTGCATACCGTGATTATAATCAGTTGGAGTATCAGGCCAATGGTTCAGTGAGACTTCTTCGGGGTATTGCAGATACTGGCTGACTCTGGTGATGTCGATCGCTTTACCCTGGTTGAAGCCGAGACCGACGGTCTGGCGGGCAAAGGCCGAAAGCCCGGCATTCTGCCAGGGAGTGCCATAATCTATTGAATTGGCACGCTTCTGATTGAAGTAATACATGCGCTGCAGGCTGTCGACAAGCCCGGCATAGAATTCATCGGCGGCTGACTGAAAGCCGGCCGGATTGGCAAAGATAACTTCGGTGCCCGCCGAATTCGATGCGGTAGCGTCTTTGTCGCGCGGGTCGAAATAGGCCATGCGTTTCGGGTTGGTCTGTGCCTCTTCGAGCAGTGGCGACAGAAAAAGAACCGTGCGCGCCTGTGTGTCGATGTTGCCTTCAGGCGGGTCGAGCACGCCAAAGGCTGTAGCGATCGTGGCATAATAATTATCGAATTTTTTTGCAATGTTCAGAGCATCTGAATCACCGAGGGCAGTCGAGTTGATATCGATATAAACCAGGCTTTTCGTGCCTGAGGCTTTAATTGTGGCAGTCGCCATGATGTCGTTAGTGTAATTCCAGGGATCGGCAGCCTTGAAATCTCTGACATAGAACTCAAGAGTGTTTGATGCCGGTTCAGACAGGGCAGGTCGAAGGTTCTGCAGACTGGCTTTAATAACCGGTGGTTCGGCATCGCCCGCAGAAGAAGGGGGTAAGCGTCGCTGAACCGGCGTTTCATTCAGACGAAGGTTGCCCGGCAAAGGCGGAATCTGTGCGTAATTGCCACCCAGGTAACCGGCAAAACTATAATAATAGGTATCGGGAAGATCCTGGCTGCTGTTGTTTCCGGCCTGAACACTCAAAAAGGCAATGCGTTCGTCAGGTCTGAATTTTGCGATTTTAAGCGTGCCGTTCGGCGCAACTGCCGAAAAATCATATATCCCATAACCCGGCATATTCTCGTCGAGAGGGTTGAATGCGGTGTAGGTCATACCGTTGCTCTGCGACTCGTTGACCTGCACCTTTATTTCTGTGCTTTTGCCGGGTGCGAGAACGCTTGAAGACGGGACTTTGAATGAGATACGGTTATCAGAATAAGTTATGAAGCTGGTGTGCGGAATCACGTAACTGCCGAAAAGCACTTTTACAATGGTTTTATCTGAGCCAAAATTATATCCATACAGAGTCAGTGGCACATCTGGCAGAGAGCGCTTCGGCGACATGTGCACCAGCTCAGGCGCAATTGTAACCACAACGTCAGATATGCCTTCGAGAGTGTATTCGTCGCTTTCAAGAGTGACGGTCAGCAGACCGGTTTTGGCATTAAGCGGCAGGGTAACGAGGAGAGTCGCCGAGTTCGGCGAATCGACGGTTGAGCAGGGTTCGCCCTTGAGGCGCACACGGTTGAAGCGATAAATCGGGTTGAAATTGCGACCGTAGACTCTGATTGTCTGACCACCGACTGCTGTTGCAGGTTCAGCGCGCAGAACCACCGGTTTCGCTATAAACTGCAGCGGCTGCGTTTCTTTTGAGGTTTCGTTGTTGATTATCACCCGCACCGGACCGGTTTCGACTTCGGCGGGCACGCGCACGACAATGCGGTCGTCGCGCATGCTGTTCCAGCTGATAATCGTGGCATCTTTGCCGCTGAAGGTTACCCGGCCGGCGGCGCTGCCGCAGCCACGGCAATAAACCGTAATCTCGTCGCCATCGGTTCCGAGAAAGGGCACCAGGGCAAGCACGGCGAAATCAGGTGAGTATGAAGCCGTCTGCGAAGTCAGCTGAAAATTGATGTTTTCGGTGATGCGGCCCGAAAGGACTCTTACGCCTTCTTTAACAACCGGACTGTAACCGGTGGCACGCGAAATTACCTGATAGTCGCCTGCAGCCATGGGGCCGAGCAGAAAACGCCCGTCATCGCCGGCAACCGCCTGATGCTGAAAAGTTTCGACCACGGCCCCCTTGATCACAGTGCCATTATCGAGAGAAGTGACGGTGCCCTGAATTCGGCCGGCTTCAAGATCGTCGACGATCGGAGCCGGACCGCTGCTGAGCTTTTTAGATGACGACGTGCCCCCGCAGCCAGAAGAAAAAATAACCGTCAGACAGAGAATGAATGAAAGAAGGCACCGCGCCCGCCGTAAAATATACGAGCCACTGAAAATTTTAATTTTATGGTGCAGGGTATTCATAAAATACTCTTGTATCTTTTCTTTTGTAAGACTTTGGTCTACACTGTCGGCTGACTTGTCATCAAACAGAAACATGATTTATATACTTCATTTGTGATTAAAGGAACAGGGTGCACAGAGAAAAATACTCAATTTTTTTTCCAAACGCTTTTTTTCGTGTCAAGTTTATCAACTAATCTGCCGAAATGAAAGATGAGAAATATTAGAAAGTTCGTGCCCTCTTTGCAGAAATGAACAGGAGACAAATATGAGGCAGACAAATGCTGAATCTCGACGCTGTAAATCTATGAACATGCGGATTTTACTCTGCATGCTTCTACTGCTTTTTGGCAGTATGACAGCAGTCATGGCTGACGTTACCAACGTCACGCTCACAGCTACTGTTCCCGCTGGTGGTATCATCAACTCCGGCGGCAGTGTTGCGCTGAGCGCCAGCTGGCAGGGAGATTCACCTCCCTATACCGCCAAATTCAAAAAAGGCGGCACCACCATTGTTTCCGAACCTGCAATCACCGGAACCTCATCAAATGTCTCCATTCCGGCGAGCCAGATCGGTGACACCGGCGGCACCTCAGAAAAATTGACTGTCGAAATCGTTGACAGCGCCGGCAAAACGGGCACTGCCGTCGCCAACAACGGGGTAGTCGTCGATTTCATTCCTCCGACACTTACCGCTCAGATTACCAATGGCTCGGTATTCGCCAATACCCAGAGCGTCAGAATTCAGATCACCAGTAACGAAACCATCAAGGCCCCGACAGTAACTTCCAACGGCGTTGCCGCCGTCATGGAAGGCTCACTGGCCCAGGGAACCAGCTTCGTTTACAATCTGCAACTCACCACAGCCTTTACCAACGGCAACTACAGCGTTGCCATTTCAGCCAAAGATCTTTCGCAGCCGGATGGAAGCGCCAACACCGGCAATACTGCCGTTACTTTCACCGTCGGTGCAGCAGCATCAGGCAATACCACGATCGACGCTTCAACCCCGACCGGACCTACCAACGCCACAACCGTTTCGCTGACCGGCACCTGCCCTTCCGGGGCAACCACCATTCAGCTTCTCGATGCCGGCAATCCGGTTTCTACAGTTTCCGTAACCGGCACCAGCTGGACAATCGGCCTCAGCCCTGCCGAAGGCACCCGCAGCTATGTTGCAGTCAGCAGAGATACCAACGGCACCGAAATTTCCCGTTCAGCCGCTTTTTCTCTGATAATTGACCGCGCCGCACCTGCAAAACCGACTCCGGATGCTTCTTCTGTTCCGACCAACACCAACCAGAGCACAGTTTCAATTCCGGTTGCCGTAACCGGTATCGATACCGAAGTTGCCAAACCGGTCCAGATTCAGGCCCTGGTTAACGGCACCCCGAAGGGTTCACCCCAGACTGTCAGCGCCAGCCCGGTCAACGTCTCTGTTCCTCTCGAAACCGGCCTTAACCGCATTACATTCAGACTTACCGATGCCGCCGGTAACACTTCAGAAATTTCTGATCCGATTAACGTTACCCGCGACAGCTCATCAACCTCGACCAACACTATTGTAACTTTCGACTCGCCCTTCACCATGCCGATACCGGTAGCCAGTTCCTACCAGATTGGCGGTGGCAGCTACAAGCTGAAAATGATCTTCAGCAAAGATATGGATTCGACCACCAACCCGGTAATCAATATCACCACTGCCGGTGGCATCAAAATCACCAGTTCAGCCGGCACCTGGACAGCTTCTACCACATACATTGGCGACTTCAATATTCCGACCAACGGTGGCAGCGCCTATGACGGAGCCGCAACTCTGAGTATCACCGGTGCCAAAGACACCTTCGGCAACGTTCTCAATCCGATTCCCGTTCCGTCAGGTGGCGGTTCTGCGTTCTTCATCGACTCAACCCCGGCAGCTGCCACTTTCAACGAAACCACCACCATCTATGTATCGAGCTCAACTCCGAACGTTTCGCTTTCCGGCCAGGTCAGTGATAACAGTTCTGGTGTCGGTTACGTCGACCTTATCTGGCAGCCTTTCAACGGTGGCGCGATAGCTTCAAAATCAGTTCCGATAATGGCTACCAGCCCGTCACCCTGGAGCTACACCTGGGACGCTTCTTCACTCAGCGCCGGGCAGTATAAGCTCTGGGTAGTAGCTGCCGACCAGGCCAAACCGAACCCGAATGTCGAAAGTTATCTCAGCAAAACTTACCGCATCGTGATTGTCGACCGTGACCAGCCCTCGGTTTCGCGCGTCAGCATCGGCAATATGGCTGTCGATATCAATGCCATGCCACAGCCGGTTGTTATTGCCAGTGCGGTCACCAGGCTTACCGCAGTAATCAACGATGGCGGTGATTCAGGTATCGCTTTTGACAAACCAGGGTTCATCTTCACTCTCGTGCATGACGCTTCTAATGCCAGCATTCTCGGCAACAAGTCCAACAATGGTCGCGACACCATCTTCTTCGACTTCCCCGAGCTGACGCTGCCCGGCACTTATACAGTCACCGTCACTCCGATCGACGTTGGCGGCAACACCGGCGTCACTGCCACCCGCAGCTTTGCCCTCGAAAAAGATGCGCCCAGCGCCGTGACTTTCCACCCTGCCGATCAGAGAGTCGCCAACAAAACTCAGCCGGCGCTGGCAGCCAACCAGGTATGGGCAACTATCAATCACCCCAGACCCGATTACACAAATTCTACCATCTCGGTTCGCTATAACGGCGCGGTTGCAGGCAACCAGCTGGCAAATGCCTCTACCACCGCTCTTGTCTGGCAGTTGCACAGTGGAGCACTGGCAACTGATCAGAGCCATGACGGCCGCTACGATATGTCGGTCGTTCCGAAAACCACACTGGGCAACACCGGTGCGGCTGTGAACGGCTTCTTCACCTACGACAGCAAACCTCCGGTAGTGACCGGCACCGTTCCGTCTATCGATCTCAGCGATACCAACAGCAAGGTATGGTTCGGTCTGACTCAATCAGAACTCAGTATCACCGTTTCAGACGCACCGAAAGACATCGTGACCTATGGGCCGAAAATGCCTGCTTCAGCCGATCTTGCCGGCGTGCAGGTTCCTGGTGATCCTAACTGGTATAACAGCGCCGGTTCAGGTGTAGAAACAGCCAACAGTTCATTCACCTGGGCAATCGGTGCAACCAATTCGCCTCGGCACACCGTTCAGGGCAATAAACTGATGCAGACCATTCCAGCAGTGCCAACAGACACAACTGCCGGTATGACCGATGTTGCATTCACCGTCAGACTTCTCGACCGTGCCAATGACGGGCAGGTCATTCCGAATCTGCTCACCGCTTCCTACACGCTCAAATATGACTACATGGCCCCTGAAATCTCTGCGGTGAACAAGCCGAATGGTGAAAAATACTGCAAAAACACCGTTACCTTCGAAGGCACAGTTGCAGATAAGGGAACCTCCAGTGAACTGCGCGTTACTTCTGTCGAGTGGGCCGAAGGAACCAACGCCTGGGCAGCCATTTCAGCCAACAATCTTCCGGCCAAGAGTGCGACAGTAACCGCAACTCTCGATATCAGCAGCAAAACCGATGGCGTCTACACCATCAAGCTGCGCGCCATCGACCTTGGTAAAAATACCTCGGCTGAAAAAACCGCCAACTTCACCGTTGACCGCACACCGCCCGTGGCACCGACCCCGGTTCTGCCGTTGCCTGATCAGATAAGCAACAAACGCAGTTTCTCGTTCAAGTGGAGCGCCAGCACAGATGCAGATCGTTATCTGCTGCAGGTTGCCGATGATTCATCGTTCAACAACATTCTGAATACTCAACTCAATACCGATTACAGCGACCTCAAGGGCCAGGTGCTCGTCATGACCGAAGGCGCCTTCACCATGCCCAAAGATGGCACTTACTACTGGCGTGTTGCTGCTATCGAAACCTGTTCTGATGGTTACAACATCAGCGCCTTCTCAACAACCAGAAGATTCACCGTCGATACGGTCAAACCTATCGTTGTTGAAGTGCAGCCGGCCCCGAGCTCTGCCAACAAGATCTCTACCGGCATGGTAACCTTTACCATCAGATTCAATGAACTGATCGATGCCACCATGAACCCCACAGTAAAAATCACCACCGCCGGTGGCCAGCTGATGATGATCGAAAAGACTTCATACAAGGAAGACACCTGGATCGGCACCACTGTAATTCCGAAGAACAGCAGTGCTTTGTATGATGGCACCGCGATCATCTCGATCGAAAATGCCACCGACCTGGCCGGCAACATTATGGCCGCCGACAGCACCAACAGTGTTGTCATCAACACCGGCCCGTCTTTCACCACGAAGATTTTCTCGAACCCTGCCAATGAATTTGAACTGATGATCGTGACCAAGGCTTCTGAAGCCCTGCAGTCACCGCCATCGTGCTCGGTTCAGCAGAGTTCGGCAAGAACTCCGGTAATCATGAACTTCCTTAAAGAACGCTTCTACGCCGGTTCTTACAAAATCGACGTCACCAGCCCGGGCAAAGCCTACATCGATATCGCAGGCACCGACCTCTACGGCATGGTGGGCAACGACTCGTTCCAGTTCACGGTTGCCGACCTCAACGCCTCACAGCGCCTGAACATCGTCTCTGGTTCGGGTCGGGCAACTCTGAAGGGTGCAGAAAACTCAGTTTTCACGCCGACAGCAATCTACATGCTCGATCGTGAGCAGCTTGAATCACCCTTTGTCGCTTCAAGCTTCAGAGCCAGTGCGCTGCCCGGAGTCAAAGCTTCTACCAGACCGGCAGAACTTACCAGTCTCGCCGCTCTTGAAGAGATCGGGCCCGGCGACCTCAAACTGAAAAAGCGCCTGCTCTATACCGCTGATGTCAGCAACGAAAGAATCAACGTGCCCGCAGAAAAAGTGCATATCTACCGCCAGGATAACAAAGGCAACTGGGTTTTCCAGGGCGGATCACTTAAAGACGGTATGATTTCCGCTGAACTTACCGGTCTGGGTCGCATCGCACTGATGGCCGACATGACCGAACCTTCGGTATCTGACATGAGCCCCGCCAACCTTGAAAAACTCGAGACTCCGATGCCAGAAATCAAGGGTTTGATCGCCGATGGCGGTTCAGGCCTCAACAAAGACAGCTTCAAACTGTTCATCAATGGCCTTGAAGTTCCTGGCACCGTTCTCGATGAAAATGGAAATTTCAGCTACAAACTGAAGCAGGCTCTGCCGAAAGGTAAACATGAGATCAGTTTCGAAGTAGCCGACCAGGCCGGCAATATTCTGAAGAAGTCGTTCCAGGTCGAAGCTACAGGGCCGTTTGCACTCGATGAATTCATGCCATACCCGAACCCGGCAACCGGAAAAGCCATGTATTTCAACTATAACTTCGGTCAGAAACCTGACCAGGTGCGGCTGAAAATCTATGACACCGCCGGTCACAAAGTTGCAGAATTCGATACGTTCGACTTCTCGAACGCTGCAAAGGGCAGAGTCAGATGGGATATGCGCACTGACAGCGGCAAGTCTGTTGCCAACGGCGTCTACTTCTATCGCCTCGACATCAACCGCGGCGGTCAGACTCTGAAGAAGCGCGGCAAATTCGCGGTAATGCGCTAAAGGAGATCATAACATGAAAAGAAAGCTTATCACAGCTCTGTTGCTGGTTACGCCCCTGATGATCGGCCTGACCGGCTGCACCGGCGGCGTTAACGGCGAAGGCAACGGAACCTATTCACAGACAGTCGGAACCCCTATTGTCAGAGGCAACGCCTTTAACGATCTCGGCTGGGAAAATATCAGCAAGGGTCAGTATGACAGCGCTATCGCCCAGTTCAACAAAGTGCTCGGCGATAACCCGACCGACGATGAAAAAGCCGAAGCCAACAACGGTGTTGGCTGGGCCAAAGCTTACCTCGGTCAGCTGAAAGATGGCATGCCCTGGTTCGAAAAAGCCAAAGATCTGTCTAACGATGCCAAAATCGGTCTGGCTGCCGCATACATTCAGAAAGCCTCGCGCTCTGACATGGAAATGGCGGTCGATCTGATTTACAAACAACTCGGTAAAGAAAAACCGCACTTTGCCTATGCCTCGCGCCGCAACACCGGCGTTTCTGATGCCGAAGCCCATGCAATGCTTGCCTACGCTTTTGCCGCAATCGGCCAGAATGACAAGGCAAGAGAACAGCTCGACTATGCCAAGGAACTGAACCCGGCCTTTGCCGGCACTTCGATCGAGCAGCTCGTCAACGTAACCGAGTTTCTGCTCAACTGAGTGCTTTGATTATCAAACGGTGCAGCCATGCTGCACCGTTTTTTATTTAAGGGCCGTTTCTGATAATGCCGATAGCTTTCTCATAGCTATAAATTTCTTCGGAGGCATTATGAAGAACACGCGAAAAATCGTCGCCCTGCTGCTGGCGATGGTTGTTCTGGTCGGCATTACCGGCTGTCTGAAAAGCTCCAGCTCGGTCAGGGGTAATGTTACCGGCAAAGTTTTCGATTCAAACGGTAAAGCCCTTCATAAAGCGAGAGTGGAAGTTTATGGTGCCAACCAGTCGGTTCTCACCGATGAACTCGGCCGTTACAGCATCACAAATGTCGAGCCGGGCCAGAAAAAACTGGTTGCGACCTACGACAACAAGTCGGTTGTCAAAATCGTCGAAATCATTCGCGGCGAGACGGTTGAAAACGCTGATCTGACCTTCTCGGTCATCGACGGTCTGCCCCCGGTTATCACTGAAGTTGCAGTAACGAGCCTTACCGAAAATTCGGCACTGATTGCCTGGAAAACCAACGAATCCTCTGACTCAACCGTCGATTACGCAACCGGCCCGGTTGGTCTGACCCCTTACACGATGCTCGCTTCTGACCCATCAATGCTCACCGATCACAAGGTTACCCTGAGCGGTCTGCTGCCTGGCCAGACCTACCATTTCCGGGTCAGATCACTTGATTTCGAACGCAACGAAGGCGTTTCATCCGATTACCAGTTTGCAACACCCAGTGGCGCGGCGCCAAATACCCCGACCACCTTTGCCATTGCTGCCCCGACCGAAATGGAAAGGGTCGTTCTGACCTGGAACAACAACACCGAAAACGACCTGCGCGGCTATAACCTCTATCGGTCAGAAGCCGCAGCCGGAACCTTCACCAGAGTTAACGCCAACCCGATTCCATCAGGTGTTGGCAGCACCACCTATCAGGATGAAGGGCTGAAAATCGCCTGCAAATACTATTATCGCCTTAAAGCCGTCGATGTGGCCGGCAACGAAAGCCTTCCCACCCAGACTCTCGCAGTCGTTACCCCCGGCACCCTCGCCGAAAACCGCACCTGGAAAGCTGCTGAAAGCCCTTACATCGTTCAGGGCGACATCAGAATCCGTGGTGGCTCAGTCCTTACGGTTGAACCCGGCACTGAAATCAGATTCACCCAGAAAGATTCTCTGCCGGATTCTCAGGGCACCACCATGGCCGATCTCATCGTTCAGGGCGGCCTGATGGCAGTTGGCTCAGAAAACAGCCGCATACTGTTCACTTCCGCCGAGAGTTTCCCACGCAAATCGGTCTGGGGCGGCATCGCCTTTCTTGGCACCAACCAGCCCGAAAATATGCTGAGATACGCCACCGTCATGTTTGCCGATACAGGCATCAAGAGTGAAGGTTCAACGCCTTCGATCGAAAACTGTGAATTCGGTCTGTGCGGCATGGGCCTCAATATCGGCCTTTCTACAGCACTCAATATCAGATACAACACGATCAGAGACTGCGACGTCGGCATGGTTTCAGCGAACTCCAATGTTCGCAACAACCTGTTCATCGACAACCAGACGGGTATTGCGATTCTCGGCAACGACTTCTTCGAAAACAACACCGTCGACTGCCTGATCGGCGTGCAGGTCGATTTCGGTAATCCGACAATCAAAAACAACATCATCGCCTATACCGGCAGCACCAGAGCCATTTATGGCATCAATCAGACCCAGAGTAATGCCACGCCAAGTGTCAGCTTCAACAATATTTTCAATTACACGATTCCGTTCAACGGCACCAGTGGCACCGGCACCGCTAATATTGAAACCGATCCGCTGTTCGTCGCCGGAATTCCCTATAATTACCATCTGAGAAAAATTGCCGACGGCTACGCCAGCGATTCGCCCTGTCTTACCGCCGGCGAAGCCGGAGCCCAGCAGGGCCGCTACGGCCCCTGATAAATACCACAAATACGCCGTGGCTCAGCATGCTGAGCCACGGCGGTTTTTAGACAATAATCGGAATAGAAGGGCGTCAGCCCTTGGCGTCTGGATCTGGCTCCGAGTCGCCCTCGGGTTCGCCACCCTCGTTGAGTTCGCCCTTTTCGTAGGCTCTGATCCACCAGTTGATCAGTTCACCGTTCTCTTTGAGAAAGTCTTTGAAGCTCTGGTGGTGGCCATCTTCGCAGTCCTGTTTGAACTGGTCGGTAACAAACTGGGTAAGTGGTTCGCGCACCGACGGGTCGAGGAAAACGCCGGCACCGACGAGAAATCTGGCTTCTCCAAGTCGGAGAACTCTGGTAAACAGAATACTGTCGTCTGGAACGCTGTCAGAGCCAACAGACTCGGCAACCTGAAACTCTTCGCCGAGAAATACATCTTTAAGTTTCATCGAAGTGCCTGGCACCACCTCTTTTACCTGCAGCAGGGTGAGGTGAGTTTCTTTCAGGGCCTGGCAGACCTGCATTTCCTGGAGGTTGAGTTCGTCGGCATGGCGGCGGATAAATTCATCCATCAGGCAGTTGCCGGCCGCATCGCTGTCGTCGAGCAGAAACCAGCTGAGGAAAAGGAATTCTTCGGTCGGGTCGAATTCGTATTCTTCGCCTTCCTGCAGGTTATAGAAAATTTCGAGCGATTCGCCGAGATCCTGCAGAAATTCTTCTTCAAGGGTGAAGGCCATCAGCTTGGCAAAAAGTTCGCTGAACAGGTTTTTAATAATTTCAATCTGTGGTGACATACTGGCCCGACTCCTTTGTTGATCAGCTAAATGTAACGCTTTTCCAGAATAAAAGCAAGCTGCTCAAATAATTCGGTGGCTTTAAATTGTTTCTTGCACTTTTTGGCCTGAAGGTCCTAAAATAAAGCAGGGCGAGTAAAAAAACACAAAATTAAATCCCGCCCTCTATACTTGTTCATAAGGTTCAATTGACAGGAAAAACTGAATGAAAACCTCGACAATCCGTAAAATCGGGCATGTTCTCGCTGTTCTGACAGCCATTTCCCTGTTTCTCTTTATCACAGGCTGCGGTAAGCAGGAAACCCGCATCGGCATTGTTACCCGTCTTGAATCCGTTTCTGCCTTCGGTTCAAGCGAAGTCAACACCGCGCTCATGTTTATTGAAAACAACCCGGACTGTAACTTCAAAATCGAAAAAATCGACGACAAATGGCAGCCGGAAACTTCCAAAAATGAGATTCAAAAACGCATAAACAAGGGAATCAGCTTTTTCATTCTGTCAAACCCATCCAATGTTGCGCTGGCATCGCTGGAATTGTTCAGGGCAGACAGCAAATCGCCGGTATTCAGTATCAACACCTCGGCAACTTCAAACGCCATGAGCAATATCGATGATTACTCCTTTCGCATTGTTCCTGATGTAACAATTGAACAGAAAAGCATCGCCAATTATGTAGCGACTCTCAGCGGCGAAATAATTCTGATCATTCAGGATGCCGGAAACCCGCCTTATACCGACCCGGCTTTCAAGACATTTTCAGAAGAAATCTCAAAGTCCGGCAAAAAAACTATCAGACATGTCAGAACCGTAGTCGAAAATTTCGACATCGATTTGCTGCAAAAATCATTTTCAGAGAAATATGACATTCTTTATATTCTTGCCGGCGGTTATCAACAGGTAATTGGCAACATCGCCCAACTGTCATTCAAGTTCAACCCTGACGCGCCGATCATTTTAACTCCATGGGCGCGATCGCCGACAATTCTTCAGACCGCCGGCCCGGCGGCAGAAAAAATTATTCTGCCTTCTCAGTTTCCTTCCAGACATTCGGATACGAGAATAGGAAATTTCTTCAGTGCCTTTAAAAAGCGCTTCAACTACGACCCGTATTCGATGAGCCCCTGTGTTTATCAATCAATGGAATTGCTTAACGAAGCTTTCAAAAATAATTGCCGGACGCCGGCCGAAGTGAAAAAATTCATTCTCGAACGCAAAGTCTTCAAAACCAGTCTTGGCGACCTGACATTCAACGAATTCGGCGATACGGTTTCTTCCTACTATTTTATTACTGATTTCCGCAGGGAGTTTGAATGAGTCAGACAGGCCGGCGAACCTTTAAAGACTATGGTTACATACGCAAACCTTTCCGGAAATTCGAACTCAGTCAGGCAGTGGCAGAGGCAATGAGAAATATTTCCGGGCAATCTCTGCCCCGGGCTTGAATATCAGTTGATTTTAGGCGGGGTTTGCAATAATCTGTCTGAAGGCTGAACCCATTCGGTGCCAGTAAAGAATCAGATACCCGTCAGCCACCGAAAAACCAGAAACGTTCAGCGGTTAAAGACATGAATAAAATAGTCGAAAAGCAGAGATTATCAGAACTCGTCTTCAAATTTGTGGTAGAAGCCCCGATGATCGCCAAATCGCGCAAACCGGGCAACTTCGTTATTCTCAGAGTCGGAACCAAGGGTGAAAGAATTCCTCTCACCATCGTTGACTCAGACCTCGAAAAGGGAACGATAACCCTGATCGTTCAAAACGTTGGCGCCAGTTCAGGCAAACTTTGCGCCCTCAATGCCGGCGACTACATCACCGACCTGGTCGGCCCGCTCGGCAAAGCCACCCACATTCATAAACCCGGCACCATTCTGGCGATGGGCGGGGGGGTCGGCATTGCGCCACTCTACCCGATCGTCGAAGCGTTCAAAAAAGCCGGCAACCGCGTCATTACCGTTCTGGCTGCCCGCAATAAAGACCTGCTGATTCTCGAAAAAGAAATGCGCGAGTATTCAGATGAGGTCATCATCATGACCGACGACGGTTCTTACGGCAGAAAAGGCCTGATCACCGACGGCGCCGAAGAAGTCATCAAAAGGGAAAAGGTCGACGAATGCATCGCTATCGGCCCGGCCATCATGATGAAATTCGCTGCCCTGCTGACCAAAAAATACAATATTCCCACTCAGGTCAGCCTCAACACCATCATGGTTGATGGAACAGGCATGTGCGGCGCCTGCCGCGTCACCGTCAACGGCGAAACTAAGTTTACCTGCGTCGACGGCCCTGAATTCAACGCCCATCAGATAGACTTCGACGAAATGCTGCAGCGCCTGCGTGCTTACAAGAACGAAGAAGATCAGGCCCGCAAAAAATAACCGCGAGGAACCAGAAATGACTGATTACAGCGAAATTCTCAAACAGGAAAGAAACGCCGCCTGGCGGGCTGAACTGCGCAATGCAGTGCCAAACAAAGACCGCATCAATATCGAACGGGTTCACATGACCGAAGCCGAGCCTGGCGAACGCATCAAATCGCAGACCTGCGAAGTCAACAAGGGCCTCACCCCAGACCAGGCAAGACGTGAAGCCAGCCGCTGCATGGACTGTGTTAACCCGACCTGCATCGAAGGCTGCCCCGTCAGCATCAATATTCCCAAATTCGTTAAATATATCGAAGCCGGCCATTTTCTCGATGCCGCTGCCACACTGAAGGAATTCAGCGCCCTGCCGGCCGTCTGCGGCCGCGTCTGCCCCCAGGAAAAGCAGTGCGAAGCCAAATGCTTTTACACCCAGAAAATGAAAAAAGACCCGGTTGCCATCGGCTATCTCGAAAGATTCGCCGCCGATTACGAACGTGAATCGGGCAAAATTCAGGTGCCGAAAGTCGAAAAACGCAACGGCGTCAAAGTTGCCGCCATTGGCTCTGGCCCGGCCTCTCTTTCGTTCGCCGGCGACATGATCAAATTCGGCTACGACGTAACCGTTTTTGAAGCTCTGCACGAAATCGGCGGCGTTCTCAAATACGGCATTCCCGAATTCCGCCTGCCGAACTCGATCGTCGATGTCGAACTCGATAACCTGCGCCAGATGGGCGTCAACTTCGAAAAGAACTTTGTGGTCGGCAGAACCGCCTCGTTCGAAGATCTCAAAGAACTTGGCTATAAAGCATTTTTTATCGGCAGTGGCGCCGGTCTGCCCAATTTCATGAATATTCCGGGCGAAAACCTCAATGGCGTCATGTCTTCAAACGAGTATCTGACCCGCGTCAATCTCATGTATGCCAACCAGAGCGACTCTGATACTCCGGTTCTGCGCGGCAAATGCGTCGCGGTTATCGGCGGCGGCAATACCGCCATGGATGCCGTACGTACCTCAAAGCGCCTCGGCGCCGAACGCTCGATCATTATTTACCGCCGTTCACGTGATGAAATGCCGGCCCGCCTTGAAGAAATCAAGCACGCCGAAGAAGAGGGCATCGAATTCATGAACCTGGCTAATCCGATCGAATATCTGCCCAATGCCGAAGGCAGAGTCGCCAAGGTTCGTC
>CAZFUG010000091.1:0-15134 GCA_964522035.1 uncultured bacterium
CGCCGTTGGTCACATAATTAACGTGCAGTTCTTCTGCAAAATAGCCTTTCCAGACGTTGTGAGCAGCCAGACCTGTGTGTTCATCAACGAACAGATTGGCATACATGCGATTGCGCTCTATTACCAGAGTGGCAAGCATACAGAGATCTTTGACATAAGGCAGATCTTCATTGCGGAAAACCGGTGGCACTATGCGGTTGATAAGATTCATGACCCCGAGAACGATACCGTCTGAGCTGACAATCGGGGCGCACAAAAGACTGGCAACCTTTTCGTCCTTGTTGCGGAATTCGCTGAACTGCTTGAAACGCGGGTCTTTAAAGCCTTTGTTGGCGATCAGCGGCAGCCCGTCTTTGATAACCTGACCCGCAAGCCCTTCGTGCGGTTTGAGGCGGATCGACGGGTATTCTTCTTCGGCCAGATCATCTAGCAGGCTCTTCTCGACACCTCTGACACAGGCAACCGTCATCTCATGCTTTTCACGATTTATCAGCAGAATCGAAGCCCACTGCACGTTCATTGCAGCGACCGCTTCGTCAAGAATGGCCTTGAGATTGCTCTGAAAGTCGAAAGTGGTGTTCAGAGTCTGAGCCACCTTAAGCAGGGAACGGGTCGACGCCAGCTGCTGCTCGCTCTGGCTGATCTGCAGCTGATTTTTCTCCTGTTCCTTCTCCTGATGGAACTGCTTCTTGCCGATTGTGACAATTTCCTGGTTCCATTCACCGAATACCCGGTTCAGTTCAAATGATATTTCGGTGATTTCATCCTGGCCGGTATCGCTGACGGTGGCGGCTGACTTTTTTGTCTGAAAATTCTGAAGTGAATGCAGAACCATGTCGATCGGGCCGACAATCGAGGCTCCGACCATAAACGAGGTAATAACCGCATTGATAATGGCTATGGCACCGATAAAAAATGCTGTCGCCTGGCTTATCGCAGTGCCTGAATAACTGACATAGACAAAAATAAACACCGGAAACAGGGCGACCAGAAAATAGGTCGCCAGCAGGCGGACTTTGATTGAGAAGTTACGAAAAATATTCAAGCAGTGTACCCCGTTAAGTTGACCTGGATTCTATGGTATTGTCGCCCATGAAGTCAACAGCCAATATCAACCCCGGTTTCTGTCGGGGAGAAGCTTCTGATAAACGCTTTCCATAACCCGGCCGAAGCGGGGCAGCGAAAAATTGGTCTCGACACTTTGCCTGGCCGACTTACCCAGCCGCTGACGCAGAATTGGGCTGGTGATAAGCTTTTCAAGTGCGGCAGCAGTCGCGCCGGCATTTCTTGGTTCAACGATATAGCCCTGTTCTTCGTGATGCACTATTTCGGGTATGACCCCAACCGAAGTGCCGACAACGGGTTTTCCGGATGCCATGAATTCGAGTGCGGCTCTTGAATTGGCTTCTGAACCTATAGAAGTGATCAGGCCGATGTCAAGGGCAGCGAGCACGTCCGGCAGGTCTTTGCGCAGACCGAGACATACAAGCCGGTCGGCGACACCATTTTCTGCAGCAAGCTGTTTGAGCCAGGCGAAGGTGCGTTCGTTTTCGTAACCGGCTGCCACAAGTCTGAACTTAATCGGAAGCTCCTTAAGAGCGGTTATGGCGCCAATTGCAAATTCATGCCCCTTGACCGGGTCGAGGCGAGCCAGCAGACCAATGAGAAGCTCAGATCTGTCGGCTCCTATTTCGTTACGGAATTCACTGGTGGCAGCGCGTGAAGGGGTGAACAGCTCTGTGTCGACACCGCCATAAACGACGCTTATTTTTTCTGGTGCATAATCGAGAATCTGCTGGCACAGTTTCTTGTGCAGCATCGAACCGACAACGATGTGGTCGGTCCAGACATGGTGTACATAGCGATTGATAAAGTGACCCTTGGGTGGGTCGATATCAGTTCTGATGCGTGCCACGACCGCTTCCGGAACGACCTTTTTTGCGATCATTCCTGCCATCCAGGCCCCTTCGTTGATGTGAGACGAGATGATATCGGGCCTGAAACTTTTGAAAATGGCTTTCATACGTTTGATGGCATGAACGTAGAGCAGCGGATTGCGGTGATTCAGCCTGATGGTGTCATCACAGGGAATGCCAAGCTGCTGTGCTCTGTGCATCGGTTTGCCGGGTTCGGTCAGAAGCAGAACTTCATGCCCGAGGTTCATCAGCTCTTTCGTGACCGAAATGCAATAATTTGAAGCACCGCTCCAGTTTGGCGAATTGAGAATCTGAATGATGCGCACTATTTTCTGCTCCTCAGTTCAAGAAATCTGGCATAGCTGAAAACATTCTGAAAGGCATCACCGGCAGCGGCGACGAACCCCTGCCAGCCATCTCTGAAGCCCTGTTTGAGCAGGTAGCGGCGTAAAAAGCGAAAATACGGCCTGAAGAAAAGATGTCTGAGGGTATTGAAGAGCCCGTCAGAAAGACCTGAATTGTACCAGAATTCAGCCTGAAAACCCGTATAAAAGATCATTTTGCGCAGGTAGTCAGCGATTTCAGGGTAGGGGTGGTGCTCGAACGCCTGTTTCAGATGCCCGATCGACCCATCGACCTTCAGCATTTCATGCACGTGCTGATTCGCAAAAGCAGCCTGTCCGCGCTTGAATAATCGCAGTTGCGTGTCTGGATACTGACTTCCGTGAGCCAGCCAGCGGCCGAAAAAGATGTTTTTGCGCGGCAGCTTGTAGGCGGCATGCTTTGCTTCGCTGTTGATAACGGTTTTGATTTCTTCGGCAAGTTCTGGGGTGATTATCTCATCTGGATCAAGGTAGAAGATCCAGTCGGTTTTCAGCTGTTCAAAGCCAAAACTTTTGTTAACGTTGAGATTTTTATTGTTTGGCCGGTCAAAGAGTCTGACTTTTTCAAAACCTCTGACAATCTCTGCAGTTTTGTCTGCTGATTCACAGTTTACGACTACGATATCGTCTGCAAATAAAGCAGATTTCAATGCATTGGCAATCTGGCGTTCCTCATTGTGAGCTATCATTGAGATTCCAATGGTTGGCATGCCGGGGTTCCTTTTCTTTTGATTTCTGGCGAATTATCGCAGAACCTGCATTACTTTTCAAGAGCTATCATTCCCCTCTCTGAGAAATCAACGATAATAAAAGAAAAGCTGGTGGATGTGCATTTCTAGAATAGCGATTGAGACGGGTGACGCGGTCGACCGGGCGGTGCCTTGATTTTTCTGTCGGTGGCATTATCAGATGTGTGTTTCAGAAATCTTTTTTATTGATGATTTGCTCTTGTTAAAAATGCAAAAATTGTGTATTAAATCGAAAAAATCTGGAACCTGATCGCATTTTTTCAGTCTATTTCAGCAAATAAACGGTTGGCATCAACCCGAATGCTTCAGGAGGTAAACTGAGCATGATCGAAATGACGAATATCACGAAGTTTTATGATAACTTCAGGGCACTGAACAATATCAACCTTAAGGTGGAAAAGGGCGAAATAATTGGTCTGCTGGGCCCTAACGGTGCCGGCAAGACTACCGCCATGCGCATTCTGACATGCTTTATTCCGGCCACGTCTGGCAGCGCTTCGGTCGCCGGCTATGATGTTTTTGAAGATTCACTCGAAGTCAGGCGTCGACTCGGCTACCTGCCCGAAACCCCACCTCTCTACCCCGAAATGACCGTCGGCTCATACCTGAATTTTATCGGCGAGCTTCGCGAACTTTCTGCCGGCAAACGCCGTGAACGCATAAATTATGTTGCTGAAAGAATCGGTCTTACTGAGTGTCTTACCCGAGTGATCGGCACCCTGTCAAAAGGCTATCGCCAGAGAGTCGGACTGGCGCAGGCGCTTCTGCACAACCCTGAAGTGCTGATTCTCGACGAGCCGACAGTCGGTCTCGACCCAAGCCAGATCATTGAGATCCGCGGCCTGGTTAAAGATCTCGCCCGCGACCATACTATCATTCTCTCAACCCACATCCTCACCGAAGTGAGCATGACCTGCGGCCGGGTCGTCATTATCAATGAAGGCGAAATCGTCGCCATCGATTCAGTAACCAATCTTGAAAAAGCCGCCGCCGGCAAACCGGCCTGGAATATCTGCATCAAACCCGCTGCCGGTAAAGACTGGCGTCAGATGTTAGAAAAGCATGCCGGAGCAGCCATTTCAGAACTGGTTGAAATGCCTGAAACTCATCATTTCAAGCTCAACCTTGAAAAAACAGAAGATTTTGATGAGCTTTTCCGCAGTTTGACCGGGGCAGGGCATGTGCTGCGTGAAATTACTCCGGTAAAAGCCACTCTTGAAGACGTCTTTCTCAAGCTTACCAGTGCCGAGGAAAGGAAAGAAGCCGCATGAAGATATTTGCGATAATGAAAAAAGAGCTGCAGTCTTTTTTCTATTCACCGGTTGCTTACATAGTTTTTGCCTCTTTTCTGATGATTGTTGGCTATCTGTTCTGGGTAATTCTTATTTCAAGCCGCATGGCGTCGCTTGAACCGATGCTCTACAACGCCGCTTTCATTCTGCTGCTGGCCTCGCCGGTTCTGACCATGCGCCTGGTCAGCGAAGAGAAGAAGAGCCGCACGATCGAGCTTCTGCTTACGTCACCCATTTCGCCCGCCGAGATCATTGCCGGCAAGTTTCTGGCCTGTTTCACTCTTTATCTTGTATTGATCCTCCTGACAGTCCAGTATCCCATGGTTTTATCGGCCTATTCGACCGAATTTGACATGGGGCCGGTTTACAGCGGTTATATTGGCCTGATTCTGCTTGGCGCCGCATTTATCTCAATGGGCCTGTTCGCCAGCACCCTTACTGAAAACCAGATTATTGCCGCAATGGTCAGTTTTGGCGGTCTGGTGCTCTTCTGGATCTTCGGCTGGGCCAAAAATGTCTTTGACAACGCCTTTGGGCAAATACTCGGCAATCTGTCGATTTTCGATCGCTACGCCGAGTTTCTGCGCGGCATCGTCGATTCGGGCAACGTCATTTTCTTTGTTGTATTTACGCTGACCTGGCTGTTTCTCGCAACCAGAGTTCTTGAATCAGACCGGTGGAGGTAAGCAGATGAACGACAGAAGACGCATTCAGATTCCCATTTTCCCATATCTTCTGCTGATCTTGTCGCTGGCGATAATTATTGCTGCCGGCCTCATCTATGTCAATTTTCCAAGTCAGACCGCCGCTGCCTCAGGAACCCTGCTGGCGGGGGTTATCGCAACGATCGCCGCCTTTGTCAGCCGCCCCGCTATGCTGTCAGAAGTCTTTGCCAGCCGTAAAACCCTGCTGTGGCTCAACGATATCGTTCTGATTCTTTTGATCATCGGTATCGGGGTGGTTCTGTCACATATCGGTTTTCGCCGCAACATTCGCTATGACTTTACCGCCAGCCAGATGTTTTCTTTGTCTGATCTGACGGTTAAAGCCGTGCGTGAGCTGCAGAAAGATGTCAAAATCACGGCCTTTTTTCCGAAGGGAACTGCCGAAGAGGGAATGATTCAGGATCTCCTCAAAGAATACCGTCGCCACAGTGACCGGTTTACTTTCACCATGATTGACCCGATGCGCGACCCGGTAACTACAAAGGCCATGAATATTACCGCCCTCGGAACACTTGTGGTGCAGTGCGATGCCAGTCGCCAGGATATCTTCAGCAGCGACCTGTTTGAAGTGCCCGGTCAGTACAGCCCGCCCGACACCAAACCGAAATTTACCGGCGAGCAGGCGATTACCTCTGCCATATTCAATGTTACCAGCGGTGTCAGGCGCATGATCAGCTTCGTTAAAGGTCATGGCGAAGCTTCGATCTCAGGCTTTCAGCCCAGAGACATTGCCGGAGTGAACGAATTCCTCATCCGTGAAAATTTTGATGTCTCTGAAGTCAGTCTGGTCAACGAAGAAATTGATTCGCGTGCTTCGGTTCTCATAATCGCAAGCCCGCAACAGGATTATCTCGACAGCGAAATCGAAAAGCTGCGCAGCTTTGTTAAGACACAGAATGGCCATCTGATCCTGGCTCTCGACCCGGGCCGACCACTTGAAAAGCTCGAAAAGTTCATACTCGGGGAATTCGGGGTTAACTTTGCCAGCGACATCGTTGTTGACCCGCGCGGCATCGGGCGAAATTACTGGACAGTCGCGCCAACATTCGAAGAACACCCGATTGTAAAACCGATTCAGGAAAAAAATATGCTTGGCCTGATGTTTCATGCCCGCAGCCTGACTTTTGAGAAAAAAGAAGGCTACAAGGTCGAACCGGTAATGAAGACTATCGATAATTCATGGGCTAAACGCAATCTTCGCGAAGGCGAACAGATCGACATCGGCTTCGAAGAAGGCCGTGACATCAGAGGCCCGTTCAATCTGGCTCTGGCTGTAGAACGAACCGGGGTGGCTTCGGGCTCGCGCCTGCTGCTCTACGGTGACTCTGACTTTTTCTCGAATGCCTATATCGGGTCGCTGGCGAACCGTGACATTTTTGTCAACGGTGTAAACTGGCTGGTTGGCCAGCATCAGCAGATTTCGATAAGACCGAGAGTTCTCGAAATGCCGCGCATTGCTTTTGACGAAAACGACGCCGGAAAAATATTTTCATTGTGCGTGTTTGGCGCCCCGGCGCTGATTGTTATGCTTGGCATCTTTGTCTACCTCGCAAGAAGGAGAGTGTGATCGTGAAAAAGAGATTTCTTCCCACTCTTGGCGCTTTTATAGTTCTGGCAATGCTGCTCGTCTATGCCAATTACTTTGAAACCGAAGAAAAACTGCCGCCCGGCGTGCAAAAGCCGGTGCCGATTCTTGGCTGCACCGACAAGGACATTGTCTCGTTGACCTGGAAAAATACAGCCGAAGCCGAATTAAAGGTGCAATACGGCAAAGAGGGCAGCCGGATAATCTCGCCGGCAGATTATCCCGCCGATCAGGGCGAGGCAGAAGGGCTGCTGAAGCATTTTTCCGAACTCAAGTCTGAACTGATCATTGCCGAAAATGCCACTGATACCGCACCCTACGGAATAGATGCCAGTTCGCCGGTGGTTCTCGTCGAAACCGCCACTCAGACGGTGCAACTGACCCTTGGTTCTAAAACCGAAGTTGGTGGATCATATTATCTTGCCAGACAGGGTGACCCACGAGTATTCATGGTTCCGGGCTACATCAAGGGCTCGTTTGCAAAAAGCCTGGCGGATCTGCGCGACAAACGCCTGTTTTCTGAGGACTTCGGCCAGGTAAGTCGTATTGTAATTGAAGATGCCGCAGGCAAGGTTGAGTTGCGGCAGAACGAATCGCTCTCAGGGTGGGAGATCGTCGCGCCGGCCTCATATCCGGCCGATGGCGTTGCTGTGACACAGATGCTCGAAAACCTGCGTAATCTGAAAGTCTCGCGCTTCGTCGAAGATAAACCGGAAGATGCTGCCGGTTACGGATTTGCACCTTACCGCGCCAGAATACTTGTCGGCAATCGCGATAATCGCGAATTTGCCATCGAGACCGGCGAAATGTCTGGCGTTGACACTTACGTCAGGGTGTCTAGCTCTGCCGCGGTTCACGCGGTTCTTACCAGCGAACTGCACGGGGTGCTGGTAGATCTGAACGGTTTGCGTGAGAAACATCTTGATATTCCGGCACTTGATAGCCTTAAGGAATTGACAGTTACTGACGCCAGCGGCTCAATTACGCTTGAACGCAAAGAAAGCGGCTGGATGGTTGGCGATCAGAAAATTGCCGAATCCGATGTTAAAGATTTCATTAACAGCCTTGGCCGCACCCGCGTAAATTCTTTTGCCAAACCAGAAAATCTCGAAGAATATGGCCTGAAAGACGCTGAAAAAGCCAGAAGCATTGAACTGGCAGGCGACAGAGGCAAGCTGAAAATTCTGGTCGGTGCCCGCAAAGGTGCGAGTCTGAGCCTGTTGATGCATGACGAGTTGATCGATATCAACGCCGAAGCAGATGAAGCTTTCAATCACTTCATGAACCGCCTGCGCCGCCCGCCTGAAGAGGTTAAGAATGTCGTGATCGATTCTACAGACGCGGCTTCAGGTTCTGATACTGCTGAAGAGAATCCACAATAAACTTTATTTCAATTTGATAAACCTCCTAATACCCGCGAAAGCGGGTATTTTATCAGGCGTGCAACTCATTAGGCGCTTAAAGTCTCGCCAATTCATTGTTTATGCTCAGGATAGATTAAGTGCGAATCTTATCTGCAGACTTTTGAATCACTGATTTTACGGTGATGACGCCATCAGGTTAACTCATTCATTGCTTAAACCCGGAATGGCGAATATTACTGTGTCATTCCCGCGGAGGCGGGAATCTCGTTCTGATAAGGGATACGGGCTTTTAGTGTGATTGCCATGCAGACTGGTTTTGTCGGTTGCTTTTATTGTGCAGTCATTTTAAACTACTGTTGTAACAACTTTATAGCAGCAGCAGAATAGATTAAACGTGGGGTGGGGCATGGACTGGGTTACCAATAATTTTGAGATTCTGATTTTTGGTCTGGTATTTTTTCTTTTTATCTTCGGAATCGGCTACGCTCTGTATCTTGCCAAGAAACGGCATGACGCGCTGGCAGCGCTGGCGCCGCGCATGGGCTTCGATTTCAAGGTTCGCGACGACAGTTTCCGCGATTCGCATTCACATCTCAAAATGTTCAGCCGTGGCCATTCACACCGTATCACCAACGTCATGGAAGGGGTTCGCGACGGCATCAGGGTTCTGCTCGGCGACTATCATTACACAACCGGCAGTGGTAAAAACTCATCTGCTCATAATCAGACGATCTGTATCATTACTGACCCTGAACTCAAGCTGCCAAACTTTTATCTGCGCCGCGAATTTGCGTTTCTAGACTACTTAGGCAAGCTTTTTGGCGGTCAGGATATAAACTTTAAAGAAGACGAAAAGTTTTCATCGGCTTTCGTTCTGCAGGGAACCGTTGAAGCTGATACCCGGTCACTTTTCAATGCCGCTGTGCGCAACGAATTTGTGAAGTTTTCAAGCCAGCAAATTCAGGTTGAAGGGCAGGATGATTCTGTGATCGTTCATCAGAGCCTGACGCTTGAACCTGAGAAATGGTCGGCGCTTTTAAAAGACGCTTTTGCCATCTACAGGGCTCTTAAAAATCGCGACAGTGGCCTGTAAAACTGATAATCTGGATTGCCTTTGACCGACAAAAAGTATAGAATTCAGAACGCTGATAAAAAAACAAACGAGGAAAGATCAATGTTTGAAGAAAGATATGCTGAACGTATCAAAAATCTGAGCCCGAGCCCGATCAGAAAAATGATGGCCATCGCCAAAGACCTGATGGCCCAGGGAAAGATCGTTTATGAACTCAATATCGGTCAGCCCGACATCGAGTGTATCCCCGAATTCATTCAGGCTGTTACCAGAAAGGCTCAAACCGGCCAGATCAATTATTCACCATTCACCGGCGAAAAATACCTGCGCGAAACTTTTGCCCGCTATCTCAATAATTTTTTCGACCGCCGGCATCTGCGCCATCTCGTTGTCGATACCGACAATGTTCTGGTAACCGTAGGCGCTTCTAATGCACTCAATAACGTGTTTCTGGCAATCTGCAACCCCGGTGACGAAGTGCTTGCAATCGAACCTTTCTTTACGCCATATATCGGCTATCTTGGTCTGGCAGACGGCGTGCTCAAAGTGATTCCGTCACGTGCAGAAAATAATTTTGCCCTTCCCTCAGAAGAAGAAATTGAAAAGCTGATTACCCCGAAAACCAAGGCTATTCTGGTAAACAGCCCCAACAACCCATCCGGCAAGATATACAGTCGTGAAGAAATCGAAAGACTTGCACGCATCTGTGTCAGACATCAGCTGTTTCTGATCAGCGACGAAGTCTATCGCGAAATGATTCTTGGCAACGAAGAGGCATTCAGCGTTCTACAGCTCGACCTTGGTGACGAAGAGCAGAACGAAAAGCTGAAAAACCTGATGATCGTCATCGATTCTGCGAGCAAGTCCTTTTCGCTTTGCGGTATCCGCATTGGCTTTGTGGTCGCCCGCAAGCCGATGGTTGACAAAATTGCCATGGTTACAGCCCATTCGGTGGCCTGCGTTTCGGACCTCGCCCAGTATGGAGTTGCCGGCGCTTACGATGCGATTCTTGCCCGCCCTGATTATCTTTATCAGCTGCGGCAGACCTATCGCGAACGACTCGATGCAACGATGGAAGCGATCGCAGAATATCTGCCGCATGTGGTTGCCCCAAGGCCGGCAGGTGCCTTTTATCTGATGATCAAGTTTCCCGAGTTCGAAGATATTACCGAATTCTGTCTCTATATGCTCGAAAAGTTCAACATGGGCGGCGAAACCGTGGCGGTAACCCCTGCAAACGGCTTTTATCTCGACCCGTCGCGCGGCCGCAACGAAATAAGAATCGCCCTCGTTGTTTCGCCCGAAAAAATGCGGCGCAGTATCGAAATTATTTCTGAAGCCCTGAAGGCCTTTAAACTGCATAAAGCCAATCAGGTCAGGCCGATGCTGTAAATGTGCGGTCGTTTTGCACTCACAGGCAGTCTGAGCTGGTTGTTCAGACTGCTTTTTCTTGAGCCGCCACCTGTCTTTGCCGACCGCTACAACATTGCGCCGACTCAACCGGTTTTCGCGTTTCTCTACGACATCGACCGCAACTGTCTCAGATACGATTTTCTCAGCTGGGGTCTGGTGCCGCCATTCGTTAAAGACCCAGGCGAAATCAGCACGCTGATCAATGCCCGTGCCGAGACCCTGCGCGAAAAACCGGCGTTCAAAAATGCCTTTCGCTATCGCCGCTGCATTCTGCCTGCTTCTGGCTTCTATGAATGGAAAAGGGCCGGCGCGACCGCTGAACCCTTCTATTTCTCTGCCGCCGCCAATGCCGGTCAACTGTGCCTTGCCGGCATCTGGGAAATCTGGCACGGCGAAGGTGGCGAACAGATGAATTCGTGCGCCATCATCACCGTGCCGGCTAATAGAACGGTTCAGAAAGTTCACCACCGCATGCCGGCCATCATTGCACCAGAAAAGCTCGCCGCCTGGCTGAACCCAGAAACGGCGCCGAACGATTTGTTGCAATTGCTCAGACCAGCTTCTGATGATCTGCTCACCTGCACCAGGGTCGGCAGCTACGTTAATTCACCCCGTAACGAAGGCCCTGATTGTATAACCCCCGAACTTCCGAAAGGCCCGTTTCAACCCGACCTTTTTTCTGAATAATTGCTCTGCCTCTTGCAAGGCTGGCACGAAAAGAGTATTCTAACCGTCTGACCCCATACACTACCGGAGGCAATGGATAGACATGCTCGATATCAAATGGATTCGCGCCAACCCCGAACTCTTCAAAGCTGCCATGATCAAACGCGGCGACGCTTCGCTCGAAAATCCGACCAACAAAGCCATCCTTCAGGAAGCCGGCAACCCCACCGAACCGGCAAAAATTCTAGAAATTCTCATCAACAATGCTTCGCGCGTCGTTATCGATAAACTGCAGCCTCTCGAAGAGCTCGACGCCCGCCGCCGCGAAATGATCGCGAAGGTCGAAGCTCTGCAGGCCGAACGCAATAACGTCAACAAGGAAATCGGCCGCCGCAAGGCCGCAAAAGAACCCTGTGAAGATCTTTTTGCCGGCATGAAAGAAATGGGTAATCAGGCTAAAGAGCTCGAAAAACAGCTCGAAGAGATTGACCTGGCCCTTAATAACATGCTGCTGACCATTCCGAATGTGCCGAATGCCACGACCCCGGTCGGGCGCGACGAAAGCGCCAACGTCGAAGTCAGACGTTTCGGCACTCCGCGTAAATTTGACTTTCAGGTAAAAGATCATGTCGATCTCGGCGCCAACCTCGGCATTCTCGATTTCGACCGCGCCGCCAAACTCACGGGAACGAGATTTTCAGTGCTGACTGGCCCTGGCGCCCGCCTCGAACGCGCTCTGATCAACTTTATGCTCGACACCCACACGCAGAAGCATGGCTACCGCGAAATTCTGCCGCCATTCATCGTCAACGCCGAATCGATGAAAGGCACCGGCCAGCTGCCAAAATTCGAACAGGATCTCTTCAAGCTGCAGGGGTTCGACTATTACCTGATTCCGACTGCTGAAGTGCCGGTCACCAACCTCTATGCCAACGAAATTCTCAAAGAATCGGATCTGACGATTGCCTTTACTGCCTACACTCCCTGCTTCCGCAGCGAAGCCGGCAGCTACGGCCGTGACACCCGCGGTCTGATCCGCCAGCATCAGTTCGACAAGGTCGAACTGGTAAAATTCTGCAAACCCGAAGATTCATACAACGAACTCGAAAAACTGCTCGATAACGCCGAAGAAATTCTGCGCCTGCTTGGCCTGCCATACCGTGTTGTAGCTCTCTCTACCGGCGATCTCGGTTTTTCTGCCGCCAAGACCTACGATATCGAGGTCTGGCTGCCGTCACAGAATACCTTCCGTGAAATCAGTTCCTGCAGCAATTTTGAAGATTTCCAGGCGCGCCGCGCCGGCATCAGATACAAGGGCAGCGACGCCAAGGCAAAAACCGCCTTCGTTCATACCCTGAATGGCTCTGGTCTTGCCGTTGGCCGCACCTGGCTGGCAATTCTCGAAAATTTCCAGGAAGCAGACGGCCGCGTCAGAATTCCCGAAGTTCTGCGCCCCTACATGGGCGGCCAGACCTATCTTGAACCGCTCAATCGACCGGCTCCCGCTAAAACAGCTGCTGAAATGACCGCGGCCAGTTGAGACGGGGATTCGTGGATTGATCATCCTGAGAAAGCTTTTTCTTCTCATTGCCATACTGGCAGCGTTGGTTCTGACCGGCTGTGAAGGCGAGTCGAACCCGACGCTGCCTTTTAATTTTCCCATTCCGACCGATCTGCGCCTGTCGGGCATCATCAACCTCTCTGATGTCGCCGTTCATAAAGATCTCGGTGGCATAACCCCATCGCTGATCGATCTCAGGCCATTCAGCGTAAAAATTCAGGATGACCTGTCTGCCCCGGTAACAGTAGATGAACAGGGGCGTTTCACCCTTTCGCCAATAAGTATTCGCGACCAGGTGGTGGTGTTCTGTCAGCACGGAACCAACAAAAACCTGGTTCTCGAATGGATGGCGGCAACCTCGGCTGGCCTTTATGGCGAAATTAACGTAACGGTCGATCTGCGCTCGACGGCCCGGTCAATGATTGCCCGCTGTCTGCGCGAACGCTATGGCCGCCGCATCAGACCGGAAGAACTCAAAACCGAGCATATCAGCGCTACCGTAAACGCCATTGCCGAAGTGCTCGAAAAATACCCCGCAAAGCTTTCGAACCAGGCTCTCGATCAGATCCCTGAGGTGAAGGCTGCTTATACCGCAATGGCCGATTCTCTGCACGCAGGCAACTCCGGTGCTTACCCGAACGAGCATGTTCTGCTGCTGCACATGGCTGGAGACAACAGCCTTTCTTCTTACATTGGCGCCAATATTGACGACATCGCGCTGGCCGGGGTTCCATCCGGCACCCAGATTCTGATTCAGGTCGATACCAGGGTCGATGGCTTCAAACGCCTGATGCTGCAGAAAAATAAACTTGTCGAACTGGTTTCGCTCGGCAAGTTCGATTCAAGCTCGGGTCTGGTGATTGCCGATTTTATGACCTGGGCCCGCCGCGCTTTTCCGGCCCGCCGCTATTCCCTGATCATCAGTTCGCATGCTGATGGCTGGAAATCATCGGCGACCCTGCGCAACTCTCTGATAGTCGACGACAGCGCCGAAAAAAAAGGCAATATCATCGAGATTGCCGCTTATATTTCGGGTGCTGCCGCCAATTTCGACGGCAGTCGCCGGCCGCTCGAACTTCTGGCATTCGATGCCTGCAACATGGGCAGTATCGAAGTTGCCTGGGAATTCAGAAACTGCGCCTCCATGACTGTTTTTTCGCAGGCTATGGTGCCGGCTGCGGGTTTTCCTTATGGCAAAATAGTTAAAAACATTATCGGCATCGGCAGTAACAAACTCGACGGCGAAACCTTTGGGCGCATTATCTGTGACGAATACCGCAAAAAATATCTGGAGGGCGTCATAACTCAGCCGGTGACGATTTCAATGATCCGCAATTCGGCTTTCACCAGCTTTATCAGTCGCCTCAATACCTGGTTCTCCAGGATAAACAACGAGCGCGACCAGTATGCAAAGGTGCTGGCCAGCCTGCGCGATCACCTTGAATTCGTTGTCGAAGACGGAGAAAAGAAATACGTGGTGCAGGCCTTTGAAAACGCCGAGAACCGCGATCTCAAAAGCTTCGTCACCAATGCCGCCGGGCCCCTGACCACGATTAAAATCGATACCGAGAACCTGCTGCGCGAGTTTCCGGGTCTGATTGTCTGCAGTTACCATTCGCAAAAGGCCTTCCCGGGCGCCACTGGCCTTTCGATAACCCTGCCTGACCGGCAGACCTGGTTTTCTGAATTTGTCGGTCCCTCGCCATCTCCTTATTTCTTTCTGGCCTTTGCCCGCGAGACCCTCTGGCCAGCCATTCTCACCGCAATCAACGCCGTTGAATGACCCCGATTAACTTGCCTTGACATGCCCCTGACCGCGATTTATAATGAATTGCCAATTTATTCTCAAGGAGCCTGACTGATGCGTAGCCCAATTCACAGAGAAGGTTTTTTCATGGCCGGTTCTCTGCTCGTGCTTGCCATGGTTTTCTCGACGATCAGCCGCTGGCTGGGTCGCATTTTTTATCTCGCCACTGCATTTACACTCTATTTTTTCCGTGACCCGGAACGTCAGATTCCCGAAGGCGACTGCCTGATCGTTTCTCCGGCAGACGGCAAAGTTGTTGGTATCGATTCGGTCGAGCATGTGCCATTTATCGATGGCCCGGCAAAACGCGTCAGCATTTTTCTTTCGGTTTTCGATGTGCATATCAACCGCTCCCCGATAAAAGGGAAAATCGCCTATCGCCACTACTCGCCAGGCGAATTTCTCGCGGCCTTCGAACCGAAAGCTTCAGTCAAAAATGAGCAGAATGCCGTTGGCATTGAAGATGCCGATGGTTACAGAGTTCTGGTTAAACAGATCGCCGGTCTGATCGCCCGCCGCATCCTCTGCTGGAAAAATCCCGGCGACAAAGTTGGAGCCGGCGAGCGTTTCGGTCTGATCAGATTTGGTTCACGCACCGAAA
>CAZFUG010000092.1:0-4670 GCA_964522035.1 uncultured bacterium
AAGGTTCGACAGATTTAAAAAGTGCTTCCTGTTTTCAGTTTCGCCAGTCATAAGTTCCAGAATCCAGCTCCCTCCGCAGAGGCTGTTCTGGCTGATTATTCTGGCTCTTTTTTCGTGTATTCTGTTCAAAGTGATCTTTGAAAAACTCATTCTTGACCGAGGCCCGGATGTCTCATTCAAGCTTATGATACCTGGACTTTTTCTTTTTCTTATCGTCCAGCCGATTTTTGCATCAGCCTATCTCGCGTGGGAATTTTTCAGGGTCAGTTATGCCAATGAAAGAAATCGCATGGTTGAAAAGCTTGATCAGGACCTGCAGGACTTTGACCGGAAAACCTTCGACCAGAATGCCGACACCCTGAACCTGGCGCGCGGGCTTAATTCGATCGAACGCATCGAGAAGTTTGCCAGCCTCGGATATTCTGGCGATGACGAGGCATTCGCCGTCAACTTTATGAACAAAATGCGGCAAATGTACGGAAATAACCGCTTTTCTTCGCTCTGGATAACCCGGCGCGACAATACGATAGTCGGGGCCAAGGCGGGCCCTACCGGGCAGTGGTATGACCCGGCAGATACCGACAATATGGTCGCAGAGATGTTCAAAAAAAGATTTCTGGAAATTATGGCTTTGAGACCTGATTACGCCGGGGTTTTGCCCGAAACATCAGAGACAGAGCTCAAAAACGAATTGAAGCAGGAGATGTCGCGCGATTTTTTCCTCAAGATATTCGGAGCAGATGCATTCTATAATTTCAGACGCAACAGCGGCATCAGAATCGAGATCAGCGCCAACTATCGTCAGGAGCAGCTTATTGCCAACCAGATCGACTTTCAAAATCTACCTTTCGCCTATGCTGCCTGGTATCTTGAAAGAGAAAATGTGACCCACAGCCTGCCATTGAAAGAGCTGTCGTTGAATTCGAAATCGCCGAGAATTGCCATGCATGGTGACGAGCACTCTGTTCTGAGTGTTAAGTATCCATTCGAGAAAATTGCCAAAAGGCATCCAGAACTGCTTCACACTGGGATTGCAGCCCACCTGACCCGAACGCGGACAGGCAGTATTACTGAAACTCCAGCAACAACGGCGATTCATTCAGCACTTCCGGGCATTTTCGGGAACTTTATTATTGCCGGAACAGAGGTGATGAGCAGTTTTGAAGCATTCAGAGAATTGATGGAGAAGCGGGTCATGATTTTTATTGCCGGTCTGATACTTTTTGGCGGCTTTCTTGCCTTTGCAGGGGCTCTGTATTTTGTCTGGCCCTTGAGAGAGCTGACAGCCGCGACCAGAGAAATATCAACGGGAAATTTCAGTATACGCATTCACGAAGATCACCCCGATGAGTTTGCAGCTCTTGGCAGGTCTTTCAACAATATGGCTTCAGGTCTTGAAGAAGGGGCGCTGTTGAAAAGTTTTGTTACTGATTCGGTGCGTCGTGAGGTTGAAGAAGCAGACGACAGTTCACTGGCAGAAAAGGCTGAAACTACCGCAGCAACGGTTCTCTTCGCTGCAGTCTGTGGCTTTACCGATTTCCAGGCAACGCATACCGCCAAAGAGACCTTCGGCCTGCTGCAGAAGTTGCTTCAGGCCGCTGACGAGGCCACTGAGCGCTTCGGTGGTGAAATAGACAAAATGATCGAAGACAAAGTCATGATCGTCTTTGAACACCGTGGCGAAAATGCCGGTTCGTGCCCATTGCGGGCAATTCAGGCAGCAGCAGTAATCGCTGGCCAGGTGACCGCGAAAACCGGAATGCAGGTGGCGGTCGGCATAAATACCGGTATGACCGTCGCGGGCATAATGGGAGCGGAAAAGGCCAGACTGTCGCGCACCGTCGTCGGTGACCCGGTCAATCTGGCCGCCAGACTGGCGTATGAAGCAACAAAACTGCAAGGCGGCATAGTGATTTCGGGCCAGATGAAAGACTCGCTGCCAGAGGGCTGCGCCGCCAGAAAGCTTCCCATAAGTTCGGTTAAAGGTAAAACCCAGACAATTGAAGCATTTGAGATTATCAGACAGGAGACCCCGGCATGAACAGGCATTTATCGATTATCTGCACTCTGATTACTGAATCCAGCATAAACAAAGGCAAGCTGCATAAAAGCAAGGTGAATGCCTTTCGCCGACTCTCCAACACTTCATTCTGTCTGCTGCTTGCCTTAATACCTCTCTTCGCACTTTCAGTTTCTGCATCCGAACCAATAAGCGACCGGCAGTTTGCAGCAATCGGCAGCGGTGGGGCTGTCAGCTGCGGGCACCCTCTGGCAGCGGCAGCGGCGGCCAGAATTTTACAGGCAGGTGGTAACGCGGTTGACGCCGCTGTGGCAGCCGGCTTCATGCTTGGTGTTGTTGATTTTTCGAACTCAGGCATTGGTGGTGACGGCTTTGCACTTGTCTGCACGCCGGCTGGCCGGGTTTCAGCCTTCGATGGTTCAACCAGGTGGCCGGGTCTGCAAAAACAGACCGATCCTGCAAGTTTTATCGGGCTTCCGACAGTTCCTGAAATGCTGTTGAAAATGCAGCGTCTGTATGGGAAAAAACCGGCGCAGGAAGTGATGGCACCGGCGGTTTATACCTGCATCAAAGGCTTCAGGGCAAGCGCCTACCTTGAAAAAGTTGTTGAAAAAAAGCTTTTGAGCACCCGCGATCCTGTGACAATATCATTTCTGGCTCCTGAAGGTTACCCGCTGCGTGCCGGCCAGTTGTTTTATCAACCCCGCCTGGCCCGCACCCTGATGCAGCTGGCAGCAGACAATGGCGAATCATTTTACCGCGGCAGTGATGCCAGTCAGATAGTTGCCGACATGCAGAGGCGTGGTTCTCTCTATCAGCTTCAGGATTTTGCCAGGTATCGCAGCGCCATGGTTATGCCCCTCAGGTATGATTATGGCGAATTCAGCATCTATGGGTGCCCTCCCCCATCCTGCTCGCTGGTAACCATTAAACTGGCGCTGCAGCTTCTTGCCTCCGGGCACAATTTATTTCCGCTTTCCGGCATTGATCTTGTGGGCATCGCCAGACTCGGGCAGAAATTTATCTCAACCAAATTCGATTCGCTGGCCGCCTGCCTTAAAACGCCCGAAAAATTCGACGGGTTTGTCAGTCAATATAAGCCGCAGACCGCCAAAGCCGGCAGTAAAGTGGCTGACTCAAACACCACCCATCTCTGCGTCTGGGACAAAAATGGCATGGCAGTTTCGATCACGCTGACTCTCGGCAATCATTTCGGCACAGGAGAACTGGCTCCAGGCGGCTTTTTCTACAATAATGGGCTGCGCAATTACACCGGGCAGGTCGCTTCTTACCCAGAAGATTACCCCGACGATGCCGGGCCGGTTTCTTCAAAATCTCCTGTTATCGTTACCAGAAAAGGCCGACCATGGCTGGCGCTTGGAGGGGCCGGGGCGGACCGGATAATCTTCAACACCGCCCTGGCACTTGCCCGTCTGCTCAGAGGAAACACGCCGGCTGAATGTGTAAGCGCTCCAAGGTTTTACCTGGATTATCAGAATCGCCTGACGCTCGAATGGCAGCCGAAATCGGAGCTGCTTGCCGAAGCCGGAAAACTGGTTGAAAATTCTGAAATAAAAGCAGGCTGCGACGACTTTTTCGGGCTGGTCAGCATTATCAGAAACGAAAACGGCAGCCTGTCCACGGCTGCCGATCAACGTCGCGATGGTTCCTGTGCGGTGCTGCCCTAGAAGGCTACTTCTCCGCCATCATCGCTGGGGCCCGGATAATAATCATCGTCGTCGACATTGCTGCCACCGTCGCCATAGCTGCCGTCAGGCGCCGGGGTATCGCCCGATGTATCTCCGGATGAATCGCCGGCAGAATCATCATCTGATGGTTCCGGTGGGGGCGGAACTTCGCCGTCTTCGCCGTCTGAAGGTTCTGGTGGTGGCGGCACATCGTCACCGGCAGAATCATCGACGGACGGAGGATCTGGATATTCAGAATCACCGCCTGAATCAGCACCGGAGTCGCCGCCGGTGAAAGAATCAGGACGCAGAGAGTCGTCTTCGTCGCCAGCAGGCTCTTCGCCAGCGGGAGGTTCTTCGCCGGAAGGTGGCGGAGGTGTTGATTCCCAGGCCGGTTCGCCCGAAGGTTCAGGCTGAGAAGGGGTGATAGTTATCTCGTCGCTGCCCTGAAATGCCGGTTCCTGGTAGGAGTCGATCTCGCCGAATTCATTGGCACCGTTGACGGTCAGCTCATCAGGAATTTCGCCCGGAAGAATGCCACCAACCGCCTCGATTTTCGGCAGGCTGAGAGATTCGATGATACGTTCGCGCATGTTGGTCATGTGCTTCATCAACTGCAGACTTCCATGATAGAAGTTCAAAACGACCAGCTTTTTGCCAAGGGGAATAAGAACCATGTGGGTAAAGAGCCGGCGGTTGTTTTTGAGGAAATGAAAAAGAACATGCCCGATTTCGACACCGGCAAGTTCGCTTTTCCACTGATCGAACAATCTTGGCTGGAACGGCATCAGGCTCTCTTTGATAGCCTTGCCGACCTGAGTCAGATTCTGTGGTTCATCGTAGGTGGCGGCCTGTACATGCATCAGAAACTGCCCGTCGAAAGCGCCGACCGAAGCGAGAAGCGCCGGGCTGACGTTTTCTCTGATCAGGTAATCGCTGGGAACCATAACACTGAATTCAAA
>CAZFUG010000092.1:4680-9878 GCA_964522035.1 uncultured bacterium
TAGGTCTGAAGCCGCGCTTTTCGCCATAAAATGGTCGCAGACCGGCAACGTAATTATCAATGCCCACGCCCTTTAGAGCATTTCTGAAGGTATCAGTCAGTCTCTGATTGTTCAGAACATAGTCATAGATGTACCAGCGGTCTTTAAGATAGTAGCAGTAGACAACAAATTCGAACTTGCCCTGAGTGGTATCAATTTTAACAACGACCTTGCTCTGAACCTGCTTGTGATATCTTGGGTTCGAGTAGTCGATCTTGGCGCCACCGGCAACCCGGTTCATGATTTTTGACAGAAAGCGAAATTCGTTGCGCTGGGTCTGAATCTGGAAAGAAAAAAGCTCGCGATATTCGGCTGGGTCCATTCGCTGCAGCTGGCGGTCAAAAATAAGCTTCAAAAAGGTTCCAACATCGAAGTTTGCCAGACAGATGTCATATTCGCCCGCCATCAGACCGCCCATGAATTCATAGACCATGGGAATCGGGGTCGGCAACTCTGACCTTGCGCCTGGCGGTTCAGGAATATCTACCAGAAGCGCGTCTGGCTCGGCGCCCTGAGCAAAAGACACTGGAACCAGTGCCAGAACCATGAAAACCACAGCTGACAGTAATGTTAATGCTTTTTTTGCTACCATGGTATTAGACTAAATCACCCTTTGCCAATTGTCAATCGCAGCAGGAAGTTTGTTTTTCTTCCTTGAAGTGCAGCGGTAATAAGTGCTAGAATTGCCGGCAGGTTATGCACATGGAGGCAGGAAATGGGCATTGGATTTACTGAATTGATCGTCATTCTCGTAATTATTCTGATCCTCTTTGGCCCTGGCAAGCTTCCTGAAATAGGCAAAGCTCTGGGTCGCGGAATCAAGGAATTCAAAGATGCCCAGAAGGACAATCAAAAAAAAGACGACGATTCTTCCGGCACGAAATAAACAGATATTTCCGACAAAACAGCAATTGGAGAAGCAGGCGTGAGAAAAAAAGCAAAAAAAAACATCTGGCAATTTCTGTCAGCCTCTATTCTTTCAATAGGTCTTCTGGCCTCGGCGCCGGCGATTGCCGACACACCCGAGCAGCGTGAACAATATCGCTACGCCCTTGGTCTTGTGCAGCGTCATCTCTACGAAGAAGCCTCCAAGGTTCTTTCACGACTTCTCTCAGAACCGAAGGTTTTTTCGCAGGCTGATGGAGCCTTATTCTGGCTGGCAGAGTGCGAATACCGGCAGAAAAATTATGTCAAAGCCGCCGGTCTGTATAATAAACTTCTGAAAGAATACCCCAACAGCATCTTTCGTGACCGCTCAGCTTATGGTCTGGCCTGGTCGCACAGTAACGACAACAATCCCAAATCGGCCGTCGAGGCATTCGCCCGCGTCACAAAAAACGATCTGCCACTCTGGATTGACGCAAACCTTAAACGCGGTTTCCTGATGGTTAAATTCAACATGGACACCGAGCAGACGGTAAGGGTTTATGAAGAACTGCTCAAAGAGCCTACTCTCAATGATGCCCAGAAGTTTGAAGCGCATCTGCAGGCCGGAGTTGGCAAATTCAATCAGAGTATTTTCAAACAGGCGCTAGAGCACTTTGCCAAAGCACTCGACAAGTGCCCGGCCGACAAAGCCCAGGCTCTGCAGTTTTACATTGCCGAATCCCACTTCAGACTCAAAGACTACGGCACCGCAAGCAGCGAATATGCAAAAACAATAGCACTCGGGCCCGATTCAAATCTAGGCCAGAAATCTGCATATTCCAAGGCATGGTGCCACATCAGACTCTCTGAGCCAGAAAAAGCGCTGGCGCTTTTCGAAAAGCAGGCTGGGAACCCAGGTTCTGTGGTCAGAAAAGATTCTATCAAGAACCTTGTCGACCTACTGATGAACATGCATAGCTATGAAAAAGCCATCGACTGGATCACCCGCACCGTAAGCGCACTAGACCCGGCCGATCAACCAGAACTTGATTTTATAAAAGCTCTGGCCCTTTCCCGTAATGGTGAATTTGAAAAAAGTCTGAGGGCGTTTGAAGACTTTCTGAAAAAATACCCGAAAAGCAACAAGGTAAACGAGGCTCATTATCAATCAGGGCTGGTCAATATCTCGCTGGGACGCTTCAAAGAAGCGATCGCCAATTTTGAAAAAGTAACATCAGAAAAGGTCGATCCCGATATTCGCGAAAAAGCCATCTACCGCATCGGCGAATGTTGGTTTAACCTTGGCAACATCACTCTTGCCGGCGACTTTTTCAATAAGGTCATCAAGCAGTTTCCCAAGGGCAAAGCCCGCTTTGACGCTCTCTATCAACTCGGGGAACTGGCCTATCTGCAAAACAGCTATGCCGATGCCCTCACCGCTTTTGAAGCGATTACAGCATCGGGCAACGAGCTTGCCCCACAGGCAACTTTCAGGGCCGCCGAAGTATTGATGAAAGCCGGCAGACACCAGGAAGCCATCACCCGATTTCAGCAGTACATAGACCAGAACCCCAAAGGCAAACTGCGTGAAGATGCCATATTCAAAATCGGCCTCAGCTGGCTTGAGCTTAAAGACCAGGGGCAGGCCCTGGCTGCTTTTTCACAGCTTCTCGATGCTACCGGTTATTTCCGCCAGGAAGCCCGATTTCATATAGCCGAAATTGCCCGCAGTCTTGGCAATCACCCACTGGCAATCCAGCACTACAAAGCAATTACAACCGAAGAACCGAATCATCCGCTGGCTCCAATGGCCAGGCGGGCCGCCGGCATTTCTCTCTTTCAGACCGGAGATTACAAAGCTGCCATTGAATCATTCGGAGGCATTCTCAAAGATTACCCGGCAACCGATGCCGCGATACCCGAAACACGCCTGTGGCTCGGCAAAAGCCTTATCGCAGCTGGTGAGACAGACAACGGCATCCTTGAAGTCCTAAAGGTTCCGGTCCTTTATCCCGGCAGCCCATTCATTGCCGAAGCTTACGCCGAGGCGGCGCGCGGCTACGAGAAGCTCAAAAACATCAATAAATCCAGAATGATGTATGAAGAAGTTCTCAAGGCCAAGCCATCACCAGAATTGACAGCTGAGGCCGAAGCCGCCCTCAAAAAGCCCTGACACACGGATACACAAAATATAAAATCAGCCCCGCAAAAAATGCGGGGCTGATTTTATTTACCGCCAATGACAGTAAAATAAAGGCTCTGATCAGAGAGCCCTGGCTTTAACCACGATAAAATCAAGGCCACCCAGATTGAGTGTGTCGCCAGGCTTGATAACCTGTTTATCCTTGACGCTTCTGCCATTGAGGCGCGTGGTGTTGGTTTCAGTCAGGGGCATTACATAAACCAGCCCCTTGCTGGCAGTAACTTCAATATGTTCGCGACTGACTTCGTTGGCCGGAATACAAATCTGGTTTTCTTTTTTTCTGCCGACTCTGATAATGCTTCCCTGGGCTTCATATGGCTTTCCATCACCTTCAAGAGCAAAAACCAGCCGCTCTTTCGGCTGAACCAGGCCGGCAACTGCAGCCGGTTGATTTTGCGGTGGTTCTGCCACAGAGCTTGATACCTGAGCAGCAGGCGTTAGATCGGGCTTCTTTTCTATTGCAGGAGCCTTTGCTTCTGGCTCCGGGGTTGCAGCAGGTGATGGCTTGGCAGGATTCACGTCTTTATCAACCTCTGCGAGACGCCCTGCAAGTGCTGGCGCCTCAACAGCCTTATTCTTCAAAGTCTTTTTACCGACGCTTTCAGAAGAATTGGCCGCAGGTTCGCCCTTTGCTCTGACAGGCTTTGATTCTGGCTCTGGAGTCTCTCTGGCCTCTGCCTCGAGTGCCGCAAGCCTTGAAAGTGGGCTTATTTCAGGCTTTTCCTGAACAGCCACATTTTTCTGTGTCTTTTTGCCCGCATCAGCTTTTTCAACTACCGGCTGCTTCTTTTGTTCGCCATCAGACTGCTTTGCGACAGCTTCGTCTTTGTCTGCAGAACTTTCTATAACAGAATCAGCCCTTAAATCAGTCTTTTTTCCTGATTTAAGCAAAACAATAACAATAAGAACAATCAGAACCGGAACGACCAGGAACAGAATATTCGTCTGCTGGGACACCTCAGCCGGAGCAGTGGCGGTGTCTCCCAGTATTGTCCGGTTAATGAAAACCAGCATGTACAACAACATTATTATAATGCGTTTCATGGTTATAAGCCTTTCTTACAGCCAGGAAGCCATGACATTATTCGACAAAGCTCTTCCTCTACAACGAACGGATTTTATAGTGAGAATCCAAGATTATGTTATTTCGGTTTTTCTTTCCTGTAAAGTTCTGTCTTAACAAAAAGATTAAATTCTGGCTGACAGTCGATTCATATAATGGTTTCTATACAAAAGCATACTGAAAATTTCATCACACGCCCTTGTGCTTAACGAACTGATTGATGAAATTAAGAGCCTGAACGGACCGGAACGCCGATACCTTCGCTCGGCATCACCTCACGACTGCCGTTAGACAGAATTTTTGGCCATTCTTGAGAAAGAATGTATTGTCAAAGGAAAAATTGCCACAGATATCAGCAAACGGCAATTTTGGCCCAACTATAAAGGTAAACTGATCATTGACATGTAAAAAACAATTGTGACAACGACCGTTAATAGAAATTTGCCAGTCATCAGAAATTTCGTGAGCCGGGTTCTGGGTAAAAATAGAAATTGCCGGCTGGAACTGGCCGTTTTCATCGAGCAGCAGAGCAGTAAAACCATCCTGATACATTCTGATATTGCTTACGTATTTTCCTGCAATGCGCTTTTTTAATGTTCTATCGCATGCCATTATTATCGTCTGAATTCTTCTGGAGAACTCCTCCGGTTTCAACGTGCCTTCCTGAAGCTTCTGTACCAGAACTACAAGAGTGTCGTTGCCAGGCCGGCAGTTCATGTATGTTCTTTCCTCATTAACAATAAAAGCTTTGAGAATCAGTTTTTCCCAGCTTTCCGGCAATGAACTGCGATATTCATTCATGAGTTTCAGATAAATCTTAATGAAGCTGCAAGCTTTGTTTTCAAGTGTTTGCAACTGCTCCTGTGAAGAAACAACAAATTTTCTGCGAATAATATTTTCTATGCTCTGCGGCATACCCGTGACCTTGCTTTCAACCATCTTTGCCGCTGAATTGCGAAGAAGCTCAAGTCCCTTTTTTTCATTAAATGAGCCAGAGTCAAGCAGGATCGGGGCATACCGCAGATA
>CAZFUG010000092.1:9888-11379 GCA_964522035.1 uncultured bacterium
ATCAAAAATGTTCAGTGAAGAATTGTCCTCATCCCATGGTGCAGTCGCTTTAAGATTCTCCGACATTTTCATCGAAAGCTCTTCAAACAGCATAACCATTTCTGAAAACTCATTTTTGCTGACATGGCGGCTGACAAAAGGCCTTTTAGAATCCATTCCCAGAAGATCATAAAACCTTGTGCGCATATGCTCACTGCGGGCGTCATCAAAAGCGCGGTATGCTTCCCGGCAACTCATGTGCTCATGGTTGATCTGGTGATTAATTAAAGCTTTGAGCAGCTTTTTCTGTCCATCGCCTTCAAGTCCAAAAAAGTTGCTCAGCCAGTTAGCGCGGTATGACCATTGAGGTGCACGGCTTCGCAATGCAAAAACAGTGTCATAATCTATCATATGCCCACTTGTTGAGATATTGCCGGCAGACCAGCATCCGTGAAGAATACGTTCTATAAACTTTTCGGCATCCTGCCGACCAAGATTGCAGGCAAATTCCCTGATCTGGTTTGCTGAAACCGGCTGATTACGATAAAATAGATGGGTTGGGCGATCAAGTTCGCCGTTCAGATCGACTCTGACAATAAACCCGCCGGGATAAAGTCCTTCACGCCATGGAACACTGATTTTCTGCCTGGTGTCAATAACTGCCAAAACAGGCGCAGAACCAGTTTCGAGATTGGTATGAATAACGTTCGCGCAGATTGCTTCCCATAAAGCACTGACCAGATCAAGATGGCCGTTTGAGTGATTAGGATCGACTGAGGTTGCCAGCACAGTTCTGCCAATGCCTTTTATATTAAAACAGCTGCCGAGATATACAGCCCTTCCAGAGCCAAGGTTGCCATTCAAAGACATGTTCATTGGATCAGCCTGTCGGTCAGCAAATACTTTAACCGGTGTTTCACCTTTGCTTCTATCTTTATCAAGGGTCAGAAAAAAACTGGCTTCAACAGCAGTTTTTAGATCATCTGAGGCAGCAGTTTCCTGGCTTTCACAACTGAAAAGGTCCTGGTTGATAAAAACTGTTTCGGCATCAGTTTTATTCAGTCGGTATGCTTCCATTTCAGCAAAACAGCTATTTCCAAGCCGATCCATGCTTTTTGGCTTTTCGGTCAGAAGAGATCTAATGTCTGTTTTTTTCATTGCTCGAATATACCAGGCTCGTTCATAGGCCTCCTGAAAAAGTCACCAAGCTTGCAGGCCATAACTGTTGCGAAAACAGGAATTTATTCATGCACTTTTGTATAACAATACAGGCTTTTGGCCAGCCTGTAAATTCTTGACTTCGAGACTCTGGCAAAAGTAGAATCAGCAAATCTGGTGTAACAGACAGACTTAGACGAGGAGATTAAGATGAAACATTTCTGGGGATTGTGTCTTTCCGTAGTTCTTTTTGTGACTCTTTTTGCCGGCAGCGCGTTTGCCGCCGAAGCAACCCAGGCCCCGGCTGACCCGACCGGAACCGTTTTTAAAGCCTGTGGTCTGGAATGGAAGGTT
>CAZFUG010000092.1:11389-15013 GCA_964522035.1 uncultured bacterium
AACCAGTCTCAGGAGTGGATCAAGAGTCTTGGTGACAACTGGCGGGCTCCAACCAAGGTCGATCTGATCAAATTGTTTGCTGAAATGGGTCAGAAAAGCCCGATAGGTCAGGACTTCATCTGGGCCGAAGCCAGAGATGCTCATTCAGCGTGGTATTTCACCTTCTATTTTCAGGAAATCCGCTGGTCATACTTTGACGATCACTCCAAGTATGGTCGCGCCGCCGCAGTTCGCACCGCAGAATAACCTGATACCCGTTCTGCAGAGCCTGATTTAATGAAAAAACTGTTGCTGATCTCGCCGCCGCTGCATTGTGAAAAGCATCTGCGCCAGAGTTTTCAGCCGCCGTTAAACCTGCTCTGCCTCTATTCTTATCTGCGCTCAAAGTCTCTGGACGTTGAGTTGTACGAGGCAGCTTCTGTAGAAGATGCCGTTTGCAAAGTAAAAGAAGGCATGCCGGCAGCGGTCGGCATGCCTCTTTATTATGCGTCTCTAGCCAATGCTTTTGCAATTGCTGCAGGCATTCACCACTTTGATGCCGGCATAAAGCTCATCGCCGGCGGCCCTTGCTTGACCATGGAACCCGAAAAAATGATTCGCGACAGTGAATTCGATTTTGGGGTCTGTGGTGAGGGAGAAGAAACACTTTTTGAACTGCTTGAAGCGCTCTATGCCGGATCTGATTACTGCCGTATTGCCGGACTGGTCTTCAAAGATTCAGCTGGCGTAAAAATTAATCCACGCCGGGCGCCTATAGGTGATCTGGATCAACTTCCATTTATTGATTACACGATTGTAGATAACCAGAAATACTTCCAACTACAAAAGCAAAACGGCATTCCAGAAACAATTTTTCTTAACACCTCACGTGGTTGCTCTTTTCGATGCAGTTACTGCTGTACACCAGTGCTATGGCCTGGTAATGTCAGGCGATTTTCGCCAGAACGAATGGTCGCAGAAATTAAATATCAGCGACAGTTGTTTCCTTTAGCCGAAATCGGCTTTTGCGATGATTCTTTTTTTTCAGATCGTCGTTGGCTTGATCGCTTTCTCGAATTGATCAGGCCAGTGAATATAAATTTTCAGTGCATCGGCCGTGCCGATCATCTTAACCGTGAATATGTTGAAAAACTTGCTGGTGCAGGTATGACATATATTGCCTTTGGCGTTGAAACCGGGAGCTCAGACAGGCAGAAAAAACTGCATAAGTATCTTGATTTTGCCCGAATGTTTGAAACCATGCGCTGTCTGGCGGATTATAAAATAAAAACCAAGTGCTTTTTCATGATTGGATTTCCTGATGAAAAGCCTGAAGAAATTGTTGAGACCATCAACCTTGCCGTTGAATTGAGAAAGCTTGGGATGACCTATTTCAGCATTTTCCCGGTAACATTGTATCCGGGTACTGAGCTTGCAGGGCAATTTCCCGAAGATTCATTCAGATGCGCTCTTGATGCTCATATGCCGGAAATTATCCGTGATGGCCTCGAAATAGATGACCAGGAACTGCTCGACAGTCGTTATAACAATCTCATGACGCAGCGTCAGATGGCCGCAGTAGTTACACTTGCCTGGGACAGAGTCGAAAAAAAACAGCCTCTTACTTCAGACGAACTATTAATTGTTCTTGCTGACTCAGCTCACAGTTCTGATTAGTTACTTAACAGGAGAAAAATATGGTTTCACCCGCAGTTGTGCAGAATATACGCTTCGACAACGCTGATCCAAAAGAGCCAAGAAGCGTTAATCTTTATTTTGACCACTACCGCGGTGAGCCAATTTATCGTGCGGTGGCCTACCTGAACAATGCCGGTTGTGAATGGTCGGTAAAAACCGGTGGCTGCACAATGTGCGGAACAAAGAATTCCAGAATTGGCAGAAAAATTGAGAACGAAGAGTTTTTTGCCCAGTTTGCCGTGATCAGAAAACATGTTGAGCAGTTTAATGCCACGCTCGATGCTCCGATTAAATCTTTGCATGTATACAATGACGGTTTTTTCTTTAACGATAATGAAATTTCTCCAGAAGCCAGGGAAGCCATTTTTGCCATGACTGTTGAGCTTGGCATGCAAAAACTTGTTGTTGAGACCAACGGACTTGATATAGTCAAGGATCATAAAACCACAGATTATCTGGGCAGGGCCGTAAAGCGCCTCGGAAAAACTGAACTGGAAATTACGCTTGGTATTGAGACTGCAAATAAGGCTGTCAGATCGCTTTATAATAAGCCCGACAGAGTTGAAGATGTTAAAAGCAGTCTTGATATTATTCGTGACAAAGGCGCAATTGCCAAAGGTTACGTGCTGATTAAAGGGCCTATGCTTACTGAAGCAGAAGCATATGAAGACTGTGTTGACACTATCCGGACCCTGAAAAGCTGGAGCAACGGCAAGCGTTTCAGGGTGGAGTTTCAGCCGGTCTGCCATCTGCCGAATACGCTGCATGAATATCTTATGACTCTCGACAAATCTGACCCTTATTTCTGGGAACCGCCGCTTTTAAGCACACTTTTTCGAATTCTGGCTAACTTTCCTGATATGGGTGAAGATCTTTATACCGCGCTTTTTGCACGCATTGATCAGGACTCGCCATGGGATTTCTGGGTTAATCGCCCGCACGATGACCCGGAAACTACATATGCTCTTTATCTTAAGCTGGTAGAGCATTACCTTTATCGCCGGCATGACTCAATTAAAGAAGCTTTGCAGATCGCGAACAATGATCTCTGGAAAAAGCGCTGTGAAAAGCGGATTGAACAGAGTATCGAAGAACGGGCACAGCTTATTAAAAAGTTGCTGGAGCTGAGTCTTAGAAACAAAATGCATCTTAGCGATTATCTCAAAGCCAATCTTGATCGAAACCTGGATTTCTGGAACGGCTGCCAGAAACATCTGGCCAGTTTAAAATGAAACTCAGCCCGGATATTGTTCTTATCGCGCCGCCGCTGCTTTGGAAAAGCGAACTGCGGCCTGATATGAAACAGCCGTTGAATCTTCTTTATCTCGGCAGCTGGCTTAATCGTGCCGGCTTGAATGCATTGGTTCTTGACGCTGTCATAGAACAACTCGGACTGAAAGAAGTATTGCAGAAAACTGGTGAGCTGCAACCGCGATTTGTTGGAATTCCTTTTTATCAGGCCACAAGGGATACTGCCCTTGATCTGTGTGCCGCCATCCGTCATGAATTTCCTGAAATCTGGATTGTTGCCGGCGGTCCCCTTGCAACCACGTCTGCTGAAAGCCTTCTTGATCACCCGGAGATCGACTTCTGCGTGATTGGTGAAGGCGAGCTGACTCTTGAGGATCTTTTAAAAAGCGGCCTTCCGTCAGTACGCAAGGTTGATTATGATTTTTCGCATGTCAAAAGCATTGCCGGTCTTGCTTTTTCTGATGGCGGGAAGAAGGTTTTTAACGCAGAGCGCCCACCGATTGCTGATCTTGACACCCTTCCTTATATTGATTTCAACCTTATCAACATTGAAAAGTATTTTGCCTATCATTCCTCAATCGAGATGTCTGACTGGCTCTTTCTGACCACTTCACGGGGCTGCCACGCGCGCTGCGTTTTTTGTGCCACGCCGGTTTTGTGGCCGCACGGAATGCGGCGTCAGACTGTGCCACGTCT
>CAZFUG010000093.1:0-14752 GCA_964522035.1 uncultured bacterium
TATCATAGCAGGAAAAACTTGATGAGCATTGAAAGACGCCGAAGCCGCACCATAAAACTGGGGCAGGTTGCCGTTGGCGGCCAGTCGCCAGTTACGGTACAGACGATGACCAAAACCGATACCCGTGATGTCGCTGCCACAGTGAGCGAAATCAAAAGGCTGCGCCTCGCCGGCTGTGATATTATCAGGCTGGCGGTGCCGGACATGGCCGCCGCCGATGCGCTCAAACCTATCTGTGAGCAGTCTCCGATTCCGGTAATCGCCGACATTCACTTCGACCATCAGCTGGCACTGGCTGCAGTTCGCAATGGCGTTCATGGCCTGCGCCTCAACCCCGGCAATATCCGCAGCGAGGAAAAAGTCAGGGAAGTGGCAGCCGCAGCCAGAGACCGCGGGATTCCGATCAGAGTTGGCGTCAATGCCGGTTCTCTCGACCCCGAAATCAGGGCCAGACACGGCGGCATTACTGCCGCAGCACTCGCTGAATCGGCAATGAACGAAGTCAGACGCCTCGAAAAATACGATTTCAACCTGATCAAAATCGCAGTTAAAGCCTTTGATCTAAAAATCATGACAGAAGCGGTGCAGCTCGTTGCCGCCGACTGCGACTATCCGCTGCATCTCGGCGTCACCGAATCAGGACTACCAGAGGAAGGCATCGTCAGATCATCGATCGGCATCGGAAACCTTCTGATGCAGGGCATCGGTGATACAATCAGAGTCTCACTGACCGGTGATTCAGCCGACGAAATCGCCACCGGCATACGTATTCTCAAATGTCTGGGTCTGCGCTCAGCCGGCCCGGTAATCGTCTCATGCCCGACCTGCGGTCGCTGCCAGATACCTTTACAGAAGATCGCCAGAGAAGTGCAGCAGCGCCTTGCCGGCGTAAATGCCGAACTGCATGTCGCAGTGATGGGCTGTGCCGTCAATGGCCCGGGTGAAGCCGAGCAGGCCGATTTCGGGATTGCGGGCGGCAAGGAAAGCGGACTGATTTTCAGACGCGGCCGCATCATCAGAACCCTGCCGGCCGATCAACTGGTCGACGGTCTTATCGAAGAAATTTTTAAAAGCCTGAATCAGAGCTGAATGGAGAACAGAAAATGATACACTGCAGAACTCTTCACACAACCATGCTTTTTCTTCTGCTGGCTGTTTTTCTGCTTCCCGGCGGGATTCTGCTGGCACAGAAAACCGATCAGACAGTCAACTTCAACACTTCCCTTGTCGAACTGATCTTTCAGCCTCCGATGCGTTCGGGTTTCAGTTCAGCTCATCCTCTCAATATCGAAGTTCCGCGCCTGAATCTGATCGTCAATCTTATCGAAAATTATCTGCAGTATCTTCTCAAACTCCAGAAAATTGCGGCCGGAACCAAGATCACCATGATCTACGCCCCTGATGTTGCCGTTGAAGACTGGAACGAAGACAGCAAAAAAATCCGACTGCGAGAACCTGGCATAAATCAGGTTCTGCAACAGGTCAACCAGATGCTGCGCGAACAGGAAGGCACAGATCGCAGCTTTCTGCTCGATAATGCCGACAACCTCTTCACCATTCCTGACCATTTTCCGCGCAAAACCAGCAAAATTGCCATCAAGACCGAACTGATCAATCATTCGTCTTTTCAGCAGAGTCTTGAGCCTGATACGGATTTCTGCCCGGTCGATGAACACCGGGTTGTAACCGTCAGGCCCTTCAAAAGAAGCAACCGGTTATTTCTGATGACTGACAGCGATAATATCTGCAGCAGCACTCTACTGCTAGACCAAAGCCAGAACTGGTATGCCAATCTGGCTGCCTCGGCTGATGGCGCCTACATTGCCTTTACAGATGGCCTCAAACCAATGGTAATGCCGGTCAAGGGCGGCAACCCGGTTCGGCTTTTTCCGGACAACGACGAGCAGATTCTGCTCGACATGCGCTGGTCGCCCAGTAAGCCTTTGTTGGCCGGCATGACTCTCGATAACCGTACCCAGCAGCGGCAGCTCTTCATATTTGACGCCGCGGCCGGGAAAATGCTTTCCCAGCCAGACACAGGCAGTCTGCCGGTGAATTATCTCAACGCCTTTGTCTGCTGGTCACCTGATGGCCGGCGCCTGCTGCTGACTTCGGCGCGCAACGTGCATCTGATCGATCTCGACCAGAAAAAGGCAATTGCCGATGTTCTGCGCCTGCCCAATGAAATTGGCGAAACGCTCTGGTCTGAAGATGGCAAATCGTTTGCACTCGTCGAAATCATCGGCCAGGCGCGCAGCCGCTATCTGTTCGACGATCTCGATTATCGCAAGACGGTTCTGCACCGCTATCGCATCAATGATGACTTCTCGGTCAGCGAAGATCACGCTCAGCGCACCGAATCACGCAATACCATCAAGCTCGTCTCATTCTGGACCAGCGACCGGGTGCTTTATCTCGAAGGGCGCCTGATAAGCAAGCGCCTGAACACCCCCTACTGGGATCTCAGCAAAACTTTCAACGCTTACCTGACACCGCTGCCAGCCGCTGCAACCAGCCGCAACAAGGAAATTACCACAGCCCAGACAACGCCGCAGCTGCTGCCGCTTCAGTATCTATACGTTTTCCGTAATCTCGACGGTAAATACATCAATGTCTATGACGCAGGCTTCGACCACAGCAACCAGATCTATGTCGACAGTTTCACCAATGTCTGGTTCATCGGACTGCGCCGGCCTGAAGATGTCAAGCAGCGCACCAGCGTCTACAGCCTGCGACTGTTCCCCTACCCGTTTATCGAAAACAATGTCGCTGTTTTCAGCGATATCGGGGCCCCCAAAATGGAATCAGTGCTGAAGTTTCTGCAAGACTACAACCTGCGTGCCATCGGTTTCAACGCCGATATTTCGCGCATCTTCATGCTTGCCAATTTTTCCGGGCCGATGAATCTGTGGTCTGGTGACCTTGCCCGACTGATCGAGGGCCTGAATAGCGCCGAGCCCTGACAAAATAAGCATTTGAAAGGATCTGATGAACCATGACGAGGTCCATTTTCTCACTTGGAATTTTCGTTGGTTCCTTTCTGCTTTTTCTCATTCAGCCGATGGTCGGCAAGATTCTGCTGCCCGGGTTCGGCGGCGTGCCATCCGTCTGGACCACATGCATGCTCTTTTTTCAGGCGGCTTTACTGGCCGGTTATCTTTACGCCGAAAGATCGATCAACATTCTCGGCTTCAGGCGGCAGTCGATGCTGCACCTGCTTCTGCTGCTTGGCGGGATGTTCTTTCTGCCTCTAGACATCGACCTTTCTGACATTCAGAATGCCGTGCATCAGCCGACATTCTGGCTGTTCAGCCGACTGACAGTTTCAATCGGCTATCTCTTTTTTCTCATTGCGGCAAATGCCCCGCTGCTGCAGCGTTATTATTCGTATTCAGGACAGAACGATGCCTCTGACCCGTATTTTCTTTATTCCGCAAGCAATTCCGGCAGCCTGCTGGCGCTTGTGGCTTACCCTTTTCTATTCGAGCCGCTGCTGCGCGTATCGCAGCAGAAAGGCTTCTGGTCTGCTTTGTATCTGATACAGATTTTTCTGGTGTTTCTCTGTATCAGCCGCATAAAGAGACCGGACGAAGCGGAATTACCTCAGCAAAGCTCAGACGCCGGCCAACTGCCATTTAAAAATGCACTGGTGTGGACCTTTCTCGGTTTTGTTCCGTGCAGCGCCATGCTGGCAGTCACAACCCATATCGCCACAGATATCGCTTCGGGCCCACTGCTGTGGATTTTCCCGCTTTCTATCTACCTCGTCTCTTTCATTCTCGTCTTTGCCAAAAACCCGGTATGGCGCGAAATAAAATGGGAGCGGCGCCTCATTCATGGCGTCCTGCTCAGCATCATTCTTTACCATTTTCTCGTCTCTGACCCGGTCTGGCTGGTTATCCCGCTACATTTCCTCACCCTGTTTCTCGTCTGCATGTATTTTCATGGTCAGCTTGCCAGGATGCGGCCTTCGGCCGAACACCTCAATTCGTATTTTGTCTGGATTTCGGTGGGCGGAATTGCGGGCGGTGTTTTCAACGGGCTGATTGCCCCGATCGCATTTGCCACTCAGGCGGAATATGTCATAACCATGCTGATCGCAGGGGTGGCAATATCGATTTTTACCAGCAACGACGCGGGACATGTTTTTGGAAAGGCAGAAAAGACTCTGCTGACAACAGCCTACCTTATGCTGATAATCACTCTGCACGCAAGGTTTCCAGACATTGAAAGTCATTTTTTACCGCTTGGAACCATGCAGCTGTTTGCATTTACCATTGTTTTCCTGTCGCTGCTTTTCAGATTCAGAGCAGTTAAGCTGGCTTTATTGATCGTTGTTTATATTACAGGGCAGCTTTTGGGCACGGCAGGAAGTTTAAATCTGCTGACCACCCGCAGCTTCTTCGGAATTTTGAAAGTTAACCGCGTCATTTCACATGATGCCGAAAAATTCGGCAGAGCTCAGGCACCGGTAGACGTTTTCTACCGACTCAGTCATGGCACCACCATGCATGGTATCGAAAGAAAGGTAGATATACGACCGGTTTTTCCGCTGGCCTATTATTCACGCGAAAGCCCAATCGGGGCAATTTTTCGCGCCGGCCGCATCAACCGGGCCAGTCAGAACATCGGCATAATTGGGCTCGGCTGCGGCACGCTGGCCTGGTATGGTCGCCCCTGGCAGCATTTCGATTTCTATGAAATTGACCCTGAAGTGATCAAAATTGCCGAGAATCCAGCATATTTTACCTACCTCAAGGACTGCCGCGCGTCATGGAAAAATATCGTCGGCGATGCCAGAATAAACCTTCAGGCAGTACCCGATAAAAGTTACGATCTGCTGGTTATCGATGCCTATTCATCTGACGCAGTTCCGACGCACCTGCTGACGGTTGAAGCCTTCAGACTTTACCGGTCCAAACTCAAGGATGATGGCATTCTGGCCCTGCATACCTCGAACCGTTATTTCGACTTTCTGCCGGTCATCAGGCGCATCTGCGATGAAATTCGCATGCGGTCAATGGTCGGCAATGACAACCCGAAAAACTATTCACTCCGCTATGACGATTACGACATGTCGATGATCAGCAGATCACAATGGGTGGCCGCCACCGACAGCGATGCTGCAGCCAAACTGCTTAAGGTTTTCTGGCGATGGGAATCTCTGCCGGAAAAGGCAGGAATGGATCTCTGGACAGATGATCACGCAAGTCTTTTTCAGGTTTATAAATGGCACTGAAGTTTTTTGCCATGCTGGCAAAGCAGCAGGGTACCGTAACCTGACGCAATGATGATTAAAACTTGCCTCTTTTTGAGTTTTTGCATATACTGGCAAGACCCCAAACACTATGGAGGCAAGGAATGAAGAAATTTAATCTTCTGCTGACAGTCATGCTGCTGGTCGCTTTTTGTGCTGGCGCGCAGGCTGCCAATGTTCTCTATGACGATACGCACGGCCAGACTGCCGGCAACGCTGACTGGATTCCCGCGGGCGCTTACTCCGAGATGGTAGACATGCTCAAGGCCAACGACTTCAAGGTCGAAAGCCTCAGCAAAGTTACCAGCGGCCGTACTTTTACAGCCGAGCTCCTCAAGGGCTATGAAGCTGTTATTCTGGCTGAACCCAACAATCCTTACTCCAAAGCCGAATGTGATCTGATCGTCGACTTCGTTAAAAACGGCGGCGGCCTGTTCATCGTTGGTGACCACGGCAATGCCGACCGCGATAACGACGGCTGGGATGCAGTCCGCGCTCTCAATGAATTCTGCCCGAAATTCGGTTTCAAATTCAAGGGCGACACGATTTATGAAGCACCGGTTGCCGGGCCGATCAATCAGGATCACCCCGCCATGTTCGGTTTCAAATCGGTCGGCATCTGGGCCGGCTCGACCTTCGACATCATCGAAGCAGACGGTGCAAAAGCCGTTGGCCTGATCGACAGCCGCATTTCCAAAGCTCCGTATATGGTGGTTTCTGAATTCGGCGCCGGGCGCGTTTTCGCCATCGGCGACAGTTCACCGTTCGATGACGGCACCGGCAGCGGCGGCAAGAACAAACTGCATGACAGCTATGACTCATTCATGTTCTCGCACCCGCAGATCGCCTACAATGCGATGGCCTGGGTCACCGGCAAAAATCCCGACAAGCGCATTCCTTCTCGCAAAGTTGCCTTCTACAACGAAGCAAAAGCAGAAGAAAAAGCGATCAACATTCTGGTTGACGCCGCACATGGCAACGCTTCTTCCGACAAAATGGAAACCTTCGAACGCCACATGGTGAAGAACGGTCTGAAGGTTTATTACACCCTCAACCTGATCAGACCCGAAATGCTGAAGAATTTCGGCATCGTCATGATTCCTGACCCGAGCCTCAAGTATATCGAAACCGAAGCGGTTGCTATTGCTGAATGGTTCATGGCCGGCGGCAATCTGGTGATGGGCGGTTCCTGGGATTCATCGAAACTCAGGGGCACTGCCACGATGAATTACATGCTTGGCAAGCTTGGCGCCGTAATGCGCTTCAATGATGACCAGGTGCATGACCCGACCAACAAAACCAACAAGCCCTGGGGCGTTCTCGCCCACGTTCTCAAAAAGGGTCACCCGGTCATCGAAGGCGTCAAAACCGTCATCACCTGGGGCAGCTGCTCACTGATCGACAGAAACAACAAGCCCCTGGTCGAAGAAGCCGGCGTCGAAATTCTCGTTACCGGTGACAACGACACGTTCAATAAAGATGGCGATCCGAGAAGCCCGGCAGTTATCTACCCGCGCAACACTCCGATTCCTCTGATGGGCATCGAAAAGATCGTTAACGGCACCCTCGTTCTGATCGGCTGCTGCAACTTCACTGACTATCAGTATCCTGACAGTGACATCAACATGGCACAGCCAGGCCCACCCCCGTTCACTCACGAAACTCCCGCAGTCTACGACAATCTCATGAAGATGCTGGCAGGCAAAAAGCCGGCCGCAAGATCACGCAGATAATCAAAAAAGCGGGCGCGGCATCATGTCTGCGCCCGCTTTGCACTTTCAAAATTTCTTAGTCAGGACATAGCAATGGCAAATAAACGAAAAAAGGACTGGGGAGCATATCTTTACCTGATGCCCACTGTGCTCATTCTGGTAACGTTCCATGTGCTTCCCATTTTTTATTCGCTGGCAGTCAGTTTTTACGAATGGGATTTGATTGGTCAGCCCGAATATGTCGGTGTCGGAAACTACTCGCGCCTGTTCGATGACCCGATGTTCTACAAATCTCTCTGGAACACGGTCTATTATGCTGCAGTCAGCGTACCTCTCTCGATCCTGTTTTCGCTGATAATCGCCATGCTGCTCAACAACCCGATCTCAGCAATTGGTCTTTACCGCACCATTTATTTCATTCCGGTAATCACCTCGATCAACGCCGTGGCAATCGTCTGGAACTTTATCTACCACCCCGACTTCGGCCTGCTGAACAAGATACTTGCCATATTCAGCATCGACCCGCGCGCCTGGCTCCAGGATCCAACCTGGGCAATGCCGGCGATCATCTTCATGAGCGTCTGGAAAGGTCTCGGCCACAACGTCATCATCTTTCTCGCCGGCCTGCAGAATATCCCCAGACACCTTTACGAAGCGGCCCGCATCGATGGCGCCAGTCGCTGGCAGCAGTTCCGCCATATCACCTGGCCACTGCTCTCACCAACCACCTTCTTCATTTTCACCATTTCTGTAATTGGTTCTTTTCAGGTTTTCAGCCAGGTCTACATGATGACCCCCCGCGGCGGCCCGCTCAAGAGCACCATGGTCGTCGTCTACTATCTCTACCGCAAAGCTTTCGAGCAGTTCGAATTCGGTTACGCGCTTGCGGCCGCCTTTGTTCTGTTTGTGATCATCTTTGCCTGCACTCTTTTCAACAAATTGTATCTTGAAAAGAAAGTGCATTATTCATGACGAGGAAAAGCTGAAGCATGTTTAAATTCAAACACCCTGAATACGTTCCAGTTCACGTTCTGCTGATCTTAGGCTCGATCTTCATGCTGTTCCCCTTCATCTGGATGATCGCAACCTCTTTCAAAAGCCAGGATGAAATTCTCACCACCAGCAAAAGCATCGTTCTGCTGCCAGACCTTGCCAGACCGTCGTTTTTGAACGGTGAAGAAGAAAAAGCCCGCATCGAACGCAAAAAAGAAGAAGCAAAAGCCTGGGAGGCCGAACAGGCCAAACCACAGGCCGAGCGCAATAAAAAGATCCAGGCACCTTTTCACTGGTTCGATAACTACCTTTTTGCACTTAAAGCCCAGCCATTTTACCGCTTCTTTCTCAACACGATCTTTGTAACCCTCACCGTTACAACAGTTTCGCTGTTTTTCGCTTCACTGGCGGCCTACGCTTTCGCGTTCTTCAACTTTCCGTTCAAGAATGCTCTGTTCATGATGATGCTGGGCACGATGATGCTGCCGCAGCAGGCTCTGCTGATTCCGAACTACATCTTCCTTTCCAAGCTCGGCTGGGTAAACACCTATATGGCGCTGATAGTTCCGTGGCTCGCCTCGGCCTATTCAGTCTTTTTCCTGCGCCAGTTCTTTCTGCAGCTGCCCAAAGACCTGTTCGAAGCGGCCACGATCGACGGCTGCACCAGATTTCAGTTCTATTACAAGGTGGTTCTGCCCCTCAGTATTCCGTCGATGGTCACGCTCGGCATTTTCTCGTTTCTTGCCAACTGGAACAGCTTCGTCTGGCCCCTTATCGTCACCAACGACACCAGCCTGCGCGTCATTCAGGTCGGTCTCAGCTACTTCTCATCAGAAGCCGGCACCAGATGGGGCCCGCTGATGGCAGCTTCGACGATGACCATTCTGCCGCTGGTCATCGGTTATTTCCTGGCCCAGAAGCAGTTCGTCGAATCTCAGGCCACAACCGGTATGAAGGAGTAAGCGATGCGAAACTTTCTGATTGCAACATTCATCTGCTGGATCCTCGTAATCGGCCTGATCATTCAGGATGACGCTCAGAGCGCCAGACCGGCCGACGCCTCGGTCAGCGGTGACAAGGTTGAGGTCGTTTTCTGGCACGCCATGGGCGGTCCGCTCGGCATCGTCATGAACGACCTCGTCGATCGTTACAATAAAAGTCAGAACACCTACTTCGTAAAAAGCGTCAACATGGGCAGCTACGACACGCTCGCCAAGAAGGTGCTCGCCTCGCTCGTCGCCAACGAAGCACCTGACATCTCTCAGAACTATGAGACTCTGACGAAAAAGTTCATCAAACACAGCAAAATCGTCTGCCTCGATGACCTGATCGCTTCTGAAAGTGAAGACGTCAAGGGCGACATTATTCCGGTTCTGCTCGAGAACAACACTTTCGACGGAAAACTCTACTCGTTTCCTTTCAACAAGAGTGTTCCGGTGCTTTATTACAACAAGACCATGTTCGCCAAAGTCGGGCTCGACCCGAACCGCGGCCCCGAAACCCTCGACGAGATGGTTGAATACTGCCGCAAAATCACAAAATATCATCAGGAAACGCCCGGCGCCGACCGCTCGGTTTATGGTTACGGCTGCAGCAAGGCCAATGTCTGGTCGTTTCTCAACCGCATCATTCAGTATGGCGGACGCATCGTCTATGACGGCCCGGATGGCGTCATGAAATCAGGCTTTGCCGAGCCACCGGCCGTTAAAGCCCTGAATTTTCTGCAGAGCATGCTGCGCGAAGGCATTGCCCGCGAGGGCCAGGGCTTCGATCATCAGAATGACTTCATCGCCGGCAAGGTTGGCATGATCGAGAGCAGTATCGTCAGCAAAGTCTTCATGGAAGCCGACATCAAGGCATTCGACTACGGTATCGCGCCGCTGCCAGGCCAGATTCTGAGCGCAGGCGAAGGAGCGCAGCCAGCGACAGATACCGCAACCATCAACCGCGGTGTTATTCTTTCAGGCAGCAATATCAACATCTTCAACAATGGCGACCCGAAAAAGGTGGCCGGCGCCTGGGACTTCGTAAAATGGTTCACTTCAACCGACGTTGGTGCCGAATGGGCTGTGAGAACCACCTATCTGCCGGTGCGAAAATCTTCGGTAGACAGCGAAATCGTAAAAAAAGCACTGGTCGAAGACACCAATCTCAGAGCGCCTTTCGTGCAGCTCGACTATTGTCACTTCGAACCCCGCCTCAGTGTCTGGTTTGAAATCCGCGACCTGATGGCAGATCATCTTGAAAGGGCGACCATCGACATGGGCCCGGCTGAGCTTTACTGCAATCAGATGGCGGCCGACGTCGATGCAATACTTAAACATGCTACCCACTGAACTGCTCAACGATGCCAACGCAATCATAGATCGAATTCGAGGCGCAGAAAAGATTCTGGTCGCCGCCCATCTGCGCCCTGACGGCGACGCCACCGGCTCAGTTTCTGGCTTGATCAAATCATTGCAGAAAGCGGGAAAAAGCGTTGAAGCTGCCCTGCTCGATGGCGTGCCCGAAAAGTTTGCCTTTGTCTGGCCCGAAGTCAGGCTACTGCGCGAACCGCAGATAAATTCAGATCACGACCTGATAATGATTCTTGATTCTGGCGATGCCGACCGCACCGGTTTTACCTTCAACCGCGACCCGAAAAAAACCTGTCTGATAAATATCGATCACCATGCCTCAAACACCATGTTCGGCGACCTGAATTACGTCGACACCGGTGCCTCGGCTGCCTGTGAAATCATCGCCGCGATTCTCGAACAGGCCGGTCTGCCGATCGACGCCGATGTCGCTCTCAGTCTGATGCTTGGGCTGGTAACCGATTCCCGCTTTTTCCAGAACGAAGGACTTCGCCATACCGCGCACCTCGCAGCCGCCAGACTGCTTAAAACCGGCCTCGATACTGCTCCGATTCTTAACACTCTTAACTCTGGGCGCAGTGAAGCAGATCTGCGGGTACAAGGTTTTGGGCTCAGCAACTTCAGGCTTGAATGCAACCGCCGCCTTGCGACTCTGGTGGTCAGGCAGTCTGATCTGAAGAAAATCGGCGCCGGCTTTGGCAATGTCTACGGCAGCGGTATCTTCAACCTGCTGCTTAGCATGAGCGATACCATGGCAAGTGTGGTGATTTTCGAGCGTGATGACGGCACGTCATTCTGCGAATTCAGATCGCGCGGCGGCATCAACGTAAAAGACGTGGCAGTCTCGATGGGCGGCGGCGGCCATGTTCCCGCCTCTGGCTGCAGTCGTGCCATTGCCATAGAAGAACTCGCTGCTGAAGCTATCGAAAAAATGAAATTACAGGTCGAACGTTTCTACTCCAGCCCGGAGAAAATTGCCTGATGAAAACCAAGCTGTTCTGTGTCGCTCTGTTGCTGCTTTTTCTGTCGCTGATACCGGCGAACAGCCAGCCGGTCGCCTCAGACAGCAGAACATTGAGTTTCAACCTCGAGGGCGTCGGTGAAGTCATTCTTGAAGAAGGGCGAACCGACGACGTTGAAACGACACGGCTGCTGCTGCAGAAAGCCGGTGGCACCAGACAGGTAATCGATTCTTTCGAGGGTCTGCTGCCTGCGAATCTTTTGAAGAACGATCTCGATGGCGACGGCCAGACCGAAATCATCGCAATTCTCAGACACCCTGACCGCATCGACGTGATGCCCTTCATCTATACCGACCTCAATGCTTTTCGCCGCATTTTTCCGGCGCCTGACGTCGACGGCAATCCGATAATCTGCCGTGAGCTGTTTTTTTCGACCCATGAAGGCAACCCGGCATTGTGCGCCCGCAATCTGATCGGCTACCACGATTACGGCCCCCCGGATCTCTTCAGACTCGAACTTTACAGGCTGCAGAAAGGTCAGTTGACGCTGGTTCAGCAGGGTTTCAGCGACGGCGACCACTTCAACATTCTCATGAACAAGGGCGCTTACGCTCTGCATAACGGCCAATATCTCGAAGCTCTCGACTATTACAACCAGGCAATTTCGTCGGCCACCGGCGAAATCGATACCAGAGCCTATGTCGACGTGCTGTTCAATCTTGCCGAAGCGAGAAAATTCACCAAGGATTTTAAAAGCGCCCTCGAGCTTTATCAGCGCATTGTTGTCGAATTCAGCGACAACCAGCAGACAGAAACTGCTCAGCGTGAAATAGAGCTGATCTCTGACAATCTCGACAATCTCGACGCTCTGTCGTTCTACGTTGACGTGCTAAGCAACATCAACTGCGACCGCTGGGAAGCCGCTCTCGAACTTCTGCAGAATCACCCGGTCGCCAAAGCCGGCGGCAAACTGCAGGACAGGTTTCTCTTCACACAGGGCGAAGTGCTGACCGCGCTGAACCGTGTTGAAGAGGCAATGAAAGTTTACCAGGAAATCAAGGAAAGGTTTCCTGACAGCCCGATCATCGAGAATGTCGATGCGTTGCTCGAAGACATGGAAGAAAAACCGGAAGAAACCGACGGGATATGACTGAACAGCAACCAGCGGAAAAGAAAAACAAAAAGGCCTGGAAGCCTGAAGAAGAAACCACTCTTACGCCGCTGCAGAAGGTTATCATTGCAGCAGTCGTATCGTTTTTTCCGTTCTTTTTCGGCATCGTGCTGCCAATGCTGGCCCGCGATCACTATGTAAAAAGCCTGAAAATTCCGGCAGAATTTTTTCTCAACGCTCCCGAAGAAATCAATCTGGTCAGCACCGGCGAAGTCGGCAACACCTACAAGGTTAAAATCCACGGATTTGAGTTCAAAATCCCGGAAAAATACACACCGGCCCGCATTAACGATTACGGAGCAGAATTCAGGGCCGACCCGAGACCGCAGGCCAGGCACGTCTACATTCTTGCCGAACCAGAATCCAGAAGCATGAACTACACATCAAATGGCATAGCCCGCTGGTTCATGCCAACCGAAATGAGCCGTTTCATGCCCCTGATTCTCAACGCCAACTGGCATCCGGTCAGGCTGATGTTCAAGGCTCAGTTCTATTCAAGTGAAGGCCTGACTTCGCGCATTTTCGAAGCCAGATGGGATGCCCACCATCGGGGCTACATATTCCCGACACCGGGCCAGAAGGGCTATCTCAGCCGCGCTTTCAGAACCAATCACCCGGGCTATTTCGAATTTCTCATGGTCGACCCGGTACAGTCGGTCACCCTGCGCGAATGGGTAAATCTGGCGATGAAAATCAAGCCCCCCGGGCAGGATGAACTGCCCCCGTCGCCAGATGCCGCACCGCAGATCAGTCTGCCCGCTCTCACCAGCATGGCCCATACTGCTGAACGCGAAAACGATGCGATAAGCGGTGCGCTGGCCGAATTTTTCCGCACCCGGGCCCCCGAGTGGCTGATTCCGGTTGCCATAGTCATGCAGAACCGCGAGTTCTACCCCGAACTGATTGACCTGCATAAACAGTATCTCAACCGTTTTCCGGTCGATTCACCACACAAAAAGGCCTGGAACGAAATTCTCGATAACGCTGTCGGCAAGATCATAAAACTCGAAATCGACCCGCAGCCTGGTATCAGAGAAATGAAGGTCTACGCTCAGAATCTGACAAATCTTGAAATCGGTCAGGTCTGGATAAAATTTGTGATTAAACACACCACCAGCGAAAAAAGCTTTCTTGCACCTCTGCTGCCGCATACGCGCATTCTTTCAAAAGAAGAAAAGCATCTGCTGATAAAGGTGCCGGACGACATAAGCCTGGCAGATAACACCGGCATCGATTACCGGGTCATTCAGATCGACTTCACCAGATAAACGGCACCGGGTGGAATTCTCCGAGAATTGCCGGCCGCGCGGCACCGGTGGCTTTGACCACATTCGCCGGCCGACCCTGCAGAAAAGCATAGCCCAGAATCGCGAAAGCCATCGCTTCGCGCGCCATGACCGGCACTCCCAGTCTTTCGGTCGTTGTAACTTCTGCAACGCCGTTGAGGCTGCCGGCAAGACGACGCATCAGTTCAGAGTTACGGGCTCCACCACCGGCAACCAGCACTTCTGACGGCTGCGAGAGCGGGTAAGCCGGCTGTCGAATCGCGTCAGCGATCGATTCGACGGTAATATCGAGCAGAGTCGACATCAGATCGGCGGCGGGGGCCGAACCGGCCTGGGCACAAAGATTTTCAAGACGCTGCTGATTGAAATATTCGCGGCCGGTCGATTTCGGCGGTGGCAGTTTAAAATATGGGTCTGCGAGAAACGCATCGAGCAGGGGCCGCAGCGTTTTGCCGGTCGCGGCAAGCCTGCCATCGGCGTCAAAACGACCGAGTCCGGAACGCTGCATAAACAGGTCCATCAGCACATTCCCGGGGCCGGTATCGAAGGCACAGACGACCTCTGGTCGAGATGAAGCGCTACTGATCGCCGTCAGGTTCGCCATGCCGCCAATGTTAACAATTACGCGATCACGCGTGGCATTGCGGCCAAAAAGAAACAGGTCGGCAAACGGCACGAGTGGTGCACCCTGACCGCCGGCCGCCATGTCGGCCTCACGAAAATTGCAGATTACCGGCAGAGAGGTTCTGGCGGCGAGGAGCGCTCCGTTCATCAGCTGCAGAGTGCCGGTCAGAGGCAACTCTTCCCAGGTGATGGGGGCCGGCTGATGCCAGACCGTCTGGCCATGCACCGCAATATAATCGGGCAACCGGGTTTCGTCGGCAAAGAACTGCCGGCATGCCAGCGCATGCAGTTCTGCGATATATGAAGCGCCCAGAGTAATGCTTACAGCATCGCCTTCACGCATCAGTTTCTGGATGCGGGCAAACTGCGCTGCTGAATAATCATAGCTTT